>JBDHRV010000025.1:0-29948 GCA_039807745.1 Burkholderiales bacterium
GATGTTCCAGCGCGTGCTTCGCGGTGCGCTCATGGCAACCTCGCTGTGGTCGGGGTCATGCAGCAAGCGTGTGCCCGATGGAGTGCGAGTTGTCTTCGTACCAGCTAGACATGATGTTCTCCCGTGAAAGATGCGAAGGTGACGACTGGCGCCACCTGCGTCCGAGCAACGCGAAGATTACTTGGCCTGGTAGATCTGGTCGAAGATGCCGCCGTCCCCGAAATAGGTCTTCTGTGCCTTCTGCCACCCGCCGAACACGTCGTCGATGGTGAAGAGGTTGACCTTGGGAAACGTGCTGACGTACTTCGCCGCCACCTTGGCGTCACGCGGGCGATAGAAGTGCTTGCCGGCGATGTCCTGACCCTCGTCGGAATAGAGATGCTGGAGATAGGACTCAGCGACCTTGCGCGTACCACGCTTGTCCGCGACCTTGTCGACGAGCGTCACCGGCGGCTCGGCGAGGATGCTGACCGACGGCACGACGATCTCGAACTTCTCCGGCCCGAGTTCCTTCACCGCCAGGAACGCCTCGTTCTCCCAGGAGATGAAGACATCGCCGATGCCGCGCTCGGTGAAGGTGGTCGTCGAACCGCGCGCGCCCGAGTCGAGCACCGGTACGTTCTTGTAAAGCGCCGCGACGAACGCCTTCGCCTTGTCCTCGCTGCCGTACTTCTTTATTGCATAACCCCACGCCGCGAGAAAGTTCCAGCGCGCCCCGCCCGAAGTCTTGGGGTTGGGCGTAATCACGGCGACCCCCGGTTTCACGAGATCGTCCCAGTCCTTGATGTGCTTGGGGTTGCCCTTGCGCACCAGGAACACGATCGTGGACGTGTAGGGGGCGCTGTTATGAGGCAACCGCTTCTGCCAGTCCTCCGGCAGAAGTTTGCCCTTCGCTGCGATCTCGTCGATGTCGTAGGCGAGAGCGAGCGTGACGACGTCGGCCTCGAGGCCGTCGATTACGGCGCGCGCCTGCTTGCCGGAGCCGCCGTGCGAGGCCCGGATGCTCACCTGCTCGCCCGTCTTGGCCTTCCAGGCCTTGGCAAAGGCAGCATTGAAATCCTGATACAGCTCGCGCGTCGGATCGTACGACACGTTGAGGATGTTGGTCTCGGCGAGCACCGGCAGCGACAGCGCGAGCGCGATCACGAGCAGCAGCACATTCTTGAGCTTCATGCGATCTCCGTTTGACTAAAGTACGAGGGTGGAGGGGCGCGGGCGACCGTTGCCGCCCTGCGCCGACGCCCAGGACTATAGCCGTGCGATGACGGAGCGCTAACGAATATAAATCTATTTCTTTATGCGCTTTCGAATGCGCGAACGCAGGCCGCAGATGTGGAGGGACGACGACAACGGGGAGTGGCGCCGTCTCAGGCGAGACGGGTGCGCGGCAAAAGGATCTCGATCGGATCGGCTTCGATGGAACGGGACGCTGGCGGAGCGAACACTTCGCCCAACATGATCAACGCCGGTCCGGTGATGCCCTGTTCGGCCGCGAGATGGAGTTCGGACAGGGCGAGATGGAATTCGCGCATGCCCGGCAGCGAGGCATTCTCAACCACCCGAACGGGTGTGGCGGGCGACATGCCCCGATCGAGCAGCGAGCGTGCAATCGCAGCCGCCTGTCCGACTCCCATGTACAGGACGGACGTGTCCGCACCGAGGACCGCCGGCGCCCAGTCGCTCTCTTCTTCCTCTGTGCCGACGCGGGGGGTGGCGAAGGTCACGGAGCGGGCCAGGCCGCGACGCGTGAGTGAAACGCCCATCTGTGCGCTCGCCGCCAGCGCGGCGGTGACCCCGGGCACGATCTCACAGGCGATACCGGCTGCCTCGAGCGCGGCGATCTCCTCCTGAGCCCGTCCGAACAGCATCGGATCGCCGCCTTTCAGCCGCACGACCACATCGTGCTTGCGCGCCGCATCGATCAGACGCTTGTTGATGAACCGTTGCGCAGTCGAGCGCTTGCCGCAGCGCTTGCCCACCGCGATCTTCTCCGCGCTGCGGGCGAGCGCCACCGTATCGGGATGCACCAGGGCATCGTGGAAGACGATTTCGGCGCGCTCGAGCAGCCGCGCCGCACGCAGGGTGATGAGATCCGGCGCACCAGGACCGGCACCGACGAGGTAGACCTTGCCCATCGACCTTAACCCTCGATCATTCCGGCAGCGAGCGTGTTGTTGGTGGTCTCGTCGATGAGGATGAAGCTGCCGGTCGCCCGGTTCGTTGCGTAAGGGTCAACGAACAGGGGTTGCAGCGTCCTGATCGCGACACGCGCAATCTCGTTGAACCGGACACTGGTGGCGGGATGGCGCTCCAAAGTGTTCACGTCGACCCGGTATTCGATCGCCCTGATGAGCGCCTTGGCCGTGCGGGTCGTGTGCTTGACGAGATACTTGCGTGCCAGGTCGAGCGGCTGGGCGTCGAACCAGCAGATGCGGGCCGCGAATTCCTGCGTCACCCGGGGCAGATCGTCCGACTTCACGATCATGTCGCCACGCGAGACGTCCAGCGGGCTGTCGAGGGTGAGTTGCACCGACTGCGGCGCCGCCGCGCGGGTCAGCTCGCCATCCAGCGTGACGATCTGCGCGACGTGACTCGTCAATCCGGACGGCAGCGCGGTGACCTCGTCTCCCACCTGGATGGCGCCCGACTCGATTCGGCCGGCGTAGCCGCGAAAGTCGTGACAGGCTTCTTCTTGCGGTCGGCACACCCACTGCACGGGAAAGCGGAAGTCGCGCTCGTTGATGTCGTGGGCGATCTCCACGCTCTCCAGATACTCCATCAGCGTGGGACCGCGATACCAATCGAGGTTGTCGCCCCGCTCCACCACCATGTCGCCGTGAAGCGCAGACATCGGGAGGTACCCAATGTCGCGCAGCCCCAGCCCTTCCGCGAACGAGCCGAACTCGCCCCGAATCGTTTCGAACACATCCCGCGACCAGCCGACCAGGTCCATCTTGTTCACCGCCACCACGAGGTGCGGGATGCCGACCAGGCTCGCGAGAAAGGCGTGGCGCCGCGACTGGGTCAGCACACCCTTGCGCGCGTCGATGAGGATGACCGCGAGATTGGCGGTGGAGGCCCCGGTCACCATGTTGCGAGTGTACTGCTCGTGGCCGGGCGTGTCGGCGATGATGAACTTGCGCCGCGGCGTCGCGAAGTATCTGTAGGCGACGTCTATGGTGATGCCCTGCTCGCGCTCCGCCTGCAGGCCGTCTGTGAGCAGCGCAAGGTCCACGCCGTTCGCGCCCCGCTTCTGCGTGGTCTTCTGGAGTGCGTGCAGCTGGTCCTCGAAGATCGCCTTCGAATCGTGCAGCAGCCGACCGATCAGGGTGCTCTTGCCATCGTCGACGCTGCCAGCCGTGATGAAGCGCAGGAGCTCGCTCGCGCGAAACGAGACGGACTCGAACGCGGACATCAGAAGTAACCTTCCTTTTTCCGCAGCTCCATCGATGCGTCCGACGTCTGATCGTCCATGCGCGTGGCGCCGCGCTCGGTGATGCGCGTCGTCGCCGTCTCGGCGATGATGTCGATCAGCGTCGCGGCGGAGGACTCGACCGGACATGTGCAGGTGATGTCGCCGACCGTACGGAAGCGCACCGACAGCGTCTGCGCGGTCTCGCCGGCCTTCGGCGGTGTGATCGGCGTCACCGGCGCGAGCTGCCCCAATCGGCGGACCACCTCGCGCGGATGCGCGAAATAGATGCTCGGAATGGCGAGCCTCTCGCGCGCGATGTACTGCCACACGTCGAGCTCGGTCCAGTTGCTGATCGGAAATACGCGCATGTTCTCGCCGGGGTGCACCCGCGTATTGTAAAGGCTCCAGAGCTCCGGGCGCTGATTTTTGGGATCCCACTGACCGAATTCGTCACGGAAGGAGAAGATGCGCTCCTTGGCACGCGCCTTCTCCTCGTCGCGCCGCGCCCCGCCGATGCAGGCATCGAAGTGGAACTCAGCGATCGCGTCGAGCAGCGTCACCGACTGATGGACGTTGCGGCTCTCGTCGGAGCGCTTCAACACGACCCGACCGGTGCGGATCGAATCCTCGACCGAGCGCACGATCAACCGTTCGCCGAGATCCGCGGCGCGGCGATCGCGAAACTCGATCACCTCGGGAAAGTTATGACCGGTGTCGATGTGGAGCAGCGGAAAGGGGAAGCGCCCCGGACGAAACGCCTTCTCGGCAATCCGCAGGAGCACGATGGAGTCCTTGCCGCCGGAGAAGAGCAGCGCCGGATTGCGGCACTCGGCAGCAACTTCGCGCAGGATATGAATCGCCTCGCTCTCCAGCACGTCGAGGTGGCTCAACGCCGCACCCGGCCCCTTCCGCGCCGTTGCCGCGGAGGGTTGCGCCAGCATGCCGATCTCTTGCACGTCGACCGCTTTCATGACGTGACCTTGTCGTCGATCTGTGCCGGACTCGTTTGCGCGGCGGAGATCGTCACGCGCGCGGTCGCAAACCGTGCGACGTGCAGACCGCACTCCTTGCCCGCGGGATCTTCCCACCACCAGCGGCCGGCGCGTTCGTCCTCGCCCACCGTGATGGCACGCGTGCACGGCGCGCAGCCGATGCTGGCGTAGCCCGCGTCGTGCAAGGTGTTGTACGGAAGCTCGTGCTCGTGGATGTACGCCCACACCTCCTTGCGCGTCCAGTCGGCCAAGGGGTTGAATTTCTGGAGTCCGTGCTCCTGATCGAACTCGCTCACCGCGATCGCCGCACGCGTGGGACTTTGCTCCCGCCGCAGACCGGTGATCCACGCGCGCTTGCCGGCAAGCGCGCGCCGCAAGGGACGCACCTTGCGCACCTCGCAGCACCCTTTGCGCAGCTCGACGCTGTCGAAGAAGGCATTCGCGCCGTGCGCCGCGGCAAACGCTTCGAGCTCCGCCCCATCCGGGTAGAAGACGCGGATCGGCAGATCATAGCGATCCGCGAGCTCGCGCATCAGCGCATGCGTCGGCTCGGGCAAACGTCCGGTGTCGAGCGTGAAGATCTCTATGCCCGGCGCGTGCTGCGCGATGAGATCGGTCATTACCACGTCCTCGGCGCCGAAGCTGTTCGCAAACGCTGCCGGCAGGTACCGCTGACCGATCTGCTCGAGCAGGGTCGAAACGTTCAGAACTTTCTCATGCAGATTCATTTCTCTGTCTCCACAGACTGACTCATGCCGCCCGTGCCACCGCCGCCTTCGCGGGGGAACGTACGGCCGGCTTCGGCAGCGCCCCGGTCAGATCGAGGGTGGGCTCGCGCTGCAGGCAGTAATCCGCCACCGCCAGGGTCCATTCGTCGAGCGCCCGGAAGAACGGCGCCACGGTCGCATCGGTCATCGCTTCATCCGGTTGCGCCAGCGCATCGGCGAACGACGCGAGCTTCGCGGCGATGTCCCCACGCTCGGGCAGGCGTTCGGCGATCTCCGCTGCCAGGGCCTTGAGGTCATCCTGCTTGCGCCCGCCCGCGATCTGCGCAAGGGCCTGGCCTACGCTGCGCGCGATCGCCTCGGCACACTTCGCGGCTTCCGCGTACTTGCGCTGGAAGAAGAGCGCGTCCCGATACTCCCGCTCATGCGCGGCCTCGAAGAAGTTGGCACCGGCGGTCACCTGGCTCGCGCCCGCGCACTCGCCGCCACCGAGTTGCAAAACCCGGAAGTCCGCGGTATCGCCGTGGTCGCGTGCGAGGTGTGCGGCCTCGTGCGCCTCGACCTGCGTCAAATCGGCGAGCAGGTCGCGCAGATACTGCTGGCCCTTGCGATGCGCCCAGTCGAAGAAGCGCTCCCCCGACGTGCCGTCGGTCGCGTACGCCTGCTGCACGCGGTCGATCGCTGCCTGCACGCGCTGCGTCGGGACCGAAGGTCCTTTGATCGCAAGGCGACCGCCGCCAACGCCGCTGCCGCCGAAGTAGGTCTGATAGTGCGGCACGAGCTTGCCGTGCAGGCGCTTGCCTTCGCCGTAGATGCCGATGTCGCCGGTCTCCGGCTGGGCGCAACCGTTGTGGCAACCGGAAACGCGAATTCGCAGATCGCCGCTGCCACCGCCGAGCTTCGGCGCGACGAGCGTCGATGAAGTGATTCCCAGGCGGCAGGTCGACGTGCCAGGGCACGCCACCACGTTGTCGCCCGCCTGCGGCAAGTCGAATCCGACCGCACGAATCGCACGCCGCACCGCCTCGACCTCTCGGCTCGGGACGTGCGGCAGCATGAGGTTCTGGTCCTGTGTCGTGCGCAGCTCAGGCAGACCGAACTGCTCCAGCAGATCGGCCAGGGCGCGCAAGTGCCGGGCACGCAGGTCGCCCAGCGGTATCGCGATCGGCACGACCACGAGTCCCGTCTGCTTCTGCGGAAACACCCGGCGCGGCGCACCCGGTCCCGGTGCTTCGCCGCTGGTACCGGCCTTCCACTCGCCGGTCGGATACGATCGATTGGCCAGCCCTGCCCGCGTATGCGCCAGCTCTTCGCGGTACTTCTCGATGAAGCCTTCAGGACCGAATCGGTCGACCAGGAACTTGATGCGCGACTTGGCCCGCTTGATCCGGTCCGAGTAACGGTTGTGGAGTGCGATCAATGCCTCGATCACCATCAGGAGCTCGCGCTCCTCGACGAACGGTTCAACCACAATCGCCTCGTGCGGCTTGTGGCCCAGTCCGCCGCCGGCGAGAACCTTGAACCCGAACCGATCGCCGTCACGCACGGCGACCACCGCAAGGTCGTGCAAAAGCCCCTGCGCGCAGTCAGCCTCGCAGCCGGAGAAGCTGATCTTGAACTTGCGCGGCATCTGCTGGTTGAGCGGATTGCGCAGGAAGTGCTGGACCGCGCCATCGACGAAGCGCGTGACGTCGACGTGCTCCTTCGGGCAAATGCCCGCGAGCGGACAGGCCGTGATGTTGCGGATCGTGTTGCCGCAAGCCTCGCGCGTCGTCAGCCCGAACGACGCAAGCGTCCCCAGGGCGGCCGGCACCTCCGCGAGCGGCACGTAGTAGACCTGCAGGTCCTGGCGCGTGGTGATGTGGGCGACGCCGTTCTGTGAGTAGCGCTCGACGACCTCCGCCACACCGCGCAGCTGCCGCGCAGAGACGCGTCCGCCGGGGACCTTCACCCGGACCATGTGGACGCCTTCCTGGCGCTGGCCATAGACGCCCATCTGCAGGCGCGCAGCGGTGAACTTGTCGGGGTCCATGCCGCCACCGAGGAAGCTCTCGACTGCTGCGCCCAATTGGCCGATCTCCTCGACGTTGGCAAGATTCTCCGGCAAAGACATTCAGTAATTCTCCTGGTGCTTGAGCATCGCGAGAACGCGATCCCCGTGAGTTCAAGAGGGAGGTGGCAATATGCACTCGGGCATTTCCGGCGCGAGACCTGCCCTCCCCAAAATTGACCTGTGATGCTACCAGCGTCATCATTTCGGCCTTAAGAATATTTAGGCCATTGTTTATATCGGATTCGTATTTGCGATGAAGCTGCAGCAGCTACGATACATCTGCGAGGTCGCCCGCCAGGGGCTCAACCTCTCGGCGGCAGCCGAGAAGCTCTACACCTCCCAGCCCGGGGTCAGCAAGCAGATCCGCCTGCTCGAAGACGAACTCGGTGTGGAGATCTTCGTCCGCCACGGCAAGCGCTTCGTCGAGATCACCCGGCCCGGTCGGGACATCATCCGCGTGGCCGAGCGCATGCTGCGGGACGCCACCAACCTCAAGAACGTCGCCCAGGAATTCACCAGCGAACAGACCGGATCGCTGACCATCGCGACCACCCACACCCAGGCGCGCTATGCGCTGCCCCCGGTGGTGAAGCGCTTCACCGAGCGCTATCCCGGCGTGCGCTTGAGCCTGCGGCAAGGCAGTCCCATGCAGATCGCCGAGCTGGCGAGCTCGGGGGAGGCCGACCTCGCCATCGCCACCGAGGCGATCGAGCTCTTCTCCGAGCTCGTGATGCTGCCCTGCTACGACTGGAACCGCTGCGTCGTGGTGCCGCCCGCTCATCCCCTGCTCAAGGTAAAACCGCTGACGCTGGAGGCCATTGCTCGCTATCCGATCATCACCTACGACTTCGCCTTCACGGGTCGCTCGAAGATCAACCAGGCCTTCGAGGCGCACGGCCTCGTCCCGAATGTGACGCTCACCGCCATCGACGCCGACGTGATCAAGACCTACGTCGAGCTCGGGCTCGGCGTGGGCATCGTCGCGTACATGGCGTTCAATCCGGACCGCGACCGGCAACTGCGCGCCATCGACGCGAGCCACCTGTTCGAGTCGAGCACGACGCACATGGGAATCCGCAAGAACACCTACCTGCGCGGCTATATGTACGGGTTTATCGAGATGTTCGCCCCGCGCCTCACGCACAAGGTGGTCGACGAAGCAATGTCACACACCTGACGTTGCCGCTGCGCCGTCTCAGGCCGTCCGTTTGGAGAAGTGCCGCGGCCGCACACCGCCTACCCATAGCGCCGCGAAATAGACGGCCGCCCCCAGGGCCACCACCCATGCCAGCTTCACGCCGCGCTCCCTGCCCGACGCCGCAAGCCACCACGCCGCGTCGCCCGCAGCCAGCCATAGCGTAACGCCGAGCAGGAGCACCGCCGCGCAAAGCTGCAGGCCGAATCGCCGCCAACCATGCTGGGGCACGTAGTAGCTGCGCTTGCGTAGCGTGCGAAAAAGAAGACCTGCATTCAGACAGGCAGCAAGCCCGATGGCGAGCGCGAGTCCCGCGTGCCGCAGCGGGAAGATGAAGGCGAGGTTCATCACCTGGGTCATGGCGAGCGTGAGGATGCCGATCTTGACCGGGGTCTTCACGTCCTGCCGCGCGTAGAACCCCGGCGCCAGTACCTTCACGAGGATCATCCCGATCAAGCCGACGCTGTAGGCGACGAGCGCCTGCCGGGTCATGAGCACGTCGGTCGCATCGAACTTTCCGTACTGGAAGAGCGTTGCGATCAACGGCACGGCAAGCAGCGCGAGCGCCACCGCGGCCGGAACGGCGAGCAGCAAGGTAAGGCGCAATCCCCAGTCCAGGAGCTTCGAGAACTCGGTGCCGTCGGCGTTGGCGTGCGTCTTGGAGAGGCTGGGCAGCAGGATGGTCCCGAGCGCCGCGCCCAGCATGCCCGCCGGGAACTCCATCAGCCGGTCGGCGTAATACAGCCAGGAGACGCTGCCGTTTACGAGAAAGGACGCGAAGATCGTGTTGATGAGCAGCGAGATCTGGCTGACCGAGACCCCGAAGAGCGCCGGCCCCATGAGCCGGGTGATGCGCCATACCCCCTCATCGCGCTTGCCCAGGGAGAAACGTGGCAGCAGCTTGAGTCGCGCCAGAAACGGCACCTGGAAGGCAAGCTGCAGCACGCCGCCGACCACGACCGCCCAGGCGAGCGCCATGATCGGTGGGTCGAAATACGGTGCGGCATACAGCGCGAAGGCGATGAAGCTCAGGTTGAGCAGCGTCGGCGTGAAGGCCGGCACCGAAAAGCGGCTGTAGGTGTTGAGCACGCCGCCCGCGAGCGCGGTGAGCGAAATGAAGAGAATGTACGGAAACGTCACGCGCAGCAGCGACACGGTCACGTCGAACTTGTCCGCGCTGGCGTGGAACCCGGGCGCGCTCACCCACACGACGAGCGGCGCCGCGAGCACACCAACGATTGTCACCACGACGAGCGCCGCCGACAGCAGCCCCGCGACGTGATCGACCAGCACCCGTGTCTGCGCCTCCCCGCGCCGCGTCTTGTACTCCGCCAGCACCGGCACGAACGCCTGCGAGAACGCACCCTCGGCGAAGAGACGGCGCAGCAGGTTCGGAATGCGGAAAGCGACGAAGAACGCGTCGGTGTAGAGTCCCGCGCCGAATACGCGGGCGATGATGGCGTCGCGCACGAACCCCAGAACCCGCGACACGAACGTCATCGAGCTCACGGTCGCCAGCGCCTTGAGCAAATTCATGGGGCGCTATCTTAGCCGATCGTGTGGCTTGCAAATCACCAGCAACCCACTTACCATAACCGGCTTTTCCCAGGATTCCAGGTTTCGAGGTCGACCCATGGCGAATTCCGCCCAAGCAAAGAAACGTGCCCACCAGGCAGTCGTGCGCAACGCGCACAACGCGGCGCTTCGCACCCGCCTTCGCACCGCGATCAAGAAGGTGCGCAAGGCGGTCGAGACCGGCGACAAGGCAGCCGCCAAGGCGGTCTTCACCGAATCGATGAGCATCATCGATTCGGTGGCGGACAAGAAGATCGTGCACAAGAATAAGGCCGCGCGTCACAAGAGCCGGCTCTCCGCGGCAATCAAGGCGATGGCGTAGCGCCGCCGCGCCAAAAAAAGAAAGGGCCGGTTTTCGCAATCGGCCCTTTTTTCTTTCCCTGCGCGGGCCATTCAGCGCGCGAGCAGGCTTCTCACCTTCTCGCCGATCCGTGCGGCGATCTTGCGATAGCCGTCGGGACTGGGGTGGATCTCGTTCAGCCAGTCCCCGCTCACCCCGGTGGCGCCTGCGGCAGCTCTCTGCAATGCACCCCGGGTCTCGACGAAATGAAAGTCGGGCAGTGCTGAGGGCCCCTCGGCCAGGACCTTGATTGCCTCGGCGAGCACGTCGACCAGAAAGTTCGTGATCGGGATACGCATATCCTCGGCGATCCCATGGTCGTCGTACGCGCGCTGCAGCCACGGTCCGAGCACCGGCAGGGTGATGAAGCGCGCGGGTGCGTCCCGCGGTGTCGGATAGTCGTAGCCGTGCACCACGATCGGCACGCCGGCATTGGCGCTCTGTGGCGCATCTCGCAGACCCGTGATGATGCGATACCCGTCCTGCACGTCGCGCACGAAGTCTTCCACCTGAACGGTCACCAGGTAGTCGCGCGGATCGCTGCTGCCGGCATCGGGATTGCGCAGCAGTTGCCCGGCGCGATCCATCAGGTCGTTCCCGCCCGCCGACAGCAGGATCGCATGCCAGCGATAGCCGAAGCGTTCGGTCAGGAGCTTCTGCAAATCCCGGTTGCGTGCGAGGTCGGCGATGCGCACCAGGGTGTCGCCGGGAGAGGCGATGTTGCAGACGATGCCCGATTGCGGCAGCCGCAGTTCGTAGAGCAGGTTCGAGGACGGAATGCCGCCGATGGTGAACCAGGAGTCGCCCTCGGCGAGCAGGCGGTATGCGAACTCGGCGCTCCCGGGACTGCTGCGGGGGTCGCCGCTGTAGACATCGGTGACCGTGACCACACTTACCGGAACCGCCGCGGACTCTGCCGCGGCGCGCGGCGCAAGACTTCTGACAGCAGCATGCATCGGCCGTTGCGCGGGCGTCCTCGCGGCGCGCCTTGCCGCCGCGGGTCCAGGGGTGGCACTCGCTCGCCGGGGTGTGGGCGCCTTGCCTGCCTTCTTGCGAGCGACCGCTACGGGTGCAACCGCCTTGGCCGTAGCGCGCGACCTCGTGGTTTTATTCGCCGACGGCGGCTTCGTCGGGCTCGCTCTTCTGACCACAGTACGCTTCGGCATATGCGTCCCCTCCCCGCTCGATCATCCGCGAGGACAATCATAGGCCTTTGCCGGACCGTGCGCTAACGGCCTGCGTGCGTCCCTTCCACATCCCGCCCCGGCCGCGCCAGTGCTGCCAGGCCGAGTCGAGCGTGAACAGCAGGTATGCCAGAGCGATGCCCGGCAGCGCCAGTCCCCACACCCACGACCGGCGGTAGAAGCGCAGCGTCGGCTGGTACGCAACCGTCATCATCGCCCACGCGGCGAGGCCCAGTATCTGCGCAGCACCGCGAGCAAGACAGGCAAGGACGGGCGGAGCGAGATACACGACCCCCATCCCGAGAACTGTCGCGGCCAGGAGCAGCGGCGACTCGCGCAACTGGAAGTAGGCCGTGCGCGCAACCATGCGCCGGATGTCCCGCACCCGCGGGTAGGGCCGCAGGCTGTGCGCTCGCTCGGTGAGCCCGAGCCAGATCGGTCCGCGCGCCTTCATGCGCCGGGCAAGCGCGCAGTCGTCGATCAGCGCACCGCGGATCGCCGCGATTCCGCCCGCTGCCGCCAGCGCGTCGCGGCGCACGAGCATGCAGCCGCCGGCGGCGGCGGCCGTGCGCTGGTTCGGTCGGTTGACCCAGCGGAACGGGTAGAGCATCTGGAAGAAGAAGACGAAGGCCGGAATCAGGGCACGCTCCGCCACGCTTTCGCAGCGCAGTTTCACCATGAGCGAGGTGAGCACGAGGCCGCCTGCCCGCGCCCGCGTGACCAGCGCGCTGAGCATGTCCGGCGCATGTGTTATGTCAGCGTCGGTGAGCAGCAGGTATTCCGGGGGCTCGGGCAACGAGTCGGCATGGCGAACGCCCTGCTCCGACGCCCACAGCTTGCCGGACCAGCCGGGCGGCAGCGGCGCACCCGCGAGTACCGTCAGGCGGTCCGCCGCGCCAGCCGCCTGCGCCGCGCTCCGGGCGTTCGCCGCGGTGCCGTCGGCGCTGTGGTCGTCGACCAGGACGACCAAGAAGGGTCCCGGGTAGCGCTGTTGCAGCAGCGCGCCGATGGTCTCGGCGATCAGCGCCGCCTCGTCTCGGGCCGGCACCACGGCAACCACTGAGGGCCAGCGATCGTGCGCTGGAGACGGCGCCGCATCCCGATCGTCCCGCTCCGCGGTCCGCCAGAAGCGCCCGCGCGCGAAGAGAAGGTACGACCAGACGGTGCAAGCGGCAAAGGAAACGAGGAAGACGATTACCACCTCCTACATGCCAAGCTTGCTGCGCGCCAAGTCCGAAACGACGAACTTGAACTTGCCGTTCGCCGTTCGTGCAATCTCGCCGACGGTCTCGACGTCGATCTTCACTGTCTTGCCGACCCAGGTCCGCAGTTCCCGAATCAGGGCGGCGGCATCGTCGCTCGTGAACTCAGGCTCGGGCACGACCCTGATCGTCAGATGCATCGGGTCGTCCTGCACGATCTGGGAGCTCGCCACGCCGCGCGAGCGGTTGAAAGCGATCGAGACACCGGTGGGGGCGAGGAAGCTCCCCTCCGGCGTGAGCAGGAAATCACTGGCCCGCATCTCGACTTCGCTCATCAAGCAGTGGTTGCGGCCACAAGGACAGGTGTTCTCCACGGGCGATGCGATGTCGTCAATTTCGTATCGAATCAGCGGCATCGCACGGTTGAGGAGCGAGGTGCCCACAACGACCGAGCGACCCGGCAGAGTGTCGCTCGCAACGAACTCGACGATGCCGGTTTCCATGCTGACGTGCAGGTGTTCGCTCGCGCCGCACCCGGCACCGATCACGACTCTCTCTATCTGGCCGTAATAGTTGTAGATGGGACATGCGAAGACCTCACCGATAGCCTTGCGCTGCCAGGGCAGTATCGGCTCGGAGTTGAGGAACACGCCCCGCAAGGGCAGCGTGCGACCCGCGGAGGCCGAAAACCGCGCCAGCAACCCGATCGCCGACGGATAGCCGCGCAGATACCTCACCTTCGAGCCAGCGATCGCATCCAGATACAGGCCTGCTCGATCAGGCGCCAGATGGTAGGTCGAAAAGTGGACTTGGCGGTCGTGGTAATTCCTGATCCAGAAGGGTGGCGTGCGCCGGCCCATGGGTACGACTTTGTAGCCCCCGAAGACGCCAATCCAGTCGTCGGGGTTGTAGTCCCCCCAATACCGATGAAGATACTGAACCGCCTTCGTTGCGAGAAAGGTTCGGTCGTCCATGTACACCGTGAGCGGTGTGCCGGTGGTGCCGGAGGTCGACTCGGAGCGGATTGTCCTCCGGTCGTACCCGTCGGCCAGCAGGTCGCCGGCGCGTTGCCTGACCGTCTCCTTGCTAAGCGTGGGTAGGCGTTTCAGGTCGTCGACCGACTGGATCTGGCTGGGCGCGATCCCGTACTCGGCGAACACGTGGCGGTAATAGGGCACGTGAGCCGCCGCATGGTGGACGATCTCCTGCAAGCGTCGCTGCTGCAGGTCCTCGAGGCGCGCGCGGGACCACCATTGCGATTCCGTCAACTCGTCGAGGTACTGGCGCACGGCCCGCGGAGACTCGCGGTAATGCTTGACGGCGCCGTACACGGAACTGGCGATGGACCGCGTCCAGACCGGAGACCGCTCGTAGAGACGCACCATGCCGTTCGCTACGTAGCGCATTGCTCCTGACCCCTGGTCGGAACTCGAGCCGGGCCACCCCGGCCGAATACGTCGAGCACCCGACCGTCCAGACCCGCCGGTACCGGAAGGCCGGCTGCGGCAAGCAGCGTGGGCGCCACGTCCACCAGCCGGACATCGGGCAAGCGCACGCCGCGCCTGATCCCCTCCCCGTACAGAATGAGCATGCCGCGCTCGTCGTGCATCGCCGAGCGTGTCCGCCCGAGCCGCCGACTCAAGTGCGAGAAAGGCACGCCCTGGTCCCCGTAGCGGACTGCGAGCGTTTCGAGGTCGCCGTCGCGATAGCGCGCCACCTTCGCGTCGAGATTGAACTTCACCACCACTTCGTCGGCGTGCTCGTGCACCTGAAACAGCGGCAAGCCTGTATCCGTCACGACGATCCCGCGCACCCGGTTCGCCGTGTCCGGCGGGAGACCGTGTCCATTGCGTGAACGCAATGCCACCCAGCGCGCCACCGGGCAGGCCACGATCTCTTTCTCGACGCCGATGAGCTCGGTCAATCGCGACCCGCGGATCACGTAGCGCCACTCCCCCACCTCCGCCGACTCGGGCTCGGCTGCCATGCCATGCTCCGAGACGACCGCGACCACGGCATCGGCGGGCAGACGCGCAAGCAATCGTCCCAGGATCCGGTCGGTACGCGCATAAGCGTCCGCGACGGCACCGCGGAAGCGCGCGATCGCACCTGCATCGACCATGGGGAAGTGCTGCGGCTCGAAATAGCGCCAATAGCGATGACAGACGAAATCGACGAGGAAGGTGTGGAAGCTGTGAAAGCCCGGACGGAAGCGGGCGCACAGATGCGCGAACACATCGGCGGAGAGCTCGATCTTGGCATGGCGAAGCAGCAGCGCGCGCTGCTCGGCGTCGCGCGTGGTCGCCGCGCGCAGGAGGGTGGTGCCGAGCAGGGCCATCGTCGGCGCACGCAGCCCGTGGCGTCGCAGTGTTGCGGCAAGGCGCAGGGGCCTGGCCGGGGACAGGCGATGCCCGCTCTCGCGCTCGCTGTCCTGCTGCTCGCGATCGAGCGCCTTGATCGCCGACAGCTCGGGTGGCCAGGTCCGCGCATCACGGGCCCAGTGCGAGGGAATGATGAAGCCGTCGGTCTCGCCGGGCGGCCAGTCCAGCGGCCAGCCGTAGACGCCCACACGCTCCCCGTGCCGCTCGAATATCTGCCACAGGCTCGGCTCCCGCAGGTCGTCCGCGGTGTGGTAGAAGCGCGTGATGCCGTGACGCTCTGGATGGCAACCGGTTGCCATCGTCGCCCACGCGACCTGGGGTCGGTAGTGCTCGTCACCCGGTACGCGCACCGACAAGAGCGTCGCCCGGCAGCCCTCGGCCTGCAGCCGCTGCAGATTGGGCAGGCGACCGGCCGCGATCAGGGGATCGATCACGGCCCACGTGGCGGCCGAGATACCGAAGACGAAGACGGGTCGCGGCATCAGGCTGCCCGGTTCAACGCTGTCGAGCGGCGCGATTCGCGTCAGCCCGCGGCGCAGCCCACGCCCTCGTAGGCGCGGAGCAGTGCTCGCTCGCAAAAAGTCCACGCGAGCTCGTTCTCGATCTTGAGGCGCCCGATTTGGCCCAACTGCCGCCGCAGACCCGGGTCGTCCGCCAATTGCAGAATCTGGTGTGCGAGCTCGCGGAAGTCGTTCTCCCGTGCGTAGAGGGCGGCATCGCCGCAGATAGTCCGGGTTTCCTTCAGTTCGAACGCGACGATCGGCTTGCCGAGCGCCATGTATTCGAGCGACTTCACCATGACGCACGAATCGGTGAAGGCGTTCTTCGGATCCGGTATCACGCACAGATCGCACGCGGCGAGGCGCTGCATTGCCTGCAGCGGCGCGAGCCGCCCGGTGAATTCGACACTGTCACCGAGCGACATCCGACTCGCGGCCTGCTGCAAGGCAGCGTATGCGCTGCCGTCCCCCACCAGTACGAAGCGCACGTCGACCCGCTGTCGGGTCCACCTGATGTACTGCGCCGCCTGCAGGAGATAGTCGATCCCATCCTGCGGGTTCATGTCTCCGACGTACCCGACCTCGACGATATCGCGCGCGCTGCCGCCGCCCCTCGCCTCGGGCAGGCGCGAAAGGTCCGGACCGTTGTATACGAGTGTGAGGCGTTCGGCATCCACCCCGCCGCGCCCGATCGCGCATTGCCGGCCGCTTTCGCTGGTCACCAGGACGTGATCGGCAGCCCGATAGGTCCAGCGTTCCAGTGCGAGCGCCATGCGATAGAGCCAGCGCCGCTTGCCGTAGCGAACCTGGGACAGCTCCGGACACAGATCGTGCTGATCGAACACGAAACGCCGGCCGAGCAGCCGCCACAAGCCGCCAACCGGAAAGAAGATGTCGGGCGGATTGCAGATGTGGATGGCGTCGAAGCGGGTCTTGACGAACACGGCGCTGGAGAGGAGCACGACGGCCGCAAAGCTGTAGCCATACTCGAGCAGATGCCCTACGGCACCCCCGGGCAGCCGCGGTACCGGATAGAAGGCAACCGTGACGCCCTCGTGCGATGACTTCAGGGGGTCACCCGGATAGCGCGGACAGATGACCATGACCTGGTGGCCGGCGCGCTTCAGGGTGCGCGCGATCTTCTGGACGCGGGTGTCGTACGTGTAGCTCATGTTCTCGATCACGATCAGCACCCGCAGCGTCCTTGGCGGGCTGCAGGTCGCCGCCGCGGCCGGAGCGTGACCGCTACTGGACGTCGTATCCATACTCGAGCGCCTTGGATCGGATGCGGTCCGTGAGCACCGGATCGAGGGCACGCAGGGCCTCCCAGGAGGGTAGCTCCTGCCCTGCTGCCCCCGACGACCCCGACAGTCGTCGCTTGATCGCGGGACTCACGTCGCAGCGCAGCCGTTCGCACAGTTCCTCATACAGGTGAAAGGCCCTGCCGCGCCGCCGCGTGTTGACATCCGGGTCCACCTGGGCCAAGACCCTGCGGTCGGGGCTCAAATGCAGGCGCTCACAGAATTCCTCGAAAACGTCCCGAAAGGTGTCGATCCGGTAGCGCCATCCGGCGCTCTTCTCCGCCTCCAGGTTCCAGTAGTACCAGTACTTCGCCGCACGCAAAAGGATGGGGTCCTCGGGCGCTATGGGTGTGTGAGCACAGATGAACGACCATGAAGCGGGCTTGAACGTCGTCGCCGAGGCAATGACCTGGCGGGGATCACGGACTTGATGAAAAACCTGATCGAAGTCGTAGTGGCGCACCGGTACCCCCCAGGCCACCACCTCGGCATTCACCGCCATGGTCCACGAGGCGATGCCATCCTCGCCCATGCGCTCATGTCCGACATCCAGGCCAAGTCGCCGCAGCAGGTGCGTGATGTACTTCGTGCCACTCCGACCACAGCCGGTGATCAGCAGGCGCTTGCGAGCTCGCATATCTCTCTCGCTCAATGAGTTAGCGTTCTTACTTAACCAAGGAACTGAAACGCGAACGGAGGGATTTTCCGAGGGCGGCTGCCTGGAACCCGAAGTTCCTGCGCTTGCAGCGTCTTGTGCAAACCGCCTACGTCCCCGGCATGATACTGGCCTCGGCACCCCGGACGCCATATCGCGCGATATCCGCCGAGACAGACGGGGCAAAACAGCGGCCGAGGTCCGCGCCACGCATCTGCCTGCGGCGCTCGGTATAATGCCCCGAACCACTGCTGTTTCCTGCCTGATGCCGCGCTTCCCCCTCGATTCCCGGATTTTCTTCGCTGCCGTCTGCGCGGTCTGCGCGGGTCTCGTCGCCTTCGGCCTGTATCTCCAGCACAGTCAAGGGCTGGAGCCTTGCCCCTTGTGCATCCTGCAGCGCGTCATCTTTATCGCCATCGGTGCCGTGGCGCTGGTGGCAGCCCTGCTGGACCCCCGGCGACCCGCGGCACGGATCGGGGCGGGTCTGGCGGTGGCATTGCTCGCGTTGGCGGGGATGGTAGTGGCAGGGCGCCAGTCGTGGCTGCAGCACTTTCCGCCGCCGATCCAGGAGTGCGGTGCCGACTTCTATTTCCTGGTCGACACCACGCCGCTGGCGCAGCTCCTGCCGGCGCTCTTCAGCGGCACTGGAGACTGCGCCAAGCGCAGCTGGCTCTTTCTAAACCTGTCGATCGCCGAGTGGGCGCTTGTCTTTTTCGCGACGATTGCCGTCCTGGCGCTCTGGCGTACCTTCTCCGAGGAGTCGTCCGCCCGCGCGTACCGGAAGCTCTCGCAGCCGCCTGATTTCGTCGAACGGTAGCGGGTGGCAAAAGTAGAACCCCTGCACCTCGTCGCAGCGGTTCGCGCGCAGGAAGTCGAGCTGCTGGGTGCTCTCGACGCCCTCCGCCAAGACCTTCAGGTTCAGGCTGTGGCCCAGGGTGATGACGGCCTTGACGATCGCCGCATCGTCCGCATCCTGACCGATATCGCACACGAACGATTTGTCGATCTTGAGCCGGTCGATCGGAAAGCGCTTCAGGTAGTTGAGACTGGAGTAGCCGGTGCCAAAGTCGTCGATCGCGAGCTGGATGCCGAGATTCTTCAACGCCTGCAGCTCGTCGATGAACTTCGCCGCATCGTGCATGGCGAGGCTTTCCGTCACCTCGAGCTCGAGATGGACTGGATCGAGGCCGGTTTCGGCGAGGATGCGGCCCACGGTCTCGGCGAGCCCTCCCTGCCTGAACTGGGCGGGCGAAAGATTCACCGACACCACCACGGGCGGGAGCCCTTCCGCCTGTAGCGTCTTGACCTGGCGGCAGGCGGTGCGCAGCACCCATTCGCCGATCGGCACGATCAGCCCGGTCTCCTCGGCGATCGGCACGAAGCGGTTCGGCGCGATCATGCCCTCGCCGGGAAAGTCCCACCGGATCAGGGCTTCGAGTCCGATCACGCGCCCGGTTCCGAGATCGAGCTTCGGCTGATAGTGCAGGCGGAACTCGTTGCGCTCGAGGGCGCGACGCAGGTTGCCCTGGGTCTGAAGGCGCACCGCGAACTTGGAGCTCATGTCCGGCGCGTAGAACTGGAAGTTGTTGCGGCCAGTCTCCTTTGCCCGGTACATGGCGGCATCCGCGTTCTTGAGCAGCGTTTCGGCGTCGGTGCCATCGCGCGGATAGATGCTCACGCCGATGCTGCAGGTCGCGCTGTACTCCACGTCCCGGTGACACCACGGGGCCGACACCGCGGACAGGATCCGCCGCATCTGGTCGGCCAAGTGACCGTGGCCGGGCAGACCGGAAATGACGAGCGCAAACTCGTCGCCGCCGTGGCGCGCCACGGTGTCGTAGTCGCGGACGCAGTCGCGCAGGCGCTCGGCCACGCTGTTGAGCAGCGCATCGCCGACGTTGTGACCCAGGCTGTCGTTGATGAACTTGAACCGGTCCAGGTCGACGAGCACCACCGCGACCGCCGACTGATAGCGCTCCGCCTGTCGCAGCGCCTGCTCGAGGCGGTCGCGCAACAGCGAGCGGTTGGGCAACCCGGTCAGCGCATCATGGTTGGACTGGTGCAGGAGCTGCTGCTCGAAGAGCTTGCTGTCGGTGACGTCCTTCAGCGTGCCCTCGAAGAAGACGATGTTGCCTGCGGCATCGCAGACCGTACGCGCGCTCTCCGCCACCCAGATCATGCTGCCGTCCTTGCGGTACATGCGCGATTCGAAGTTGCTCACGGTGCCGCGCCCGCGCAGTGCATGGATGAGCTCCTGGCGTCGTCCCGGCTCGACGTACAGACTTTGGAGCGAGGTGACGGCGTTGATCAGATCCTGCGGCGAATCGTAGCCAAGGATGCGGGCGAGCGCGGGATTCACGCGCACGTAGCGCCCGTCGGGGGAGCTCTGGAAGATGCCCTCGACCGCGTGCTCGAAGATGCTCCGGTAACGCTCCTCGGCAACGCGCAGTGCCTCCTGCGCGAGCCGGCGCTCGGTCACGTCCTCGACGAACCCCTCGATCCACGCCAGCGCGCCTTGCGCATCGAAGACGCCGGTGCCCCGATCGGCCACCCACTTTACGATGCCGGAGCGGGTCATCACCCGATACTCCAGAAAGAAGCGGTGCCGCGCGCGGATCGCTGCCATGGCCTCGGTCCGGACCCGGGCACGGTCTTCGGCCAGGATCGCCGTGTCGCCGGCGAGACGCTGCTTTCCGATCAACTCTTCGGGCGCGCAGCCGAAGAGCCCGAGCGCGCCCGCGCTGGCAAACTCCGTGGTCCAATGTTCGTCGGCGCGGCAGCGATAGACCACTCCGTGGAGGTGGGCAAGCAGGCTCTCGAGCATGTCGCGATCACGATCGGCCAGCGTCCGGGTGTGGCGCACCGACCCCCGGCCGTGCCCTGGCGTGACGTCGTCGCTCTCCGATTCCATGTCTCGTGGCGCGGCTCGTGGACAGCGCTGCGTGAAGAATGCTGGCATCGGCCAGCCGAGGTATCAGGCCGGAGATTGCGCCGGTTCGCGCACGTCCGCAATCTGGGGCAGCGCCGACCCACGTCAGCGCCCGTCGCCTGGGGCTACTTCACCAGCGTCACCGGAAGTTCTGCGAGCCGCAGCACGTCGCTCGCCACCGAGCCGAGCAGCAGATGCGTGAGTGCCCCGCGCCCATGCGAGCCGAGAACGATCTGGTCGAAGCCCTTTTCCTTGGCGTAAGCGGCGATGGTCTGCGCCACGTGGCCGACCGCGATGTGGTGGGTGTACGGCACGCCTGCCGCGTCCAGGATCGCGCGCGCTTCCTGTAGCGCCGCCAACCCTTCCTCGCGGTAGTAGTCCTGCAAATCCTCGCGGCCGACGAACATGCGCGCGTGGCCCGATTGGATGGGGATCTGCACGTTGAGCAGATGGATCTCCGGCGACTGCCCCAGGCGAAGCGCCTGTTCCACCGCGCGCCGGGAATGGGGCGAGCCGTCCACTGCGATCAGCATCTTTGCCATGTCTCCTCCTCGCGCCGTGCTAGTCGCGCCGGGAGGTGGGATCGAGCGCCAGTTCGGTCACCGGCGCCGCGACGGTTTGCCTGCGCCGCGCCAGCACGGTGCCGAGCAGGACCACGAAGGCGGCCCCGGCGGCGGCCGTCGCGTAGTGCAGCCAACCCGGCATGCCTTCCAGGTACGGCTTGATGACCACGTCGCTCACGATCATGTCGCCGCCAATCCAGCCAAGCAGCGCCCCACCGAGAGTGATCACCGCGGGGAAGCGGTCCATCAGCCTGAGCACGAATTTGCTGCCCCAGACGATGATAGGGATGCTGATCAGGATGCCGAATACGACCAGGCCGAGATCCCCCTTGGCCGCCCCGGCCACGGCGATCACGTTGTCCAGGCTCATCACCGCGTCGGCCACGACGATGGTCTTGATGGCCCCGAGCAGGTGGGTGCTGCCTTCGACGTGGCCGTGAGCATCCTCATCCTCGGGCAACAGCAGCTTGACGCCGATCCAGAACAGGAGCAGCGCGCCGACCACCTTCAGATAGGGCAGCGCGAGCAATTGCAGGGCGAAGAAGATGAGCACGATGCGCAGGCCGATGGCGCCGAACACACCCCAGAAAATACCCTTGCGGCGCTGCGCCTCGGGCAGCTTGCGGCAGGCCAGTGCGATCACGACGGCGTTGTCGCCACCCAGCAGGATGTCGATGGCGATGATTTGCGCTACCGCTATCCAGAAGGTGCTGTCCAGCATGAAATCGGGCATCCCGCTCTTCCTCTTTGGTCGCCACTAGGAGCCTCGCTCTCACGACTGCGGGCCACGTAAACCCTGGCGGGGGTCCTCAGGCGGGCCGCGCGCCGCTGCGTGTGCGTCGCGACCGTCCTCCTGGCCGCGTTCTGGACGAGGCCTTGCCGCCCCACACTTCCCGTACCGCAAAGAGAAGTGCCGCGATCGCGGGTTCTTGCTCGCGCCCTGCAAGATAGATGAACTGAAGCATGGTGGTAAGACGAGCGCTGTTCAGCACGATCAGCTCTCGGGTCTTCTCACGCGCATGGGCCAGATCTTCGCGCAGCAGCGACAGCCCGAGCCCGGAGACGATCAAATTCTCGATCACAGTCTCGTTATCCGCCTGGACGACACTGAGCGGTTCGACCCCGTGCTGCAGGAAGAGCTCTCGCACCAGCCCGTGATGGCTGCTAATGGGAGCCGTGAGGATCCACGGGAGAGCGGCGAGCTCGCCCCATGTCGCGCGCTCGACCTGGTCCTTCCAGGCTGCGGGGGCGGCAACCCGATAGGCGATCTCGTGCAGCGCGAGACTCGCCACCGCCGGGTGGGTCAGGTTGCCGAAATAAAAGCTCGCATCGAGTTCGCCACTGCGCACCGACTCGAAGGCAGCGCCCGATACCTGATGATGCACGTCGAGCTCGAGGAGCGGATAAAGCTCCACCGCGCGGCTTAGAAACTCGCCGAGCCTGATTGATTCCGGGTCGGACACGGTTCCAAGTCGCAGTCGGCCCGCGACCGCGCCGGCAAGTGAACGGGCTTCGGCCATCAACTCCTGCGCCGCGCTCAGCACCCTCTCCGCCAGCGCGAGCAAACGCTTGCCCGGTGCGGTGAGGACCATGCCGGTCGGCGTGCGATCGAAGAGCGGCAGGCCGAGCTCCTCCTCGAGCGCCTTGATCTGGGCGCTCACGGCAGGCTGGCTGATGTGCACCTTCTCTGCGGCGCGGGTCACGTGCCCGAACTCCGCCACGGCGGCAAAGGTACGCAGCTGATAAAGCTCCATGGGTCCTCGGCAAACTGCACCATCAGGGAAATCGATCGGGCGTATCCAAACATGCAATTGGATCTCGCGACCAGCAACCTCTACATTGCACGGCACAAGCTTCAAACAGCATAGATTTCAACAACCTCAATGGAGACTATCATGAAAATCATCGTACCCTTCGATCACAGCGTGGCGCCGCCGAAGCGCTTCTGGTCGGCATTGTTGAAGCCGGCGGTGCAGCCGGAGAACCCGGCAGCAGACCTCGCGGCCATGCGTCTTAGCCTGGCGCTGGGCGCACCGTATGTTCTCCTCGACCAGGCGGAGCACCTTCGGGTGAAAGCCGTCGCGGGCGCCTGGGAAGAGCTGAAGCGCGCGCTCGGGGGGATCGGCGAGTGGTTCCAGCGTCGTGACGCGGTGGAGCGCGAAGAGCGGTCGGCCGCCGCGGACGGGCTCGACGCGCTCACCAGGCAAGCGCACCTGCGCGACATCCAGCGCACCCGTCACCTGCGCATGTAACCCGGGTGGCGCGGCGGGAGCGAGCATCGCCCCGCCGCGATGCTGGATGGCGTGAGAAAATGGGCGGGTCTCCCAAGAGCACCCGCCCATGCTTGCCCAGGATCTGCACGTTCACACCACTTGGTCTTACGCGGACGGCGCGATCGTGCGCGAGCAGACCGTCGAACTCATTGCGCAGGTCCACCACGCGCGCGTGCTCGGCATCAGCGACCACTTCGAACATCTCGTCGACATGGATGTCGACGCCTACGCCGAGGCGGTGCGCCGCGCCGGATTGTGGGTCGGCACCGAGGTCAACGGCGCCGCCTGGATGCCCGCTGCCGTCGACGCACCGGTCGATTACTACATCGTCCATTGTTACGACACCGATGCCGACTACGCTGGGCTCGAGCGGCTGCTCGCGACCGGTCGGCCGGTGATCATCGCGCACCCGCACGCGCTCGACACGCAGCTCGCACGCGTGCCGGCCGCGTGCCGGGTCGAGGTGAACAACCGCTACATCTGGCGTGGTGACTGGCGCGCGTACTACACGCCCCACGTGCACCGCTTTCGTTTCGTCCTGAGCTCCGACGCGCACCAGCCCAACTGGCTCAATCAGACGCTCGCGCGCTACGTCGCCGATCAGCTCGGCATCGAGGAGACGTTCGTCTTCGCCAGCTGATCAACCGGAGAGACCATTTCCCGTCGCAGACCAAGAGTTCGACGGTCGCAAGACAAAAACCGAGGAGAGGATCTGGCATGACCATCGAAGTGGAGAAGAACGGGCACGTATGGACCGTGGTGATGAACCGTCCGGAAACCCGCAACGCGATGGATCCCGGGAGCGCCGACGCGCTCACCCGCGCCATGCTCGACTTCGACGCCGACAGCGATGCGCGCGTGGCGGTGCTGTACGGCGCAGGCGGCGCCTTCTGCTCGGGCTGGGATCTCGAGTACGTGAGCACGCTCGCCGGCGACTACCCGCTCGGCGAGCTCGACATTCCCACCGCGCGTGCGCGCGGCAACGGCGGCGAAATCCCGCGCGGTCCGCTCGGCCCGACACGGCTCGAGCTCGACAAACCGGTCATCGCGGCGGTGGCCGGCCCGGCGGTTGCGGGCGGCATGGAGCTCGCGCTGTGGTGCGATTTCCGCGTCATGCAGGAAGACGCCTACTTCGGTGTCTACTGCCGGCGCTGGGGCGTGCCGCTCATCGATGGCGGCACGGTGCGGTTGCCCCGCATCGTCGGTCAGGGCCGGGCGCTCGAGATCATCCTCACCGGGCGCAAGGTGCCGGCACAGGAGTGCCTGGCGATCGGTCTGTGCGAGTATCTCGTGGACAATGGCGAAGTGCGCGCGAAGGCCGAAGCGCTGGCGCAGGACATCGCGGCGTTTCCGCCCGTGTGCGTGCGCGCGGACCGACGTTCCGCACTCAGAAGCGCGGGCCTGCCGGTGCGCGATGCGATGATTCAGGAGTGGTACAACGGCCGTGAAGCGCTGGCGAAGGACGGCGTGGCGGGTGCGGCACGCTTCAAGGACGGTCTCGGCCGTCACGGGGATTTCGGGAGGATCTACTGACCGAGCAATGGGGACAGACCCGGGACAGACCCGATCCTGCAAGGCGCGCAGCCCGGGGCGGATGCGTCTGCTTCTCTCCCCAATGCGCGCAAGCTGCGAGGCCTACGCTGTACGCAACGATGGCGATCAAGATGAGACTTCCAGCGCGCGACGACTTGAAGGAAGCAGCCGCACGCGCAGCGGCGTGCCAACCAGCCCACTGAACCTTACGTTCCGCCGCCCGGCAACACTTCGACGCTCGCTCCCGCACACGCCGCGCTTAGCTTCTGATCGAGCGTCGCCAGCGGGATCCCGCGCCGGTGAGCGACTTCCACATACGCAGCGTCGTAGGACGTGAGCCCATGCTCGCGCGCGATGCGCATCAGCTTGTGGCAAGTGCCGCATCGTCCGGCGCGGGCTCCTGCTCAAGCGGCAACTCGATCAGCACGGCAAGTAGCCGCTCGACATCCTTGTCGGTGAGCCGCTCGCGCCGCCGGGCCATGAGCAGCGCGTTGCCCACTTCGAGACGCCAGATTGCCGGGACGACCACGGCTTCGTTTTCGAGCCGATCGGCGAGTGCGTCCGCCGCCTCGTTGTTCTCGTCCGGGAGCAGCCAGGCGAGCGCGACCGAACTATCGAGCACAAAGGCCATCAGTGGCGATGACCGACGTGCGTCAGATCTCGCAGCGACTCGCCGCGCTTGAGCACCGATCTCAAGGTCACGCCGCGCTTGGCGAGTAGCTGGCGCACGCCACGCATCTGCGCCACGGCGCGGCGCGCGCGCTCGACATCGTGGCCCGAGTACGGCAGCAATTCGGCCACGGGTCGGCCGTGCTTCGTGATGGTGAAGCGTTCCCCCTTTTGAACTCGCTCAAGCAGCTCGGGCAAGTGCGTCTTGGCGTCGTACGCGCCGATTTCGGTCATCGCTCATCTCCAAAAAATAATCTGGTCTGAACTGGCCCAAAATAGCGGGTCAAGCGTTGTCACGCTCTGTCGCGAGCCAGCGCCGCGCGCGTCAAGACGCTTCGAGGACGGCCTCGGCCGCCACGGAAATTTCGGGAAGATCTACTGAGCGTTGCCCGCCAAACTGCGCCGCGCCGCGGCGACGATGCTCGCCGCATCGACGCCGAAGAACTCGCGCAGATGGCGGCGCGTGTCGCTGCGGCCGAAGCCGTCCGTACCCAGGGCGAGATAACGCCGGTCGGCCGGCACCCAGGGCCGGATCAGGTCCGCGACGGCGCTCACGTAGTCACTCGCCGCGACGATCGGCCCGGTCGTCGGCGCCAGGCATTCGTCGACCCAGCTTCGCGGCGGCATCTCTGCGCGACGCGCCTCGCGCGCGGCCGGGGTTGCACCGTCTGCGAGCAGCCCATCCCACCTGAGTTCGGTCCAGCTCGTCACGCTCCACACATCCGCCGCGACGCCGTGCTCGGCTTCGAGGATGTCGGCCGCGGCGAGCGCCTCGCGCAGGATCGTGCCCGAACCCAGGAGCTGCACGCGCGGCTCTCGATTGGCGAGCGGCGATTCGCGCAGCCGGTACATGCCGCGCACGATGCCCGCCTCGGCGCCGGCCGGCATCGGCGGATGGACGTAGTTCTCGTTCATCACGGTGACGTAGTAGAAGACGTCTTCCTGCAGATCGAGCATGCGGTGCATGCCGTTCTGCATGATTACCGCGACCTCGTGCGCGTAGCAGGGGTCGTACGCGCGGCAGGTCGGGATCGTGGATGCAGCCAGGTGGCTGGTGCCGTCCTGGTGCTGCAGACCTTCGCCCGACAGGGTCGTCCGGCCGGCGGTCGCGCCGAGCAGGAAGCCGCGGGACCGCGAATCGGCCGCCGCCCACACGAGATCGCCGACGCGCTGGAAGCCGAACGCCGAATAGAAGATGTAGAACGGCAGCATCGGCGTGCCGTGCGCGCTGTAGCTCGTGGCGGCGGCGAGCCACGATGAGATGGCGCCGGCCTCGCTGATGCCTTCCTCCAGGATCTGGCCGTCCTTCGCCTCCTTGTAGTACAGCAGCTCGTCGCGGTCCTCGGGCGCGTAGAGCTGGCCGACCGAGGAATAGATGCCGACCTGGCGGAAGAGACTCTGCATGCCGAACGTGCGCGCCTCGTCGGCGACGATGGGAACGACGCGTCGGCCGATCGCGGGATCGCGCAGCAACTGCCCGAGTACATCGACGAAAGCCATCGTCGTCGATCGTTCCCGGTCCTTCGATCCGCGAAGCAACGACGCGAATACTTCCAGGGCGGGCACCTGGAGGCGCGCGGAGACTCCGGAACGCGCTGGCAGGTAGCCGCCGAGTGCCTCGCGACGCGCGTGCAGGTACTTCATCTCCGGCGCATCGTCGGGCGGCTTGTAGAAGCGCAGCTGCTCGACATCGTCGTCCGCGAGCGGCAGCGCGAAGCGGTCGCGGAAGGCGCGCAGCGCCTCGTCGTCCAGCTTCTTCTGCTGGTGCGTGCCCATCTTGCCCTGCCCCCAGTGACCCATGCCGTAGCCCTTCTTGGTCTGGGCGAGAATCACCGTCGGCTGTCCGCGGTGCCGCGCGGCGGTGTGGTACGCGGCGTAGATCTTCACCGGGTCGTGCCCGCCGCGGCGCAGCCGATCGATGTCCTCGTCGGTCATGTGCGCGGCCAGCGCCTGCAGCTCCGGATACTTGTTGAAGAATTGCTCGCGGTTGAAGCGCCCGTCGGTCGCGGCGTAGGTCTGGAACTCGCCGTCGACCGTCTCGTGCAGCCGCTTCAAGATCACCTCGTCCTGGTCGCGCGCGAAGAGCGGATCCCAGTCCGAACCCCACAGCACCTTGATCACGTTCCAGCCGGCGCCGGCGAAGAGCCCTTCCAGCTCCTGCACGATCGAGCCGTTGCCGCGCACCGGGCCGTCGAGGCGCTGGAGATTGCAGTTGACGACGAAGATCAGGTTGTCGAGCCCTTCGCGTGCCGCGAGCGACAGGCCCGCGAGCGCTTCGGGCTCGTCCATCTCGCCGTCGCCGACAAAGCACCACACCTTGCGGCCGGCCGTGTCGAGCAGGCCGCGGTCCTGCAGGTAGCGGATGAAGCGCGCCTGATAGATGGCGTTGATCGGCCCGAGACCCATGGAGCCCGTCGGAAACTGCCAGAACTGCGGCATCAGCCAGGGGTGGCAGTAGGACGAGAGCCCGCGCCCGCCGACTTCGCGCCGATAGCTGTCGAGCTGGGCCTCGGCGATGCGGCCTTCGAGATACGCCCGTGAGTAGACACCGGGCGCCGAATGCGGCTGAAAGTAGACGAGGTCGCCGCCCTGCCCGGCGCGGAAGAAGTGGTTGAAGCCCACCTCGAAGAGATCGGCCGCCGAGGCGTAGCTCGCGATGTGGCCGCCCAGCTCGGCGTGCGCGCGGTTGGCGCGCACCACCATCGCGAGCGCGTTCCAGCGGATGATCGACGCCAGGCGCTGTTCGACTTCGAGATTGCCCGGAAACTGCGGCTGATCGGCGAGCGCGATCGTGTTGCAATAGGGCGTGTTGAGCACCGGCGGCATGCGTACGCGCTTCGCCCGCGCACGGTCGAGCAGCTTGCGCAGGATGAAGGTCGCGCGCTCGGCGCCTTCCGACGCTAGCAGCGCGTCGAACGCATCGAGCCATTCGCGCGTCTCGGTGGGATCGATGTCCGGGGCGATCACGCGCCAGTAGCCTGAGTACGAGGAGTCTGACAGATCGGTCACGGGCGTACCTCACGGACAGTCGGAATTAGAAACGGTGGTTCTCGTCTCACGCGTAACGACGAGACAGTCTTTGGTTCCTGGACCCAGTACTATACCGCCGCGCGGGTACCGACCGCCACGGAGCGCCCGTCTCCTGATGCCGGGAGCGAACGCGTCCATGATGAACGATACTTTGCAAGAGAACCTCATCGAAAGGGTGCGGACATGAATCGCGTCATCGCTGTGCTGGCCCTCAGCGCCTGTTCAATGGCACAAGCTGTTTCGCCCGCGGCGCCGGCGCCCCCGGAGGTCGCAACCTCGGCCGTGCTTCCCGCCTTCAGCCTGAACGATCCGCCCATGCGGTCCGCCGCCGCAACTCAATCGCGATGGAAGGGCCCGGCCGACGCCGTCTCATGGTGGTTAGACGGGCTCGGTCAGCAAAAAGCAAGACACGAGATCAAGAAGGCAATTGATCGGGCGATTGCCGCCCAGCGCCCATTCATTGCCTGGACCGGTGAAGGAGTCCTGCTCAAGGCTCAGGTGGCTCGCCGTTTGGATCCCGATACGCGGCGGCAGGCATGGGCCATCCTGGGTGACGCCGTAACGATGGTGGGTGCGGGCAAGTCTCCGGAAGAGGCGCTGTTCCTATCCTGGCGACGAGAATTGAGTACGCGCTCCGCTCAACCACCGGACGGCTGGGTGGTCGACGACGCGATGAGCCTGTACTTGTGGGTTCGGCAAAGTCCGGACGGCCGCCTGCTCGTCGAGGGGGTGCCGAGAGGCACGACGCTCGACCTGAACAATAGGGTTCGGGAGAACTGGTCGCAAATGGAACTGCGTCGACTCCAGACCAAGATCGAGCATCTCGCAACATGGGAGGAAGTCTCGCGGATTGCGCAATCAGGAATGGCCCGCCGCGGGAAGCAGCGGTCGATCGAGACAACGCTCGGGGCGATCGTCGAGTCGAAACAGAGGCTGCGTGCAATCAACGAGCGGCTGAAGGCTATGGAGCAAGAGCGAGCCGCGATCGAAGCTGCTCGGCTCCAATCGACACAGCAGAGCGCGTTAAGCCCGACGCAGTTGATCTCGACGCCAGTGCTCACGCCCGAAGCACAGCGGTTGGTCGCAGAACGGCCGTACCGGTTGGTCGTGCCGCCGGGCTACTCCGGGCAGCCGCTGCCGCTGGTGATCCTGCTGCACGGTTACTCCGGGTCGGGACAAGCCATGGACGACTACCTGAACATGTCATCCATTGCCGCGGCGCGCACCTTCCTGCTCGCCACGCCGGACGGCGCCGTCGACGCGTCCGGGCATCGCTACTGGAACGCGACCGACGCGTGCTGTGCAGCCAATGCGCCGGTGCCCGCGGACGACGTCGCCTACCTGACGGCGGTCATCGACGATGCCAGCACCAAGTACAACGTCGATGCCCAGCGCGTCTATATCATCGGCCACAGCAACGGCGGCTTCATGGC
>JBDHRV010000187.1:0-5214 GCA_039807745.1 Burkholderiales bacterium
CCGCTGCTCGGCTACGAGGCCTTCACCGCGTTCATGCTCGAGGCGACGTTCTTCGGCGTCATGCTGCTCGGGCGCGAACGCGTGTCGCCGCGCTTCTATTTCTTCGCCTGCTGCATGGTGTCGCTCGGCACGTTGTTCTCGTCGTTCTGGATCCTCGCCAACAACAGCTGGATGCAGGTGCCGCTCGGCCACACCATCGTCGACGGCCGGTTCGTGCCCGAGGACTGGAAGCAGATCGTGCTCGGCCCGGTGCAGATGGTGCGCTGGCCGCACATGCTGCTGGCCGCCTTCCTGACGACCGCGATGTGCGTGGGCGCCACCGGCGCGTGGTACCTGCTGCGCGGCGTGCACCGCGACGAAGGCCGCGTGATGCTGCATTGGGGCCTGGGCCTGGTGGGGGTGCTGATCCCGCTGCAGATGTTCGTCGGCCACCTCACCGGGCTGTACGTGCTCGAGCACCAGCCCGCCAAGTTCGCCGCCATCGAGGCGCGCTGGCAGAACCAGCAGCCGGCCAGCGAGGTGCTGATCGCCTGGCCGGACGAGGCCAACGAGCGCAACCTTTATGCGATCACCGTGCCCAAGCTCGGCAGCTTCATCGCCTCGGGCAACTGGACTTCGGCCGAGGTCGGTCTGGAATCGTTCCCGCGCGAGGACTGGCCGCCGGTGCTGATCCCGTTCTTCGGCTTTCGCATCATGGTCGGCATGGGGCTGCTCATGTCGGCATTGGTGATCGTCGGCCACGTGCTGCGCTGGCGCCGCCGGCTGGAGAGTTCGCGCTGGTTCTTGTGGGGCATGTTCCTGAGCTTTCCCAGCGGCTTCGTCGCCGTGCTGGCCGGCTGGTTCACCGCCGAGGTCGGCCGCCAGCCCTGGGTCATCTACGGCCTGCTGCGCACCAAGGACGCGGTCACGCCGTCGCTGCGCACCGAGGACGTGCTGTTCTCGTTGAGTGTCTACGTGCTGGTGTATGCGGTGGTCTATTCCTTCGGTCTGTACTACATCTACCGGCTGCTGCGCGACGGGCCCAGAGGCGCGCAGCAGCCGATCGCGGGCGCCACCGGTAGCCGGCCGTTGGCCTTCGCCGTCGAGCGCGAGCCGTCCGCCGGCGGCGATCAACGATGACGGGCACCGCGCCGCCGAGCGATCTGGCGCTGTTCTGGGCCGGCGTGATCGCGCTGGCGATCCTCGTCTACGTCATCCTCGACGGCTTCGACCTCGGCGTCGGCATCCTGTTCGGCACGACGCGCGACGAAGCCCGGCGCACGGCGCTGATGAACACCATCGCGCCGTTCTGGGATGGCAACGAAACCTGGCTCGTGGTCGTCGGGGCGGGGCTGTTCGCGGCGTTCCCGGCGGTCTACGCGGTCTTCCTCGCGGCGTTCTACATCCCGGTGCTGCTGCTGCTCGTCGGTCTGATCTTCCGCGGCGTCGCGTTCGAGTTCCGCGGCCGCAGCGTTCGCATGCGCCGGCTGTGGGATCGGGGCTTCTTCGTCGGTTCGGTCGTCGTCGCCTTCGTGCAGGGCGCGGCGGTGGGGGCGATGATGCGCGGCGTCGCGGTGCGCGATGGGCAGTTCGCCGGCGGCTCGTTCGACTGGCTGCATCCGTTCGCGCTGCTGACCGGCGCCGGCCTCGTTTTCGGCTACGCGCTGCTCGGCGCCGGCTGGGTCGTCGTCAAGAGCGAGGGCGCGCTGCGCGACTGGGCGCGCGCGCGCATCAGCTGGCTCGCGGCGATCGTCTTCGTGCTGATCGGCGCGGCCTTCGCCGTCGTGCTCGGCGCCGACGCCGGCGCGGTGGCGCAGGGCCATCTGCGCGACCGACCGTGGGGCTGGGTGTTTCCGGCCACCGGCGTCGCCGCGCTCGCCGCCACGGCACTTGCCGCGCGCGGCCGTAACGACGTGCTGCCCTTCGCCGGCAGCGCGCTGTTCTTCGTTTGCGCCTACCTGAGCCTGGGCGTGATGTTCTGGCCGTACATGGTGCCGTACGCGCTCACCGTCGGCAGCGCGGCGTCGCCCGATGCGTCGCTGCGCTTCCTGTTCTACGGCGGCGTGGTCGTGTTGCCGGTCATCGTCGTCTACACCGCTGGTGTCTATTGGGTCTTCCGCGGCAAGACTCCCGGCTTTGGCGGCGAAGCGCACAAGCGTCGATTGTGATCTTCAAGTGGATCAAGCAGCACCTGCGCATCAAGAAGTTTCTCTGTCTACGGCCGAATCTGCTTGATCAGATCGAGCGCGTGGTGCTGCGTGGCGTTGGGCGTCGTGACGATATTGAACGTTGGTGCATCGGCTGCGGCGCCGGGGGTGCGGCAGGTGTTGCGCACGATCGTGCCCAGCTCGGCCACGAGCGTGGCGAAGCTGTGCACCGCGGTGCCATCGTCGGTCGTGCGGCGGCGCGCCTTGTCCAACGCGAGTTGCGACCTGCGCGCCGGCGCCACCGGATCGCGCGTGGCCTTGGCCGCCTGATCGGTGTCGGCGAACATCAGCTCACGCCAGGCTTCGCGCATGTGCCTGCACGTAGTACGCCAGCATGCACAGCAGGATGTGTGCACGCACCCGATCGGCGGTGCGATGGTGGATCGGGCGCACCTTCAGGTCCACCGTCTTCAGCGAGCGGAACGCGTGCTCCACGTTGGCCAGCGCCCTGTAGTTGCGCACGCACTCGGCCGCGTCCATGCGCTGCGGATGATGTAGATGCCGTCCAGCGCCGCTTCGGCGGCGATCGCCTCGTGCTTGCGCACGAACGTGAAGCTGTTGTCGGCGATGGCCAGCTCGAAGTGCTTGGCGACCTTGTACTGGTTGGCCACCTTGCCCACGCGCAGCCCGATCGCATCGGCGCCTTTGAGCCGGCTCGCATCGACACGCTCCTTGATCTGCTGCAGCTTGCCCTCGGTGGCGGCGAGCAACGCCTCGCGCTTGACTAGTTACTCGCGGTTGCGATCAGTGTACACACCACCTTGCGGTCGCGGCGCGGTCCGTCGAATTCGCAGAAGAAGACGCCCTGCCAGGTCGAAAGGCCTGGCTGACCGTCGATGATGGGGATCGTCTCCGACGGACCCACCAGACCGGCCTTGACGTGCGCATCGCCGTTGTCGTCCTGCTCGTCGTGCAGCCAGACCCCGGCCGGAATCAGTTTGCGCAGGAAGTTCACGACATCGGTCGGCACACTGGCATCCCAGTTCTCCTGGATCATGATCGCTGCGGTAGCCCCCTGCGCATAGACGTTGATCAGCCCGGACTGCAGCCCTGACCTGGACACCACGTCGCGCACCTGCGTGGTGATGTCCACCAGCTGTTCGCGATGATCGGTCCGCAGTTCTATCGTTGCCCTCATGATCGAACTCCTCCCGGCTCCACGGGAAGGATTCTACTGTCGCATCGCGGATCCGCGTGAGGTGTTGCTTGCGTTCGATGCGACCCCGCGCCATGACGCGCCGCACCGAATCCGCTACACTTCCAAGATTTTTGCGAGCGCTCGAGTCCTTGCCGCTTGCCATGACGATCGCACCATGATTCTCATACTTGAAGGAAACACCGACCCCGAGGGCGCCGACTATCAGGCACTGCTGGAGCGGCTCGCCACGCTGCCCAACATCACCACCCGCGTCCATCATGAGCAGGGCACGGAGCGCGGCCTGTTCGAGGTATATCTCATCGGCAGCACGACCTCGCTCAGCCTGGACGACATGCGGGCACTGCCCTGCGTCGAGCGCGTCGTGCGTGTGTCGGAGGAGTACCGCATCCTGGGGCGCCACAGAGACGAAGCGCGTCCGACCCACTTCGACTACAACGGCGTGCGCTTCGGGCAGGACACCCTCAATGTCTTCGCGGGACTGTGCGCGGTGGACCTGCCGGCACACGTCGAGCAGATGATGAAAGCGCTGCGCGAGCATGGACAGGTCTGCACCCGCATGGGAGCCTACAAGCCGCGCACCAGCCCCTACGCTTTTCAGGGGCACGGCAGGGCCTGCCTGCCGTACGTTTTCGATCTGGCGGGCAAGTACGGCATCAAGGTGATCGCGATGGAAGTGACCCACGAGTCGCACATCGACGAGATTCGCGACGCCCTGGAGGAGACAGGGAATCCGACCGGCGTCATGCTCCAGATCGGCACCCGCAACACGCAGAACTTCGAGCTCCTCAAGATCGCCGGGCGCCAGAAGAACTTTCCCGTTCTGCTCAAGCGCGGCTTCGGCATCACGCTCGACGAATCGCTGAACGCCGCCGAATACCTGGCGAGCGAAGGCAACCGGCGCGTCGTGTTCGGGCTGCGCGGCATGAAGACGAACATGGGTGACCCGCACCGCAACTTCGTCGACTTCTCCCACGTGCCGGTGGTGCGCCGCCTCACACGGATGCCCGTATGCATCGATCCGTCCCACTCTGTCGGTTCCCGGGCGCAGGCACCCGACGGCCTGCTCGACATCTTCCACGTGACGGCCCAGGGCGTACTGGCTGGTGCGAACATGATTCTCGTCGACTTTCACCCCAATCCGGCCAAGGCCCTCGTGGACGGACCGCAGGCGCTTCTCTTGAAGGAGCTGCCGCACTTTCTGCAGGACGTCGGGATCGCGCGCGATGCCTACCTGCGTCGCGTGGAGTTGGCGCGAACGTTGCGGGGCGCCGCCTGACCGTATGCAGGAAGCGCAGTGCTCGTCCCGCGGACGGGCAGCCTTCCAACCAGGAGCAGGTACATGGGACACCGTCTCGGCGGCCGCTACATCGAGGGTCTGAACCATCTGGGCAGCGGTCTTGCGTTTGCCGAAAAACTGAGCGACGGCCTGCGCGGCGCACGCGTCTTCAAGGACCTCACGGCGGAGGAAGCAAAGCTCCTTGCCGGCTACCTCGAGCTTTTCCGGGTGCAGACCGGCACCCCTTTCATCTTCGAAGGCGACGAGGGCAGTTTCATGGTGGTCGTACTGAGCGGCCAGGTGAACGTGTTCAAACAGTTCGACGCTCCGAATCCGAAGCTCGTCGCCTCGGTCGGGGCCGGCAAGATCCTGGGCGAGATGTCGATGATCGACGGCGAGCCCCGGTTCGCCACCTGCGTCGCCGCCGAGGACACCACCTTCGCGATGCTGGATCGCAACGCGTTTCTCCAGATCATGGAGCAGCGCCCGGGACTCGCGTCGAAGATTCTGTTGCACCTGGTCGTGCTGCTGAACCAGCGGTTGCGGCAGACCAGCGCGAAGCTGCTGGAAGTCATGGAATCCGGGGACAAGGC
>JBDHRV010000188.1:0-5193 GCA_039807745.1 Burkholderiales bacterium
CTCACCGAGCGCTCGCGGGAAAGCTCCCAGTTGCGCGCGGTGTAGCGGAATGGCTTCGACGTGAGCGCGCCCACCGGGCACAGATCGATCACGTTGCCCGAGAGCTCCGAGTCCACCGTCCGGCCGACGAAGGCGAGGATCTCGGAATGCTCGCCGCGTCCGGCCATGCCGAGCTCCATCACACCCGCGATCTCCTGCCCGAAACGCACGCAGCGCGTGCAGTGGATGCAGCGGGTCATGTCGGTGGAAATCAGCGGGCCGAGATTCTTGTTCGACACGACGCGCTTCATCTCCTCGAAGCGCGACGCGCTGGCGCCGTAACCGACCGCGAGATCCTGCAGCTGGCATTCGCCGCCCTGGTCGCAGATCGGGCAGTCGAGCGGGTGATTGATGAGCAGGAACTCCATCACCCCGTGCTGCGCCTTGTGCGCGTACTCGGAATGGGTATAGACCTTCTGCCCGTTCGCCACCGGGGTCGCACAGGCCGGCAGCGGCTTCGGCGCCTTCTCGACCTGCACCAGGCACATGCGGCAGTTGGCCGCGATCGAGAGCTTCTTGTGCCAGCAGAAGTGCGGGATATAGATGCCGAGTTTGCTGGCGGCATCCATCACGGTGGACCCTGGGGGCACTTCCACCGCCTGACCGTCGATCTCGAGAGAAATCAGATTCGCCATGGTGATTCGTCGGAGCGTCGCGTGTGGTTCACAGACCGCCCGCGACCAGACACTGCTTGTGGTCGATGTGATACGCGAACTCGTCGCGGAAATGCTGGATGAAACTCTTCACCGGCAGCGCGGCCGCGTCGCCGAGCGCGCAGATCGTCCGGCCGAGGATATTGTCCGCTACGCTGGTGAGCAGGTCGAGGTCTTCGGGTTTGCCGCGCCCGGTCTCGATGCGGTCCACCACGCGATACAGCCAGCCGGTGCCTTCCCGGCATGGCGTGCACTGGCCGCAGGATTCCTCGAAATAGAAGTACGACAGCCGGCGCAGCGCGCGCACCATGCAGGTCGTGTCGTCCATGATGATGACCGCGCCCGAGCCGAGCATGGAGCCCGCCTTGGCGATGGAGTCGTAGTCCAGGTCGCACGCCATCATCACGTCGCCCGGCAGCACCGGCATCGACGAGCCGCCGGGGATGCAGGCCTTGAGCTTGCGCCCGCCGCGCATTCCGCCCGCCATCTCGAGCAGCTGGGCGAAAGGGGTGCCCATGCGCACTTCGTAGTTCCCCGGACGATTCACGTGACCGGACACCGAGAAGAGCTTGGTGCCGCCGTTGTTCACCTTGCCGAGATCGAGAAATTTCTGTCCGCCGTGCAGAACGATGTACGGCACGGAAGCGAAGGTCTCTGTGTTGTTGATCGTGGTCGGCCGGCCGTAGAGTCCGAAGGTGGCCGGGAATGGCGGCTTGAAGCGCGGCTGCCCCTTCTTGCCCTCGATCGAGTCGAGCAGCGCGGTCTCTTCACCGCAGATGTAGGCGCCATAGCCATGGTGCGCGAAGAGCTCGAAGCCGAAATCCGAGCCCAGGATGTTCGGGCCGAGGAAACCCGCCGCACGTGCTTCGGCGAGCGCTTCCTCGAAGCGCTGGTAGACATCCCAGATCTCGCCGTGGATGTAGTTGTAGCCGGCGCCCGCGCCCATCGCATAGCCGCCGAGGATCATGCCCTCGATCACCATGTGCGGGTTGTACCGCAGCAGGTCGCGATCCTTGAAGGTGCCGGGCTCGCCTTCGTCCGAATTGCACACCACGTACTTGGGGCCGGTGTAGTTGCGCGGCATGAAGCTCCACTTGAGGCCGGTCGGAAAACCGGCGCCGCCACGGCCGCGCAGTGCGCTCAACTTCACTTCGGCGATGACCTGCTCGGGCGTGATCTTCTCCGTCAGGACCTTGCGCAGCGCCTCGTAGCCCCCGCGCTTGCGGTAGTCATCGAGCCGCCAGTTGAGGCCGTCGAGCCCCTGCATCAGGATCGCATCGGGGCCGTACATCTCGGGCGAAAAAGGCAGCGTGGGCGCGTTCATTCGCCGAGCTCCGCCAGCAGTTGGTCGATCGCCTCGGGGCTCATGAAGCTGCACATGCGCTTGTTGTTGACGAGGAGCACCGGCGAATCGCCACAGGCGCCGAAACACTCGCCCTCCTGCAAGGTGAAGCGGCCGTCCGCCGTGGTCTCGCCAAAGCCGATGCCGAGCTTGCGCTTGAGATACGCCGCCGCCTCGCCCGCTCCGGAGAGCGCACAGGGAAGATTGGTGCAGACGGTGAGCTTGTGCCTGCCCACCGGCGCGAGATCGTACATGTTGTAGAACGTCGCCACCTCGTACACCGCCACCGGCGCCATCGCGAGGTAGCGGGCCACGAATTCCATCGTCTCGGTGGAGAGCCAGCCCTTTTCGTCCTGGGCGATCGCAAGCGCCGCCATCACCGCCGACCGCCTCTGGTCCGGCGGATATTTGGCCACCTCGCGGTCGATCTTCGCGAGCGCGGCGGGCGACAGGAGCATGGGCGCATTCATGATTGCGGCACTACGGGTTGGATGAGGTGTGTCATCGATCGACCTCGCCGAAGACGATGTCGAGCGTGCCGATGATCGCCACCACGTCGGCGATCATGTGTCCCTTCGCGATCTCGTCCATCGCGGAAAGGTGGGCAAAGCCGGAGGCGCGGATCTTCATGCGGTATGGCTTGTTCGCGCCGTCGGACACGAGGTAGATGCCGAACTCGCCCTTCGGATGCTCGACCGCGGCGTAGGTCTCGCCGGGTGGAACGTGGAAACCTTCCGTGAAGAGCTTGAAGTGGTGGATGAGCGCTTCCATGTCGGTCTTCATGGTCACGCGTGGCGGCGGTGCAACCTTGCGGTTTTCCGTGATCACCGGGCCCGGGTTCTGCCGCAGCCAGTCGATACACTGCTTGATGATGCGATTCGACTGGCGCATCTCCTCGATCCGCACCAGGTAGCGGTCGTAGCAGTCGCCGTTGACCCCGACCGGAATGTCGAAATCGACGCGGTCGTAGGCGGCATAAGGCTGCGTCTTGCGCAGATCCCATTCGATTCCCGAGCCGCGCAGCATCACGCCGCTGAAGCCCAGAGCCTGAGCGCGCTCCGGGGTGACCACACCGATGCCGACCGTGCGCTGCTTCCAGATGCGGTTCTCGGTGAGGAGCGCTTCGTACTCCTCGACGCACTTTGGAAAGCGGGCGACGAAATCGTCCAGGAAGTCGAGCAGCGAGCCCTGGCGATTCTCGTTCAGTCGCGCCACCGCCGCCTCGTTGTGAATGCGCGAGGCCTGGTACTGCGGCATGGTGTCGGGCAGATCCCGATACACCCCGCCGGGGCGGTAGTACGCGGCATGCATGCGCGCCCCGGACACCGCCTCGTAACAGTCGAAGAGATCCTCGCGCTCCCGGAAGCAGTACAGAAATACCGTCATCGCCCCGATGTCGAGCCCGTGCGTGCCGAGCCACAGCAGATGGTTCAGCAGCCGCGTGATCTCGTCGAACATCACCCGGATGTACTGCGCGCGAATCGGAACCTCGAGCCCGAGCAGCCGCTCGATCGCCATCACGTAGGCGTGCTCGCTGCACAGCATCGACACGTAGTCGAGCCGGTCCATGTAAGGCACGCTTTGGAGGAACGTCTTGTACTCGGCGAGCTTCTCGGTGGCGCGGTGCAGGAGACCGATGTGCGGATCGGCGCGCTGGATCACCTCACCGTCCAGTTCGAGCACGAGGCGCAGCACACCGTGCGCCGCCGGGTGCTGCGGCCCAAAATTCAGCGTGTAGTTACGGATCTCAGCCATGTCCGATCAGCGGATATCGAAACCGGAAGCGGTCAACGCGCCGTCACCCATTCCTGAACCCCGGTCCCTCGGCATAGTTCTCTTCGCGCAGCACACGCGGCGTCACTTCTCGCGGCTCGATCGTGACCGGCTGATAGATCACGCGCGCCTGATCCGGGTCGTAGCGCATCTCCACGTTGCCGGACACCGGGAAGTCCTTGCGGAACGGGTGACCGACGAATCCGTAGTCGGTCAGGATGCGACGCAGGTCGGGGTGTCCGGGAAATACGATGCCGAAGAAATCGAAGGCCTCGCGCTCGAACCAGTTGGCGGACGGCCAGACACCGACGACCGAATCGACGCTCGGAAAATCGTCGTCGGCACAGAAAGCACGCAGGCGAACGCGCCAATTGCGCGGAATCGACAACAGGTGATAGACGACCGCGAAGCGCGGTCCGTCCCAAGTGCCGCCTCCGTACTCGCTGTAGTCGATGCCGCACAGATCGATCAGGACCGAAAACGCGAGCTCCGGGTGATCGCGCAAGGTCTGCGTTACCGCCGTGACGTCCGCGCCCTTGATCTCGACCGTGATCTCGCCGCAGGCGCGGGCAAGACGCGTGATCCGATCGCCCAGCGCACCTTGCAGCGTTGCTTCGAGAGTGTCGAGTCGGGTAGTCATCGGCTGCTGGTCAGCGGGCGATCGTGTTGGTGCGCTTGATCTTGTTCTGCAACTGAATGATGCCGTACAGCAAGGCCTCGGCGGTGGGCGGACATCCCGGAACATAGACGTCGACGGGAACGATGCGGTCGCAGCCCCGCACCACCGAATACGAGTAGTGGTAGTAGCCGCCGCCGTTCGCACACGAGCCCATCGAGATCACCCAGCGCGGCTCGGCCATCTGGTCATACACCTTGCGCAGCGCCGGCGCCATCTTGTTGCACAGGGTGCCCGCGACGATCATCACGTCCGACTGGCGCGGGCTCGGACGGAACACGATGCCGAAGCGGTCGAGGTCATACCGCGACGCGCCGGCGTGCATCATTTCGATCGCACAGCACGCAAGACCGAAGGTCACCGGCCACATCGACCCGGTGCGCGTCCAGTTGATGACCGTGTCGATCGATGTGGTGACGAAACCCTTCTCGAGAACGCCTTCCGCACCCATGGTCAGACCCTCCGTCCCTGGAACTGCACGACGGAACTCGCGGGAATCCCCTGCTCCGTTGAGCTTCGCGGCCCGGCGAGCGTCACCAAAAACTCCAAGCACGGTGCCACCGCCGTCAACGCCGCGCTCTCGCGTCGCATCCCCGCAAAGGCGCGGGGCCCCTGCTCCGTTGAGCCTCGCAACCCGGCGAGCGTCACCAAAAACTCCAAGCACGGTGCCACCGCCGTCAACGCCGCGCTCTCGCGTCGCATCCCCGCAA
>JBDHRV010000026.1:0-29786 GCA_039807745.1 Burkholderiales bacterium
TCGGGCGCGTCCTCCAGATCCTCGACGTCGTCGGCATCGAGGACCAGCGCGGGCGCCGGAATGGCGCCGCCGCGGTGCAGGAGCTCCAGCTCGCGCAGCCGCTTCTCGAGCCGCTCGCGGCGGCGGCGCAGCGACTGGTAGATCGCCTCGGGAGAGGAGGCGAGGCGCCGCTGCAGGATCGTGAGCGCGAAGCCGACGGTGCCAGCGCGCTTGTCATTGGCGAGCGCCTCGGCGCGGTTGAACTCCTCGCGCACGTAGTCGGTGACCTCCTTGTAGAGCTGCGCCTCCGCCGGCGATAGCTGGTACGGCACCGTGTAGGCGATGCGCTCGGGAAAGAGCGGCGTGCCGTCGAACTTGAGCAGGTTCTCCTTCACCATGCGCCGCATCAGATCGCTCACTTCCACCTGATGCACGCCGTCGCGGAAGCGCCCCTCGAAGCGATCGCCGTCGAGGAGCGCGAGAAAGAGCTGGAAGTCCTCCTCCTTGCCGTTGTGGGGCGTGGCCGTCATCAGCAGGAAGTGGCGCGTGAGGCCGGAGACGAGCTGGCCGAGCCGGTAGCGCCGGGTGTACCTGACCTCGCCGCCGAAGAACGTGGCCGAGAGCTTGTGCGCCTCGTCGCAGATGACGAGGTCGTAGCGGTTGTCGGGCGCCGCGAGCTTCCGCTGGACGTCCTCGTTGCGCGAGAGCTTGTCGAGCCGGGCGATGGCGAGGTCGTTCTCGACGAACCAGTTGCCCGTGCGCGCGGCCTCCAGCTTGTCGTTGGTGAGGATCTCGAAGGGCAGGTGGAAACGTCGTGACAGCTCGTCCTGCCATTGCTCGGCGAGGCTGCCGGGGCAGATCACGAGACAGCGCCGCAGGTCGCCGCGTGCGACCAGCTCCTTGATGAGGAGCCCCGCCATGATCGTCTTGCCGGCGCCCGGGTCGTCGGCCAGCAGGAACCGCAGCGGCTGGCGCGGCAGCATCGCCTCGTAGACGGCCGTGATCTGGTGCGGCAGCGGATCGACGAGCGAGGTGTGCACCGCCAGCACCGGGTCGAAGAGGTGCGCCAAGCGAATGCGGTGTGCCTCGGCGACGAGTCGGAAGAGCGCACCGTCGCCGTCGAAGCTCCACGGGCGGCCTTGCTCGACGATCGCGAGTCGAGCCTCGTCGTGACGGTACAGAATCTCCTCGGCGACGCGACCGGACGGACCGCGATACACGAGCGTGAGGGCCTCGGACCCGTGCCACTGGACGTTGACCACAGACGCGGCCGCATCGGGCAGGATGCCGCAAACGGTGGCGCCGGGGGTGAGGTCTTCGAGCTTCAAGCGTTCACCGCCCACGACCTTGTCTACCGCGTGCGCACGCGGCCCGTGGAGGACGGCTGGGGGCCGTACTTCCGTCGGCGAGGATGAAGTCGTTGGTTCATGTCATCTAAAGACAAGCTGCTCGGAATGGGCTGGATGCCGGATGCAAGACCCCGCGCCAGGCAGCCGGAGCCCAAGCTTACCGCAGGCGGGGCTCGGGGAATGAGGGTTGAAGTTGCCCCGGGGGTCGCCGCCAACGACCGCGCGCTGCTATCCGCCGCCTCACGCAATCCAGCTTGCTCGGGCGTGAGTCGTCATCGTGCGCTTGAGCCGCCTGCGCGGGCGTGATACGGTTGCCCGAGGATTCCACCAACGCGTAGCGGGAGAGGATTCCACTTTCTTCCGCAGGCGCATGGCATGGAACGAAGGTGGCGGCAGCGCCAGTTGGAGATCAAGCGGAGCAATCGACATGAGCATCTCGGAGACGGTCAAGGAAAATCTGACGTACAGCAAGGAACTCGTGGAGTCGGGTATCGAAGGCGCGAAGGAAGGGCGCAAGTCGGTGCTGGAAGCAGAAGCCACCACCGACCTCGTCACCCAGGCGGCGCACGATGCATGGCAGGCCGGCACGTTCGGCGTGATGATCGGTGCGATTCTGGGTGCGCTGGCCGATGACCGCAGACCCGTGCGCGGCGTGATCGCGGGCGTGCTGCTCGGCGCAGTGCTGGGCTATGGCGGCAGCTTTGCGTGGAAGACGCGGCCGATGACCTCGGCGATGGCACGCGGCGCGGGCAGACGCATCGGTGAAGCGCGCGACAAGCACTGGCTCGCCAAGCACCCCATCCCCTATTGCTGAGCGCTGGGGTTACGCGGAATCCGGCGTCGGCCCGGAAGTGCGCAGGGGCGAGGGCATCGTGGGTGGGGCGAGGCGGGCGTCCGTCGCGGTCGAACGTCCCGCCCCGGTGCGGCTCCGGAAGACTATGCCACTTTGATTTCGATCCGGCGCGGCTTCGCGTGCTCGGCCTTGGGGATGCGCAGCTTGAGCACACCCTGGGTGAGTTCAGCGGAGACATGCTCGGTATCGAGCTCCTTGCTCAACGTGAAGACGCGCCGATAGCGCGGTACGCTCACCTCGGCATGACTTGGCTCCATGCCTTCCGGCACGGCGAATCCCAGCTCGCCTTCGATGGTCAGCGTGTCCGCCTCGACGTGCAGGTTGAGGCCGTCCTTCGACACGCCCGGCAGATCGGCATACAGCGTGATGCCGGTGCTGTCCTCGATGACGTCGACCGGCGGCATCAAGCCGGGCGTTTCCTTGCTCACGGCAGTTCTTTCGTTCATGGTCGTACCTCCTGGTTACTGGACGGTGATGCGGCGCGGCTGGGCCGATTCGCGGCGCTTGATGCTCACGTGCAGGACGCCGTCGCGATAGTCGGCCGATACGGCGTTGGCATCGAGGTCGTCGCTCAAGCTGACGACCCGGCTGAAGCGGCCGGCGAAGCGCTCGTTGACGTGGATGGCGGCCTTCTCGTCCGAGACGGGAAGCTCCGCCTTGCGCTCGCCGGAAATGGTGAGCACGCCCCGATCCATATTGACGTTCAGGCTTGCTGGGTCCAGCCCCGGCGCGAACGCGTAGATCTCCACCGACTGCGGCGTGCCGCCCACGTTCAGAGCGGGGAAGCCACCGCGGCCGAAGCCGCGGATGCTCGGGGAGACGTCCAATGCCTGCTGCATCTCTCGCTGCAGGCGGTCCAGCTCGGCAAACAGATCACGTGAAAACAGTGACCGATACATGGCAAATCCTCCTTCGATTGTGCGAGACACCCGGGGTCAACCCGGAGCTTTCGTATTCCGAAGGTGTGGATGGTGTTTCGGGATTTCAACGGGGCACGCGCAGCGGAAACGAAAACGGCGCTCCGATCTCGAAGCGCCGCTTCTGACGGGCTGGCCGCTTTTCCAGGCGACCTGCGATGTCGATTCTAGTCGTGATGATGATGCTTGCTGCCCTTGCAGTGCCCGGGCGGCCAGCACTTGCCATCGCGAACATAGACGACATCCTTCTGCACGACGGTCTTCTGCTTCGGTTGGTTGACCGAGCTGCCGATCGCTGCCCCGGCCGCGCCGCCCACACCGCCGCCGACAATCGCCCCGGTCTTGCCGCCGATCGCCGACCCCACTGCCGCGCCGGCCGCGCCGCCGAGCCCGCCGCCGATCACCGCACCGCCGTCGATGTCACCAGCGTGGGCCGCGGCGGCCCACGCCGCTAGAACTACCGCAGACAGCTTCCGCAACGCCTTCATGATGGTCCTCTCACGTATGGTTTTCTCGGGATCCGCCGTGGCGCAAGCACCCCGCGGATACGCCGCAGAAACGGCGCAAGGAACGTGCCCCTAGTCGCGGAGCCCCAGCACGGCGTTCAGGAGGAAGGAAATGACCGATACCGCCAGCGCGATGCCGATGGCGGTGCCGAACCCTGCCAGCTGAAAGCCGTCGACCAGCTTCGCCACCAGGTAGAGCGTGAGGCCGTTGATCACCAGCAGAAACAGGCCGAGGGTGAGCACGGTTATCGGCAGGGTGAGGATGACCAGTATCGGCTTCAGGAAGGTGTTGACGATGCCGAGCACGAGGCCGGACAGGACCAGGGTTTCCGTACTGGCGAACGCGATGCCATCGAAGAGTTCGTCGGCGATCCACAGCGAAAGCGTGTTCACGCCCCAGAAAAGGAGGAAACGGATGAGACCTTTCACGGCTGCTCCCACTGGTGTACGAGGCCCGCATTGTAGCCGCTGCCGCGGTGTGGCCGGCTCCTGGTCGGGCACGGGAGGAGCGACCGCGCGCGGTGGCGGCCTTGCAAATCGCCCTGTGAGCCCCCATGTCGGTCCGGTTACTGCTTGAAATTCCGCTATAATTTTCGGTGATCGCACATTTCAGGAGGTTCCATGCCGATTTACGAGTACCGCTGCGACGACTGCGCCTGCCAGCGCGAATTCCTGCAGAAGGTCAGCGACGACCCCATCAAGTCCTGCCCCGAATGCGGCAGCGGGAAGTTCTCCAAGCTGGTCTCGGCCGCGGGCTTCCAGTTGAAGGGCAGCGGGTGGTACGCCACCGACTTCAAGAACGCCTCCAAGCCCGCGTCCAAGGCGGACGCGAAGTCGAAGGACGAGACGAAGTCCTCGGACGACGCCAAGCCGAAGGAAGAGAACAAATCCTCGGACGACGCCAAGCCGGCAGCAGGCTGCGCCGGCGCCTGCGCGTGTCACAACTGAACGCGGCAGCGTGAAACGCTATCTCGTCACCGGCCTGCTGGTCCTGGTGCCTCTGGTCATCACCCTGTGGGTGTTGAACCTGCTCATCGGCACGCTGGACCAGAGCCTGCTGCTCCTCCCCGACAGCCTGAGCCCGGAGCGGCTCTTCGGCATGCGGATTCCGGGACTCGGGGCGCTGCTTACGCTCGGCGTGGTCCTGTTGACCGGCATGCTCGCCCGCAACTTCGTCGGCGAGCGCCTGCTGCGGATGTGGGAAGGGTTGCTCGCCCGCATTCCCTTCGTGAAGTCGATCTATTCCAGCGTGAAGCAGGTGAGCGACACGCTGCTCTCGCCCTCCGGCCAGGCGTTCCGCAAGGCGCTGCTGGTGCAGTTTCCGCGCGAGGGCTCGTGGACGATCGCCTTCCTCACCGGTACGCCCGGCGGCGATGTCGCGAATCATCTCGAAGGAGGGGAATACGTGAGCGTCTATGTGCCCACCACCCCCAATCCCACGGGCGGTTACTTCGTGATGATGCGCAAGACCGACGTGATCGAGCTCGACATGAGCGTGGACGATGCCCTCAAGTACATCATCTCCATGGGCGTGGTCGTGCCGGGACCGCGCGGTCCAAGCCGCACGAGAAGCGCGCGGCCCCAGATCAAGGCCGGCGCTGGCAAGTGACGGGCGGGGCGTAAGAGCGCCCCGTTTCGCGTTCTTCCCATTTTCCGATTCTCATGCGTAGCGAATACTGCGGACTGGTAACGAAGCGCCACCTCGACGAGGCCGTGATCCTCTGCGGCTGGGTGCACCGGCGGCGCGACCACGGTGGCGTCATTTTCATCGACCTGCGCGACCGCGAGGGCCTGGTGCAGGTGGTATGCGACCCGGACCGGGCGGAGACTTTCCGCGTGGCGGAGAAGCTGCGCAGCGAGTTTGTCGTCAAGGTGATCGGCAAGGTGCGGCCCCGCCCCGAAGGCACGGTGAACGCGAATCTCCTCTCGGGCGAGGTCGAGGTGCTGGCGCACGAGATCGAGATCCTCAACCCGTCGCTGCCGCCGCCGTTCCAGATGGACGACGAGAACCTCTCCGAGCAGGTGCGGCTCGAGTACCGCTATCTCGATCTGCGCCGCTCGCCGATGCAGAAGAATCTGCGGCTGCGCTACCGGGTGGCGATGGCGACGCGCAAGTACCTCGACGCGCATGGCTTCATCGATATCGAGACGCCGATGCTGACGAAGTCCACACCCGAGGGGGCGCGCGACTACCTGGTGCCGTCGCGGGTGCATCCCGGGGAGTTCTTCGCATTGCCCCAGTCGCCGCAGCTCTTCAAGCAGCTGCTCATGATCTCCGGCTTCGATCGCTACTACCAGATCGTGAAGTGCTTCCGCGACGAGGACCTGCGCGCCGACCGCCAGCCCGAGTTCACGCAGATCGACATCGAGACATCGTTCCTCGGCGAGCTCGAGATCCGCGCGCTGATGGAGGGACTCTTCCGCGCGCTCTTCCAGGAGGTGCTGGACGTTGCCTTGCCCGATCCGTTCCCGGTCCTGCCGTACGCCGAAGCGATGGCGCGCTACGGCTCGGACAAGCCCGACCTGCGGGTGCCGCTCGAGTTGACCGAGCTCACGGATCTCATGCGGACCGTCGAATTCAAAGTGTTCCGTGCCGCGGCCGATATGCCTGGCGGGCGCGTGGCGGCGCTGCGGGTGCCCGGCGCGGGTGAGAAGCTCTCGCGCAAGGACATCGACGACTACACGAATTTCGTCAAGATCTACGGCGCCAAGGGTCTCGCCTACATCAAGGTGAACGACGCCTCGCAGCCGAACGAGGCAGGGCTGCAGTCGCCCATCGTCAAGTTCCTGCCGGCCCCGGTGCTGGCGAGCATTCTCGAGCGCACCGGCGCGCGGAACGGAGATCTCGTCTTCTTCGGCGCGGACCGCGCGAAGATCGTCAACGATGCGATGGGAGCGCTGCGCCAGAAGATCGGTCACGAGCACGGCTACGCATCCGCCGGCTGGCAGCCGCTGTGGGTGGTGGACTTCCCGATGTTCGAGTACGACGAAGAGGACAAGCGCTGGGTCGCGATGCACCATCCGTTCACCGCGCCGAAGGACGGTCACGAGGACTACCTCGCGACCGATCCCGCCAAGGCGCTCGCGAAGGCCTACGACGTCACGCTCAATGGCTGGGAGATCGGCGGCGGCTCGGTGCGGATTCACCGCGAAGACGTGCAGTCGAAGGTGTTCCGGGCGCTTGGCATCGGCCCCGACGAGGCGCGGCTCAAGTTCGGCTTCCTGCTCGATGCGCTCCAGTACGGCGCACCGCCCCACGGCGGCATCGCGTTCGGGCTCGATCGTATCGTGACGATGATGGCGGGCGCGGAATCGATCCGCGACGTGATCGCGTTTCCGAAGACGCAGCGCGCGCAGTGCCTGCTTACCCACGCACCGAGCCCGGTCGACGAGAAGCAGTTGCGCGAGCTGCACATTCGCCTGCGTGCGGTAGATCAGCCGTAACGGCCGGGGCCTGGCGATGCGGGCGGGGTGGCGCGGGCTCGTTCTTGGTCTCGCGTTCTGGCTCCTCGGCAGCGCCGCGCTGGGCTACTCGTCGATCGGCGAGGTCACGCTCGCCGAGCTGCCGCATGAGGCGCGCGCGACGGTCGCGCTGATTCGCGAGGGCGGACCGTTCCCCTACCGCAAGGACGGGGTTGCATTCGGCAACCGTGAGCGGCTTCTGCCCCAAGCCCCGCGCGGGTACTATCGCGAATACACGGTGCCCACACCCGGTGCGGGCGACCGCGGCGCGCGCCGGATCGTGACGGGTGGCAACGGCGAGCTCTACTACACCGACGACCACTACCGAAGCTTCCGGCGCATCCTCGAATGACAGACCTCGATCAGCTTCTCTCCAGCCTGACCCTGGGCGGGCCGTGCGCCACACGCGTGTCCGCAGCGAGCCTCGCGGTGGCTGGCGCCTCGAGGGGCTACGGCGTCTATCGCATCGACCTCACGCGCGTTGCCGACAAGGGCGAGCTCATGGATCGCATGCAGCTTGCGCTTCGGTTTCCCGAGTGGTTCGGCCGCAACTGGGATGCGCTCGAGGACTGCCTGACCGACATGTCCTGGCACGACGACGTGGGCTACGTGCTCCTGTTCGACGGCGGTGCCGACCTGCGCCGACGGGAGAAGGCCCTCTTTCACACGCTCGTCGACGTGCTCGAGGCCGCGGCCGATTACTGGCGGGGCGCCGAGCGTCCGTTCTGGGCGTTCTTCCTCGACGTGTCCGCCGACGCGACGCTGCCCGCGTTTCCGTGACCGGCGCGCAGCCGCGTTCATGCCGCACAAGATTCCGGTTTCGGTGCTGGTGCTCATTCACACGTCGGCACTCGAGGTGCTGTTGATCGAGCGCGCCGATCATCCGGGCTTCTGGCAATCGGTGACTGGCAGCCTGGACCCGGGCGAGACGCTGCGGCAAACCGCGGTGCGCGAGGTGTTCGAGGAGACCGGCATCGCGGTCGCGCCGGAGGACCTCGATGATTGGCAGGTGGAGAACCGCTACGAGATCTACCCATTCTTCCGCCATCGTTATCCGCCCGGGGTCACGCACAATACCGAGCACGTCTTCGGGCTGCGGCTGGCCGCGGCTCGACCGGTGACGCTCGCGCCGCAGGAGCACGTCGCGTTCGAGTGGCTGCCCTGGGAGCAAGCCGCCGAGCGTGTTCGTTCGTGGAGCAACCGCGACGCCATCCGGCTGCTGCCGGAAATGCTCGCGCGCTTTGCGCCGCGCGACTGACGGCGGGCGCGCTGCAACAAAGCACTTGAAAATCTGTCGTAGCCGCATACCATTGCCGGTCCCGTCGACGTGACGGACACACCAGGGAGCGCCGCACGAGATGCAAACCGCAGCCATCGCCTTCGATCGTTTCGAGCCATTGCACGACGCAGCGTGCCAGGATCGCATCGTCGCCGCCAAGGCGGCGCTTGGCAGGCGTGCTGTCATCCTCGGTCATCACTACCAGCGCGCGGACGTATATCGCCATGCCGACCTCACCGGGGATTCGCTCAAGCTCTCGCGGCTTGCATCGCAGACCGACGCGGAGTTCATCGTCTTCTGCGGCGTTCACTTCATGGCCGAGGTCGCGGACATCCTGTCGCAGCCGCACCAGATCTCGATCCTGCCGGACTTGAGTGCCGGCTGTTCGATGGCGGACATGGCAAACCTCGCGAAAGTGGTCCGCGCCTGGCGTGAGCTCGCCGCCGTGCTCGATCCCGACGAGCATGTAACGCCGGTCACCTACATCAACTCTGCCGCCGACCTGAAAGCCTTCTGCGGTGAGCACGGCGGCATCGTCTGCACGTCGAGCAACGCGCCGCAGATCCTCGACTGGTCCTTCGGTCGCCGCGAGAAGGTGCTGTTCTTTCCCGATCAACACCTGGGTCGCTGGAGTGGCTACAGGACGGGCATCCCGCTCGAGCAGATGCCGGTGTGGGATCCGGACGAACCGCTGGGCGGTCTCACGCCCGATCAGATTCGCGGCGCGCGCATCCTGCTCTGGAAGGGCCACTGCTCGGTGCACCAGATGTTCCAGCCGCAGCACGTGCTGCGCTGGCGCAACCAGTACCCGGATGGCATCGTGATCTCCCACCCCGAGGCGAGCTTCGAGGTGTGCAAGCTCTCGGACTACGTCGGCTCCACCGAGTACATCATCAAGACCATCGCGGAAGCGCCTGCGAATACGCGCTGGCTGGTGGGCACCGAGCTCAATCTGGTGAACCGCATCGCCGAGGAATTCAAGCCCCAGGGCAAGATCGTCCAGTTCATGGCGCCGACGGTGTGCATGTGCTCGACCATGGCGCGCATTGATCCGCAGCACCTCGCGTGGTGCCTCGAGAACCTGGTGCAGGGCAAAGTCGTCAACCGCATCAGCGTGCCTGCCGCGGAGGCGGTGCTCGCGAAGCTCGCCCTCGACCGCATGCTCGCGGTGTCCTGAGCCGCGAGCGTCGCGGCACCGCAAGCACCTCGTGCCGCGACGGCTGGTCTTGCTGTTCTTCCTTGCCGGCATCGCAATCGGCACGGCTCGCGCCGCAGCGGCACCGGACGTACGCATCGAGCAGCGCGGCGACGGCTTCACGGTGTCGGCACGGATGTGGGTCGGGGTCGCGCGGGTCACCGCGTGGGCGGTGATCACCGATTACAACCGCCTGGGCGATTTCGTCGCCGACATGGACGAGAGTCGCATCGTGAGCCCGGCGGGCGAGCCGACCCTGGTGCGGCAGAGCGGGGCGTGGAAGCTGTTCGGCATCCGGGTGCCGGTGTGGATCCTGGCGCAGGTCGAGGAGCATCCGATGCGCAGCGTGCGCTTCCACTCGATCAGCGGTAACGTGCGTGTCGAAAATGGCGAATGGCGTATCGCGGATGAGGGAGGCGGTGTGACAATCACCTACCAGGTCGAATGCACGCCGGACTTCTGGGTGCCTCCGATTCTCGGCGCCGTGCTGATCAGGCGCGACGTGCGGGCCAGGCTCCAACAGGTCGCGCGGGAGATGCTGCGGCGAGACGCTGCCGGACGACATGTACCATCTCCAACAGTACCGGAACCCGCCACCTGATCATCCCGTCGAACAGCAGCCGTGCGTGGCGCTCGGAACCTTCCACGGCGGCGCGCCCCAAACTTACGCAGTCAGAAGGAAGAAGCAGGATCAGCCATCCGCCACGCCATGATCGACCTGCTCCGCGTCACCACCTACAACATCCACAAGGGTTTGTCCTCGCTCAACCGGCGCATGGTCGTCCACGAACTGCGGGAGCGGCTCTCCGCGATCGGGGCGGATGTCGTGTTCCTGCAGGAGGTGCTGGGTGAGCACGAGCAGCACGCCCAGCGCTTCCTCGACTGGCCGGACGAGCCGCAGCACGAGTTTCTCGCGGGCGAGGAGTGGATGGATTTCGCCTACGGCAGGAACGCCATCTACGACGGCGGCCACCACGGCAACGCCATACTCTCGCGCTTTCCGATCTCGCGCTGGGACAACGAGGACATCTCGGCCCACCGCCTGGAGAGCCGTGGGCTGCTCCACTGCGAAATCGAGGTGCCGGGCTGGCGCCAGCCCTTGCATTGCGTGAACGTTCACCTCGGACTCGCCGGGCGCTGGCGGCGGCGTCAGCTCGATGCGCTGCGCAAGCGCATCCTGCGACTGGTGCCGAACGATGCGCCGCTCGTGATCGCCGGCGACTTCAACGACTGGCGCCGCAAGGCAAGCAACGAGCTGATCGCAGGGCTCGAAGTGCAGGAAGCGTTCGAGACCTATCGCGGCCGGCCGGCGCGTAGCTTTCCGGCGGCCCTGCCGGTCTTCAGCCTCGATCGCATCTACGTGCGAGGGTTCAGGATCAGGCACGCGCGCGTCCATCACGGCAACGTCTGGGCGAAACTGTCCGATCACGCTGCACTGAGTGCCACGCTGGTGAAGCTCTGACGCGACGCAATTGCCGCTTTCCGGTCGAATTGGTGCATCGCAGCACAGAAACTGCACCATGGAGAGGCGCAGACCAACGTCGCCCAACCAGCCACTTTCTGTAAGCTGTTGTTCCGTCGGTATTGTTAAAACTGGCACGGTTGTGGCTTAGATAACGGGCGAAGGCATTGAGAGCACATTCTCGGTGTCTTCATCCTCCTCCTTTGGTACCTGGGGCGCAGTTTTTCTGCGCCCGTTTTTTTTTCCGCGTCGGCGCCACGGTTCATGTGCCGCCGGTCCTGCATGCGCTAACATCGGCGCCGAAGTCTCCAACCCGTCGCCATGTCCGTCCCTGCCGCGCTTCCATTGGGCCTCGTGTTTCATCTCGCGGCGGTGCAGTGCCTCGCCAGCGTGAGCTGGATCGCCTACGTCGTCTACCTGCCGCAGCTCGCCGCGTCCGCCGGCGTGCCGGTCCGGGCGGTGGGGTGGATTCTGCTCGCCGATCAGGCGCTGTTCGCACTCGCCGACCTCGCACTGGGGCGGGCGACGGACCGGGCGCTCGCGGTCCTGCGCACTCTCGGTCCCTGGCTCGTGGCGGTCACGGTGATCTCCGGCGCGGCCTTCGTCGCCATGCCGATGATCGCGAACAAGGCCGTGCCGTCCCTCTTCCTCGCACTGATCTTCCTCTGGGCGCTCACCTCCTCGGTGTTGCGCGCGCCGGCGCTCGCGCTGGTGGCGAAACGCACGCCGAAGCCCGCACTGCCGCTGCTCGGCACCCTGGTCGTGATCGGCACTGCGCTCGCGGCGGCCGCCGGACCGTACCTTGCCCTGATCGCGAAAGAAGTCGAACCACGGTGGCCGTTTCTGCTCGCGACACTCACCTTGCTCGCAGCCGTGGTCGGCCTTGCCCTGGCCGAGCGGCGTGGCGTGCTCGCGGCGAGCGGTGACATATCCGGGTCCGACGAGGGAGCGCCGGCTGCGCCAGCGAACGAAGCGACGATCACCGCGTTCTTCATGGCGGCGGCGCTGCTTGCGGTCGGCCAGCAGATCCACACCAACGTGAACTCAGGCCCCTGGTACAAGCAGTTCGCGTCGGCCGACGGTCTGCCGTGGCTGCTGCCGGTGTTCGCGGTCGGGGCGAGCCTCCTTGCATTCGCGGGCGGCAAGGCGTCGAAGCGGGCGGGCGCGTTGACGGCGCTCAGATGGGCTGCATTGCTGGGTGCCGTGTTCTGTGTCGGTGCAGCGATGGCGCCAGGACTCGTCTCCCTGACTGCGGTGCAGTTCCTGGCCGGTGGCGCCTGGGGCGCGATCAATGCCGTGCTCGTCGCCCACGCGCTCGCGCTCGGCAAGCCGGGGCGGGAAGGAGCGATGGCCGGGCGGCTGTCCGCGCTGCTGGCGGTGGCGGCACTCGTGCGTCTCGGACTGGTCAACCTCCAGATCCCGTCGCTTCCCTGGGCGGCGGCGGTCTTGCAGTGGCTGCCCGCCGCATGCTGGGTCGCGGCCGCGGTCCTCGTCTGGCGCACGCAGTCGACGGCGACGGCGCGCAGCGCCTGATCACGGTTCGCGCGACTTACAATCCCTCATCTGCCCTTGCGCACGCACGCATCGACCTGAGCTGTCCCGCTTGAGACGCGCCCCCTACGATCCCGACGCCAAGCCGGCCACCCGGTCCGGCCAGCACCGCAGCGAATGGCACGCGGCCCGGCTGCTCCTGCCCTATCTGTCGGAGTTCAAGTGGCGCGTGCTGATCGCACTCCTGTTCCTGTCGGCGGCGAAGTTCGCGAACGTCGGCGTGCCGCTGCTTCTGAAGGAGATCGTCGACTCGCTGAGCCCGGACCAGACCGTCCTCGTGCTGCCGCTGGCGCTGCTGCTCGCGTACGGCGCGCTGCGGCTTTCCACCACGCTCTTCGCCGAACTGCGCGACGTGGTGTTCGTGCGCGTCACGCAGCGCGCCATCCGCCGCATTGCGCTCACCGTCTTCCGTCACCTGCACGCCCTCTCGCTGCGCTTTCACCTCGAGCGCCAGACCGGGGGTGTGTCGCGCGACATCGAGCGCGGATCGCGCGGCGTGTCGACGCTCATGAGCTACATGCTGTTCTCGATCATCCCGGTGCTGCTCGAGTTCTCGCTCGTCGCCACCGTTCTGCTCACCAAGTTCGACTGGCGCTTCGCCGCCGTCACGTTCGGTGCGGTGGCGATCTACATTGGCTTCACCATCGCGATCACCGAATGGCGCATGGACATCCGACGGCGCGCCAACGAGCTCGACTCGAAGGCCAACACGCGCGCGATCGACAGCCTGCTCAACTACGAGACGGTGAAGTACTTCAACAACGAGGAGTTCGAGGCGCGCCGCTACGACGACAATCTGCGGAAGTACGAGTCCGCGGCGGTGAAGAACGAGATGTCGCTGGGGCTGCTCAACGTCGGTCAGAGCTTCATCATCGCCATCGCGGTGACGCTGCTCATGATCTTCGCCGCACAGGGGGTGGTGGCGCGCAGCCTCACGCTGGGTGACCTCGTGCTCATCAACGGTCTGCTGATCCAGCTCTACATCCCGCTCAATTTCCTCGGCATGGTCTATCGCGAGATCAAGCAGGCGCTCACGGACATGGACCGGATGTTCTCGCTGCTCACCGAGAATCGCGAGGTCGAGGACGCCGCGGGCGCCCAGGCACTGCCGGCAGGACCCGCAACGATCCGCTTCGAGAACGTGCGCTTCAGCTACGACCCGAAGCGCACGATTCTGCACGATGTGAGTTTCGAGATTCCGGCGGGCAGCAAGGTCGCGGTGGTCGGCCACTCGGGCTCGGGCAAGTCCACGCTGGCGCGGCTGCTCTTCCGCTTCTACGACGTGAACGGCGGGTGCATCGCGGTGAACGGATGCGATTTGCGCGCGATCAGGCAGTCGAGCCTGCGCGCCGCGATCGGCATCGTGCCGCAGGATACGGTGCTCTTCAACGACACGATCTATTACAACATCCTGTATGGACGTCCGGCCGCAACGCCGGAGGAAGTGATCGAAGCCGCGCGCGCCGCCCATATTCACGACTTCATCGAGACCTTGCCGGACAAGTACGAGTCGCGCGTCGGCGAGCGTGGACTCAAGCTCTCGGGCGGCGAGAAGCAGCGAGTGGCGATCGCACGGGCGTTGCTCAAGAATCCCTGCATCATGATCTTCGACGAAGCAACCTCCGCGCTCGACTCCAAGTCCGAGCAGGCGATTCAGTCGGAGCTCGCACGCGTTGCCACCGGTCGCACCACGCTCGTGATCGCGCACAGGCTGTCGACGGTGATGGACGCCGACCAGATCCTCGTGATGGAACATGGGCACATCGTCGAGCGCGGCACCCATCGCGAGCTGCTCGCCGCGAATGGCGCCTATGCGGCCATGTGGGCACTTCAGCAGCACGAGCGCGAGGTGGCGGCGGTCGTTGCATCGAGCCCGCCGGTGATCGCGGCAGCGGCGCGTTAAGCTGCCAGGATCTCGCGTGCGAGCAGGCGACGCGTTCATGGAGATCATCGGGGAGCAGGGCAAGAGCCTCCAGGAAGCCGTATGGAGGGCGCGCGCCTGCTGCCCGATCCTGATGACGGCGTTGCCACTGCTCTTCCCACGGTTCTCGGAAGAGGGCAGGGCGCTCGCCGGTCAGGACCGCCCCGCAGTTGCCTGAAGCGCTGCATACTGGCTGCAACTCGTATCGACTCGCGGGCTGATTTCTTGCTAGCCCGTTCCGTGCCCCGGTTATATCCTGAAATAAAATTCAAGAACCTTTCTTTAGCTCCTGAATTTTGCTATGTTTCGTTGGAAGGACGACCCGGTTTTCCAGATGGCTGGGTATCGGGAAAACTAGAACTTCCTTGCTCGCTTCAGTGATGCGTAAGGCGCATAAAATGTCCTGGGTTCGCTTCTTTCCACTGCTTTTCATCGCCCTCCTCTTCGTCCAAGGCGCCAGCGCTGCGACCTCCGACAGCAAGAAGCGCGTGCGCGCGACGATCAAGCCAGCCAGCTCGACCATCGTCGTGCGCAGCGCGTCCAAGTCCGTCAAGGGGGCGCCCGCCAAGGCCACGCGCGCTCCAGCCCGTGGCAAGGGTGATGCCGCGCTCGCTTCCGCCCGCAGCAACCGAAGCTCGGCGTCGCCGAAGGTTGCCAAATATGCCAAGGCTTCGCGGCGTAACCATCGCTTCGCGGCGCTGGAAGACTACGATCCGATCAACCTGAACGTTAGCAGTGGAGCTGCCCTTGTCATCGACCTCGAAGAAGGGCACTCGGTCTACGAAAAGAATCCCGGTTCGGTGATGCCGATTGCTTCGATCACGAAGCTCATGACCTCCATGGTGGTGCTCGATGCCGGACTTCCTCTGGAAGAGTCGATCGTCATCGCGGACGACGATCTGGACGCACTGAAGGGTACGCGGTCGCGGCTGCCGGTCGGCGCCGTGCTCACCCGCCGCGAGCTGCTGCGGCTGGCGCTGATGGCCTCGGAGAATAGCGCAGCCGCGGCGCTCGGCCGCTCCTACCCGGGAGGCACTCCGGCCTTCGTCGCGGCGATGAACCGCAAGGCGCGCGAGATCGGCACGCGTAACACGCACTACGTGGAACCCACGGGTCTCAGTAGCGCCAACGTATCGACGGCCCGCGACCTCGGTCAGATCGTGCGCACGAGCTATCGCTACGCCATTATCCGCGAGTATTCGACGACCGAGTCCTACGAGGTCGAGATCGCAGAGGGGCGCGAACGCCTTTTCCACAACACGAACGGGCTCGTGCGTAGCGGCGACTGGAACATCGGCCTGCAGAAGACCGGGTACATCTCGGAAGCGGGCCGCTGCCTGGTGATGCAAGCAACCATCGCGGCGAAGCCCTACATCATCGTGCTGCTCGATGCCGTGGGGCGGTACACGCGGATCGCCGATGCCAACCGTATCAAGCGCTGGATCGAAGTCCGCTACACACCGCGGCGCGGCATTACTTAGCCGACCCTCCCTGCGCAGCGTCGAGCGGACGACAATCCGGTTCTGGGACGCTTCCTCGGCAGCATCAGCGGCTGCCTGATCGAAAACCGATCGCCTGCGAGATCTCGTCCCCACGCCCGGTTCAGACGGTCCGAGGGCGCCGACACTGAAAGCCCTGCCACCAGCCGTCCCTCGACGTCGTGGATGCCGGCGCCGATGCACGAAACCCCTCTTTCTGCCTCCTCGTTGTCGAACGCAAACCCGTCGCGCCGGATGCCCTCCAACTCGCGCGTGAGGCTGGAGATATCGGCAAGCGTGTTCGGTGTGTGGCGCGCCAGTCCGGTGCGCGCATCATGCGCTCGATCACCTGAATCGAAGCCTTGCCAGCCGCCTCGGGATTGGTCCACGTGAAAGGACGGCGACGTGAGTGCAGTTGGCTGGCGGGGCGGTAGGCTGCGGCTTATACTCGATGGCCGCCTCGCCCCGGTGGCCGGCCCCGCATCGCCTCATCGCACCGCGACGGAAAGACAGGAGACAACATGCATAAAGTCGTGTTTCTGGATCGTTCGACCCTGCGCGCCAACGTGCGCCGCCCAGCTTTCGAGAATGTCTGGGAGGAGTATGAAACGACCGCACCCGACGAGGTCGTCGCGCGTCTGCAGGGTGCCACTGTCGCCATCACCAACAAGGTGCCGCTGCGTGCCGAGACGCTCGGAAGGCTGCCCGAGCTGAAAATGATCGCAGTGGCCGCCACGGGCTACGACGTCGTGGACGTTGCTCACTGCAAGGCGCATGGGATCGCCGTCGCCAATATCCGCAGCTATGCGGTGCATACCGTGCCCGAGCACGTGTTCGCCATGGTCCTCGCATTACGGCGCAATCTTCTTGCGTATCGTGAGGCGGTGGAGCGCGGACGGTGGCAGGAGGTGGGTCAGTTCTGCTTCTTCGACTATCCGATCGGAGATCTATTCGGCGCCACCATCGGCATCGTCGGTGAGGGTGCCATCGGCCAGGGCACCGCGAAGATTGCGCGCGGCTTCGGCATGAACGTGCTGTTCGCAGACCACGCGCCGCCCAAGGCGCCGGGGGTCGAATACTCGCCGATGCAGCGGGTGCTCGAGGAGAGCGACATCATCAGCCTGCACTGTCCGATGACCCCCGAGACCCGGGGCATGATCGGCGAGAAGGAACTCAGGGCAATGAAACGCAGTGCCTTGCTGATCAACACCGCTCGCGGGGGACTTGTGCAGGAGGAGGCCCTGCTGCGCGCATTGCGGGAAGGCTGGATCGCGGGCGCCGGCTTCGACGTCCTGGTCAACGAGCCGCCGAAAGAGGGCAATGCGCTGCTCGATCTACGGCTGCCGAACTTCATTCTAACCCCTCACGTGGCGTGGGCGTCCGACGGCGCCATGCAGTTTCTCGCCGACCAGTTGATCGACAATATTGACCTCTGGGCAAAGGGCACCCCCCAGCACCTCGTGACATAGCGCAGGTTCGCAACGAGAGAGCGGCTCTCGTCTCGCGCAGGCTTGGGTTTTCCGCCGAGAAGCCGTAAGATCGTTTCATCCCAACGCATGCGATAGGACGCGAAACTTGGCACAACCCAACTACCAGTACGAGAAACGGCAAAAGGATCTCGCAAAGAAAAAGAAGAAAGAAGAGAAGTTGAAGAAGAAGCTCGAGAAGAAAGAGCTCAAGACCGGGGAAGCGCCCAGCGCGGTGCCCGGGGAGGGCGATTCCACCCCTTGAGCGGTAGGGCCGGTTGCGCGGCCCGCAGCGCCGCGCGAAGCCGGCAGCAGCGGCGCCACGATTAACCAGCAGGTCCCTGCGGCGGCGGGGGTTCGCGGGTGGCGCGCTTCGCGGTTGGTCTTCAAAGTTCGCAGTGGTAGACTGCTTTTCGGGGTGGTGAGGGCGTCGCGTCTGCGAGCCACCACCCGACAGGAATTCCAACACGCCTTTCGCCCGGCCTGCCCGACCGGGTGCGCGAGTCAATCAAGCTGAGCCGTCGGCCCCGCCTTGCCGGCGACTCGTATCGGACGGAGGCGGAGCATGGCATTGCGAGACTTTCTGCCCGCTCTCGAGCCTGTCGCGAGTCCGCTCGTCCTGTTCGGGCTGATTCTGCTGGCGGGCCTCGTAGGCGGCGAGTTTTCCCGGCGCGCGCTGGCGCTGCCCCGCATCACGGGATATGTGGCGATCGGCCTCGCGCTGGGGCCGTTCGGGCTCAACTGGCTGGACCATGGCAGCATCGAATCCGCCGGCGCCATCGTCGACTTCGCCGTCGGCCTGGTGCTGTTCGAGCTCGGACAGCGCCTCGATCTGCGCTGGTTGCGGCGCGACCCGTGGCTCGCCGTGACCGGTGTCGCAGAAGCCGGCCTCTCGTTCGTCTGCATGTACGGCGTGTTGATCTGGTTCGGCATCGAGCCACTGTTCGCGGCGTTCGCTGCGGCGATCGGCATGGCGACCTCGCCGGCGGTGGTGCTGCTGGTGGCGAAGGAAATGAAAGCGGAGGGGCAGGTGACGGAGCGCGCGCTTTGCCTTACGGCGTTGAACGGGGTGATTGCGTTCACGACCGTGACGCTCCTCACGGCGCTCGTTCACATCGAGTACCAGGCGGGCAGGCTCGTGGCCCTCTTGCAACCGACCTACGTGCTCCTGGGGTCGCTTCTGCTCGGCCTGCTCGCAGCACACCTCGCGATCATCGGTGCGCGCATGCTGGGCAAGCGCGAGGAGCGGCAGTTCGCGATGCACGTGGCCATGCTCGTGCTCGCCGTCGGGCTGTGCGAGGTGCTCAAGCTCTCGGTGCTGGTGGCGCTGCTCACCTTCGGCATCCTGGCACGCAATCTCGACCGCAACCGCTGGCTGATGTCGATCAACACCGGGTTCGCCGGGCAGATCTTCTACGTGGTCCTGTTCGTCTTGCTCGGCGCGGCCCTGCGCCCGGACCAGCTCGGCACCGGTGGCCTGGTCGCGATCGTGTTCGTGCTGGCGCGCTTCGTCGGCAAGTCGGCCGGCGTGATGCTCTTCGCACCGTTGTCGCGGCTGCGTCCGGGCTCGGCGGGCCTCCTGAGCCTCGCGCTGGTGCCCATGTCCGGGCTTGCACTGATGCTCGCCCAGGGGCCGGGCAACCTGTATCCCGAATTCGGGGCGAAACTCTCCGCGGTGGTCCTGGCGGCGGCCGTGATCCTGGAACTCATCGGCCCGCTGGCAGCGCAGTTCGCGCTGCGCCGTGCCGGCGAAACCGAACATCTGCCCGAGGCACGTTATGGCAGCCCTGCCGTTTAAGCACTCCGAGCCGCTCACCCTCGGCGTCGAGCTCGAGCTGCAGATCCTGAACAGCCGCGATTTCAATCTCACCCGCGGCGCGCCCGATCTGTTGGCGCTGATCGGAAAGACGCCCCACCGCGGCGAGATCAAACCCGAGATCACGGAGAGCATGGTCGAGATCAGTACCGGCATCCACCGCTCTCACACCACGCTGCTGGAAGAGCTGATGTCGATCCGCGACGTGGTGCGGCAAGCGGCGGAGCGTCTCAACCTCTGCATTGCCGGTGGCGGCGCCCACCCCTTCCAGCAGTGGAGCGACCAGCGCATCTTCGCACAGCCGCGCTATCAGCACCTGCACGAGCTCTACGGCTACCTCGCGAAGCAGTTCACCGTGTTCGGCCAGCACATACACATCGGTTGCCCCGATGGCGACGCCGCGATGTATCTGGTACACGGCATGTCGCGCTACATCCCGCACTTCATCGCGCTCGCCGCCTCTTCGCCCTTCTACCAGGGGGCGGATACCCTTTTCGCCTCGTCGCGCCTCAACGTCGTGAACGCGTTTCCCTTGAGCGGCTACATGCCCCTGGTCGAGACCTGGGCCGATTTCAACGCTTACTTCGAGGACATGCAGGGGTTCGGGATCGTCGAGAGCATGAAGGATTTCTACTGGGACATCCGCCCCAAGCCCGAGTACGGCACCATCGAGATCCGCGTCTGCGACACGCCGCTCACCGTGGAACGCGCCGCCCTGCTCGCGGCATACGCGCAGACGCTCGCGAGCCACCTCATGCGCGAGCGCCCGGTGAAGCCGTCGGTGGATCTGTATCGGGTGTATGGCTACAACCGCTTCCTCGCCTGCCGCTTCGGACTGGAAGCCGGCGTCATCGACGCTGCGGACCGGTCGCAGCGACCGCTCAAGGCCGACATCGTCGACACGCTGCGCGCGATCATACGGGACGCTTCCGACCTGGGCACGACGCGGGCGCTCGGCCAGTTACGGGAGATCGCGCTGGAAGGGGGCAACGACAGCACCTGGCTCAGACGGGTGTTCACGGTGAGCGGTTCGCTCGCCGATGTCGTGCACGCGCAAAGCGACGCGTGGATGAAGCCCGCACCGGTGTCGGTGCCGCTCACCGTCTGAAGCAGCCTCGCCGGACCGAGATCACCGCGAGCGGTATGCCGCGCCCAGGGTGGCGCCGATCGACTCGTACGGCTCGCTGCCCGGCATGTCCTCGATGTTGGTCGGCAGCCGCCGCCGCCAGTTCGGGTATTCCTCGGAGGTGCCGGGAATATTGACCGGCGTATCCACACCCTGCAGGTCCTCCACCTGCACCACCAGCACCTTGCAGGGCGTGCGGGCGAGAAACGCATGCACTGCCGGCACGAGCCCGTCTGGCATGGCCGCGGCCGACGACGGATCCGCCCCGGCGGGCGCGAGTCCTTCCCGCGCGAGTGCTCCCAGCAGGCGGTTGCGATCCTGGCCACGATTCCAGAGCTCGCCGTCCAGCTGCCCGGGGTGGGCGAAGAGACCCAGCTCGTGGCGCAAGGTGAGATCGCGCGCGGTCCAGAAACCGGCGAGCGTCGGCAAATCGTGGGTCGTGGCCGCGACCAGCGCTTCGCGCTCATAGCGCTGCGGGGCCTTGAAGTCACCGCCATGCTCACGTTCGAAGATCAGCACCTTGTACGACAGAATGCGCTCGCGCGCCATGGCGTGCCGCACCTCGTCCGGCACCGTGCCGAGATCCTCACCGATCACGAGGCAGCGGTTGCGGTGGCTCTCCAGGGCGAGAATGCCCAGCAGATCCTCGAACGGATAGGCGATATACGCGCCGTCGGCGGCTTTGCACCCGCGCGGGATCCAGAACAGACGCCGCAACCCCATCACGTGGTCGAGCCGCAGGGCACCGGGCTGCGCCATGTTGATGCGCAGCAGCTGGATGAAGGGCTGGTACGCCGCTTCGGTCAGGCAATGCGGTATCAGCGGCGGCAGCCCCCAGTCCTGGCCGGTGGGTCCGAGCGGGTCGGGCGGGCAGCCGACCGATGCATGCAGTGCGTAGATGTCCTGCCCGCTCCAGACTTCCGCGCCGTCCGGTGCGACCGAGACGGCGAGGTCGGCGTAGAGTCCCACCCCCATTCCGGCGTCGGCCGCCTTGCAGGCCGCGGCTTCGAGCTGCAGCGCAGCATTCCACTGCAGGTATTCGTAGAACTCGGTGCGTTCGAGGTGATCGACCTGGAAGCGCGCCACTGCCGGCAGTCCGGGTTTGCGATAGGCTTCCGGCCACTGCGGCCAGCCGTTGATGGTGGAGTCGACGCCGCGAAAATGCTCCTGCAGCGCCTCGTATAGCGCGTGCAGCCGCAGCGCTCGGCCGCCGGCTTTCTGGAACGCCCGGAAGGCGCGGCCGCGCTGGCTGCCGGGCGCCAGATGACGGATCTGGAAGCTCTCGTAGAGCAGTTCCAGCACTTCGCGCTTGGCGGCCGCGACGCCGGCATAGTCGACGAAGCCCAGCGACCGCAGCGCCGCGAGCCGCCGCTGGAACGCCGGGCTCGCGACGCGGCGCTGCGCTTCCTCGCACTCCGCCAGATCGGGGATCACCTCGGGATCGAGGTACTGGACGTTGAGGTAGCGGCGGCTGGACGGGCTGTAGGGGCTCGCGTGATTGGGGTTGTCAGGAAAGAGCGCGTGCAGTGGATTGACGCCGACGATGCCGGCGCCGTGGCAAGCGAACTCCTCCACCAGCGTGCCGAGATCGGTGAAGTCGCCGATCCCCCAGTTGCGGCGCGAGCGCACGGCATAGAGCTGCGTCGTCGGGCCCCACACGCGCCGGTCACCCTCGAGTGCGGGCGGGAAGTAGCAGGATGGCGGCGCCACGATCAGAACCGCTTCGCCGATCGACTCGGCGCCGGCGAGAACCACCACGCGATGGTAGCCGTGAGGGACGGTCGGCATGGTGGCGGCGCGGATCTCGTAGACCCCGCTTTCGTCGTCCACGCGCTCGAGCAGTGGCAGGTCGCGCGCGAACGCCTGGCCCTCGTGTACGGCGTTGTCTTCGGTCACGATGCGCCAAGCGAGAACGCTGTCGAACAGCCGTGCCGGCAGCCGGAGAAACAATTGCAGCGGCTGCCCCCGATCCCGTAACACCACCGCAGGCGGCAGCACGCGCTGCCATTGCCGCACCGTCCAGGCGCGCAGCGATTCGCGAATGGCGGCGTCGCCCTCGGCGGATACACCCATCGCGCCGAGGAGTGCGCGGCGGGTTGCATCCGACGCGTGATGCTCGCGCCCCTCGACGTCGAAGTAGGCGGGCAGGATGCCGTAGCAGGCGGCAAGGTGGGTGAGCGCTTCAGATTCGGTCATGGAAGGATGAGTTGTCTTGTGAGGATAGCGGGGTACCGGGCGTGGGCGGCGGTGTCGCCGATGCCAGCTTGAGCTTGAATGCAGCCTTGCACAGCAGGTGAGCACTGACCGGTGTGGTAACGAACACGAATAGGGTAATGAGCAACTCCTTCAGGCCGAACTCGCCGCGCGCATTGAAGAAGATGAGCGACGCGATGAGAATCGCGCCGACGCCGAGCGTGGAAGCCTTCGACGGCCCGTGCAGCCGGGTGAAGAAATCCGGAAAGCGCACCAGGCCGATGCTGCCGATCAGGGTGAACGCGCCGCCGACCAGCAGGAAACAGGAGACCAGGAAATCGATCACGGTCTGCTCGCTCAGTCGATGATGTCGCCGCCCGCCAGATACTTCCCGAGCGCGACGGTGCTGACGAAGCCCATCAGCGCGATCAGCAGTGCGCCGGTATAGCCCATGTCCCGACCGAGCCCGATGCCCATCGCGAGCAGCAGCGTCATTGCATTGATGTAGAGCGTATCGAGGGCGAGGATGCGGTCGGGCGCGCTCGGCCCCCGCAGAATCCGCCACAGGGTGATGACGAGGGCGAGCGAGATCGCCCCGATGGCGAAGGTCACGGCGAAGCTCAGCATTCGAAGATCTCCTTGAGCGGCCGCTCGTAGCGCAGCTTGATCGTGCGCACCAGGCTCTCTTCGTCTTCCACGACCAGCCCGTGCACCAGGAAGCTGCGGCGATCCGCGCTCAGCGAGGCGGTGACGGTGCCCGGCGTGGTGGTGATGATCGCACCGAGCAGCGCAATGGCAGTGCGGTCGGTCAGATCGATCGGTACCGTCACGAAGCGCGGCCGCAGCGCCGAGAGCGGCCCGAGCGTGCGCCGGGCGACCTGCAGGTTGGCCACGACCACATCCCACAGCACGACCCCCACGAGCCACGGCACGCCGCCCAGGCGAACGGCGCGCTCGGGACCATCCCGGAACGAGCGCGCGTACCACTCGATGCCGATGGCAAGCACGCCACCGAGCACGACGTTGCCGGGCGAGAAGTCGCCGGCAAGAAGAAGCCAGCACACGAGGAGGCTGAACGTCACCACGTGCCGGCGGCGCCAAGTCATCGCTCCGCCCTCCCTGGAACCGAAAAGCGGTACGGCCGCACGGCATCGCCGGCGTAGTCCGCGCCCAGCACCGCGTCGCGATAGCGGGCCGGGTGCGTGATCTGATCGGCGGTGGCGACCGCTTGCGTCCAGGCGAACTCGGCGAACGCCGCGAGCCCGACCACCGGGGCGAGCAGGATCGCGACCGCGAAGGCGCGCAGGAACGGGGCGCCGGCGGGCAAGGCGGCGACCGGGCGCGGCGCTGCCTTCCAGAAGAGCCGGCTGCCCGCCCGCGCGAGGGCGATGATCCCGAGCGCGCTGCCACCGAGAATGACGGCCCAGATCCAGACTGCTGCGGGTGCCGGTGCCACCGCCAGCAGCACGTTCGCCTTGGCGAGAAAGCCGGAGAACGGCGGCAATCCCGCCACCGCCATCGCGGCGATCAGGAACAGCACGCCGAGCAGCGTCGGCTGCGTCACCGCGGGACCCGGCTCGAGTGCGTCGTAGCGCTCGGCGCGCTGCTCGCCGATGAGTTCCACCAGCAGGAACAGCGCCGCGGTGACGAAGGTGCTGTGCACCAGGTAGTAGAGGCCGGCGGCGATGCTGCCGGAGGTTGCGAGCGCCACCGTCACGAGCAGGGTGCCGACCGACACCACCGTGAGATAGCTCACGAGCCCGCGCAGGCTGCGCGCGGCGAGCGCGCCGAGCGTCCCGAGGGCGATGGTGACGAGCGCGGCCGGCAGCAGCAACTCGGCCCAGGCATCGCTGGCGGGCTCGGCACCGCCGAAGGTGGAAAGATGCACGCGCAGGATGGCATAGACGCCGACCTTGGTCATGATCGCGAAAAACGCTGCCACGGGTGCGCCGGCCGCGCCGTACGCGGTCGGCAGCCAGAAAGTGAGCGGGAACGCCGCCGCCTTGAGGCAGAAGACCACCAGCAGCAGCAGCGAGGCAACCTCCGCCAGCGCGCGGTCGCCCGCGCTCACGGCCGCGTAGCGCAGCTGCAGATCGGCGAGGTTGAGGCTGCCGGTGACGCTGTAGAGCAGTCCGAGACCGATCAGGAAGAGCGCTGATCCGGCAAGATTGAGCACGACGAAGTGCAGGCCCGCCCGGACCCTTTCGCCTCCGCCGCCGTGCAGCAACAGACCGTAGGAGGCGATCAGCAGCACTTCGAAGAAGACGAAGAGATTGAAGATGTCGCCCGTGAGAAACGCGCCGTTCACACCCATCAGCTGGAACTGAAAGAGCGCGCCGAAATGCGGACCGCGCTCGTCCCATCCGCGCAGCGCATAGAGGTAGGCGGCGAGCGCGATGACGGCGGTGAGCAGCAGCATGCCGGCGGCCAGGCGGTCGAGCACCAGCACGATGCCGAAGGGTGCCGGCCAGTTGCCGAGCGGGTAGACGACGTAGTGTCCCGCGGCGGCCACGCCGAAGAGCGCGAGCGCGACGCCGGCCAGCGCGGCACACGAGAAGAATCCGATCGTGCGCTTGAGCCCGGGCTGATCCGGCGGCACGACCAGGAGCAGTGCGCCGGCGGCCAGCGGCAGCAGGACCGGCAGCGCGATGAGGTGGCTCATGACGCCGGCTTCTCCCGCTCCGGGCCCGGCTGCCCCGCCACGCCGTCCACGTGATCGGTGCCGGTTGCCACTCGGCCGCGCACTGCCAGCGCGAGCAGCAGCGCGGTCATGCCGAGGTTGATGACGATCGCGGTCAGTACCAGCGCCTGTGGCAGCGGATCGGCGTAGCCCGCCGCCGATGCGCTGATGAGTGGCGGCTGCAGGAAGACGGCGCGCCCCATCGCGAACAGGAACAGGTTGACCGCATAAGAGAGCAGCGCCAGCCCGACGACCACCGAGAACGTGCGCGGCCGCAGCAGCAGATAGACGCCGCTGGCGACGAGGATGCCGATGGCGCTGGCAAGGAGAAGGGCCAAGGGCTAGCTCGCGCGGTTGCGGTTCACGTGGGACAACGCCGCGAGGCTCAGGACCATGGCGCCGACCACGGTCAGATACACGCCCAGGTCGAAGAGCGCTGCGCTCGCGAGCGGCAACTCGCCGAGTACCGGCACGCGCGGATGGCCATGTGCGCTGGTGAGAAACGGTGCTCCGAAGAAGAAGCTGCCGACCCCGGTCGCGCCCGCCACCAGCAGACCCAGGCCGGCGACCCGGTAGAAGCGCACGCCGAGGCGGTACTCGGTCCAGTCGATGCCGCTCGCGAGGTATTGCACGGTCAACGCCACGGCGGTGACGAGCCCGGCGACGAATCCGCCTCCGGGCTGATTGTGGCCGCGCAGGAATAGATAGGCCGCCACCAGCAGCGCGAAGGGCAGCAAGGCGCGGCTCGCGATGCGCAGCATCAGCGGATGGCGGTCCTCGTCGGGGGGCGGCGCACCGGTCGCCGGTACGTCCATGCGCAGCGTCCTGAGCAGCGCGTAGACGACGATCGAAGCGATCGCGAGCACGGTGATCTCGCCGAACGTGTCGAAGCCGCGGAAGTCGACCAGGATGACGTTGACCACATTGCTGCCCCCGCCCCCCGGCACGGACTCTTGCAGATAGAACCACGACAGCGTCTCGAGCGGCCGCGTCAGCACCGCGTAGACGAGCGCGGCGATGCCGCCGCCCGCGGCGAGCGCGATCAGGAGGTCGCGCCCATGGCGCAGCGGCGATCCCTCGCGCGGCGAGTCCTGCGGCAGCAGGTAGAGTGCGAGCAGCATCAGGATGATGGACACCACTTCCACCGAGAGCTGGGTCAGCGCCAGATCGGGAGCCGACAGGCCGATGAAGGCCACGGCCGAGGCGAGGCCGGCGATGCCGAGCGTGACCAGTGCATCCAGACGCTGGCGGTGGAACACGGCGGTGGCGATCGCCGAGGCGACCAGCAGCAGCCAGACGACGGCCGCAGCGCCGTGGATCGGCTCCGCGGCCACGGTCCCGGGTTGATAGTCGTGGCGCACGAAGGGCACGATGCCCACACCCAGCGTCGCGATCAGCAGGAGCACGAGATAGCGCTGCAGGGAGCCGTTCGCGACGGCGCCCACGACGTACTCGGACACGCGGACCAGCCACGCGACCAGCGCGTGGAACGCGCGCCCGCCGATCGCCAGACCGCCCTCGATCCGATGCAGGTTGTAGAAGCGCTGCAGGCCGAAGTACAGGCTCGCGCCGAGCGCCATGGCGACCATGCTCATCGCGAGCGGGGTGTTGAATCCATGCCAGATGGCGAGGCTGAAGTCCGGGGGCGGGGCACCCAGGATCGCCTGCGCGGCAACGGTGAGAATCGGCGGCATGATCTGCGCCGGCACCAGACCGACCACCAGGCACACCGCCACCAGAAGCTCGACCGGTACGCGCATCCAGCGCGGCGGCTCGTGCGGTTTTTTCGTAAGACCCACGGGCTCGCCGTTGAAGAACACGTCGTGAATGAAGCGGATGCTGTAGGCGACGCTGCAGGCACCCGCCAGGGTCGCCACCAGAGGGAACAGCCACCACAACGGGAACTCGTCGCGCACGCCGAGCGCCTCGCCGAAGAACATCTCCTTCGAGAGGAATCCGTTCAGGAGCGGCACCCCGGCCATGGCCGCCGCCGCCACCATGGCGAGCGTCGCGGTGATCGGCATGTACTTGAACAGCCCGTTCAGCTTGCGCATGTCGCGGCTGCCCGTCTCGTGGTCGATGATGCCCGCCGCCATGAACAGCGAGGCCTTGAAGGTCGCGTGGTTGACAATGTGGAACACCGCGGCGACTGCGGAGAGCGGCGATTCGAGGCCGATCAGGAACATGATGAGCCCGAGGTGGCTCACCGTGGAATAGGCGAGCAGTCCCTTGAGGTCGTGCTGGAAGATGGCGACCACTGCCGCGAACGCGAGCGTGACGATGCCCGTGCCGCTGACCAGGAAGAAAAACAGGTCGGTGCCCGACAGCGCGGGATACAGACGCGCCATCAGAAAGACGCCGGCCTTCACCATGGTGGCCGAATGCAGGTAGGCCGACACCGGGGTCGGCGCGGCCATCGCCTGCGGCAGCCAGAAGTGGAACGGGAACTGGGCGCTCTTCGTGAACGCGCCGAGGACCACCAGCACCAGCATCGGCGTGTACAGCGGATGCGCGACGATCTCGCGGTTCGAGGCGAGAATCCCCGTCAACTCGAAGGTGCCGGTGATCAGGTACAGAAGAATGATGCCACCGAGCAGCGCGAGGCCGCCGCTGGCGGTCACCGCGAGCGCCATGCGCGCGCCTTGGCGCGCGTCCGGGCGCTGGTTCCAGTAGCCGACCAGCAGGAACGACGAGAGGCTCGTGAGCTCCCAGAAGACGAAGAGCAGCAGCAGATTCTCGGACATCACGACGCCCAGCATCGCGCCCATGAACAGCATGAGCAGGCCGAGCAGGCGTCCCATCGAGTCTTCCTCGGAGAGGTAGTAGCGGGCGTAGAGGATGACCAGCAGGCCGATGACGAGGATGAGGCCGGCGAAGAGCAGCGAAAGGCCGTCCAGCCGGAACGAAACGCTCAACCCGAGCTGGGGGAACCAGGGCCAGGACGCGACGACGGTCTCGCCGGCGAGCACGGCGGGCGCGATGTCGGACACCAGCGCGAGCGCCGCCGCCGTCAGCGCCGCGGCCGTCCATGCGGCTGCGCTGCGTCCCAACCGCCCCGCCAGCGGCAAGAGCCAGGGTCCGACCGCGAGCGGCAGCAGGACGGCGAGGAGGAGATTCATTCGGCGCGGACGGGCTTCAAGGGCGGACGGCTGCGAGAGTATGCCGTGAATGGAGCGGTCACGGACAGTCTTGACCCGGCGCGGGCTTTCCGGGCTCCGCGGCCTTGGCCGCTAGAAGTACCGAAAGAGGATGTAGACGTGGCTCAACGCGATGGAGAGGAGCATGAGCGGGAAGGCTGTCTTGAGGTACGGCACGAAGCGGATCGGCGATCCCGCGCGCTCCGCGAAACCGGCGACGACGAGGTTGGCGGAGGCGCCGATCAACGTGCCGTTGCCGCCGAGGCACGCGCCCAGGGCGAGCGACCACCACAGCGGCATCAGGGCTGCCTCCCCGCCGAGCGCGGGTGCCATCGACTTGATGAGGGGGATCATCGTGGCCACGAACGGGATGTTGTCGACGAAGGCGGACAGGATCGCCGAACCCCACAGGATGGCGAGCGCCGTCACCTTGATGTCGCCCCCGGTCGCGGCGAGCAGATGCTCGGCCATGAGCCGGATCAGGCCCGCCTCCTCGATGCCGAAGACCAGGATGAAGAGGCCGATGAAGAAGAAGATCGTGATCCACTCCGCCTGTGCGAAGGCGCTGTGCACGTTCTGCGACTGACGTTCCGCGTCGCGGCCGAGGTTGTCGAGCAGGAGCAGCAGTGCCGCGCCGACAAGGGCAATGGTCGCAGGTTTGAGCCCCAGCGCATTGTGCGAGACGAAGCCCGCGACGACGATCGCGAGCACCAGCAGCGACTGCTTCAGCAGACGCGGGTCCGTGATTGCCTTGCGCTCGTCGAAGCTCATCACGCGTCGACGCGATTCCTCGTTCGCGGTCAGGCGTCGGCCCCAGATCAAGTAGATCGGGGCCATGGTCGCCGCCATGATGACGACGCAGATCGGGGCGAGATTGACGACGAAATCGTTGAACGAGAGCCCGACCGCGCTGCCGATCATGATGTTCGGCGGGTCGCCGATGAGGGTCGCGGTGCCGCCGATGTTGGAGGCGAGGATGGTGCTGAAGAGGAACGGGTAGGGGGGAACCTTCAGCTCTTCGGTGATGAGGAGCGTGACCGGCACGATCAGGAGCACTGTCGTCACGTTGTCGAGCAGGGCCGAAAAGAGCGCCGTGACGATCGACAGCATCACGAGGATGCCCCAGGGCCGCGCCTCGACTTTCTTCGCCGACCAGATGGCGACGTACTGGAAGACGCCGCATTTGCGCGTCACCGCCACGATCACCATCATCCCGACCAGCAGCCCCAGCGTGTTGAAATCCTCGCCCCGGATCGCGGCCTCCTGGGTCAGCACACCGCTGAGGATCATCAGGCCCGCGCCCAGGAGCGCGACGACCGCGCGGTTCACGCGCTCGGACATGATGACGATGTACGCAGCCACGAAGAGCAGGCCGGCGACCCACGCGGGGCTCCAGCCGAAGATCACGCCGGCTGC
>JBDHRV010000189.1:0-5159 GCA_039807745.1 Burkholderiales bacterium
GCCCGCACCTGGTCGAGCCATGCCGTCTCGGACGCATCGAGGAGCGGCGCGAGATCCCGCGCGGCGATGCCACGGAGCTTCGCGAGGCACGCGAGCACGAGGCGGCGCGGTTGCGCGCCGCCCGCCAGATGTTCGAGCAGGCGCTTGCGCCGCAGGCAGGCGAACACGGTCTCGGCGATGCAGGCGCGGTCGCGAGCCCCGAGCCGCGGGTGCGCGCGAAAAAAGTTCCGCAGCACGGCGTCGGCGGGCTCATCGACCGGCAGCACGGCAGTGAGCGCGGCTACGGCCCCCGCCAGCTGCCCCGCTTCGAGATCAGCCACGAACCAGGTGGATGGACGTGACGAGCTGTTCGCCGGCGATGCTGCCCTTGCGATCGGTGAAGCGGAGGCGAACCGGCAGGTAGGCGAAGTCGACCGCGAGCCAGACCTCGATCCCCTCATCCCCCGGTTTGCGCAACTGCTTCACCGGCAGCGCGCGCAGATCGCCCATCGGTGTTTCCACCACCTCCTGCTCGCCGACCTCGACTTCGTAGGTGTCGAGCTTGCGGCCGTTGGTGAGGTTGAGCTGCATGGGTCCGGGCTCGAGCCGCGCCACCGAAAGCTGGCAGATGAGGGACAGGATATCGAGCGACGACGGTCGCAGCGGCACTTCGCGTACGCCCTCGGCGTCGCTGAAGCGCGCCACTCCGGCAGCGCGGTCGAACTCGACGCGAAACTGCTTCTCGCCCTTGCGGTTGGTGCGGTCGAGGCGGAATGAATCGGGCTCGAAGCCGGCGGCCGTGACCCGGCCCGCGCTCGCCGAGCTCATGCCGAACGGGTAGAAGAGGGCGGCGAGCCCGATCGTACTGCCGCTCGTGGCGAGGCGATAACGGCCATCGGCGATCTCCCAGGAAAGCTCGCTGCGGCCGACCAGGAAGCGGTTCGCGCCGTAGTAGAGCTCGAATTGGATCGAGCCCTGTGGAGCGATCGGGCGCTCCGCGCGCAGCGCCGTGGCCGGGGGCCATTGCTCGCTTGCATCCGCTGTTGCCGGCACGATGGTTTCGGCGGTCGCCCCGGCGCGCTGCACCCCGCTATCGGGTGCGGCAGGCGGTGCATCGAGGGATTCGGCTTGCGCTCGCCGCACGATCGGGGCGGGCGTCGGCGCTGGCTTGAGCGAGCGACGCGGCGGCGACGGCGTCTTGGACGCGGGTGCGGTGCGGCGTTCGACACGTGGCGGCGGGGGCGGCGGTTCTTCCCGCACCGCGACCAGCGTGGCTTCCAGCGGCTGTAAGGGGACAGGCGGCGCGGGCGCCCGGATGCGGCTCGCGATCGCGAAATGGACGGCAACCGAAATCGCCAGGGCGAGGGCGAGCCGGCGTCCGGTACCGGGGTGCACGGTCGAGGGGTTCATCCGGGGAGTAACGCCTTCATGCTCGGCGCGGTCGACCACTCACGCCTCGAGCGCGGGCACGACGAGCGCGCCCGAGGCGGGTGTCACATCGCGCACTTCGACCCGTCCCTCGTCGTGCACGCATACGCGCCCTTCGCACAGCCAGCGCACCGCCTGCGGAAAAATCCGGTGCTCCTGCTCGAGTACGCGTGCGGCGAGCGCGTCTTCCGTATCGTCCGCCCGCACCGGCACTGCCGCCTGCACGATGATGGGACCATGATCGAGGCGCGGCGTGACCAGGTGCACGGTGCAGCCATGCACCTTGACACCTTCGGCCAGGGCGCGGGCATGCGTGTGCACTCCGGGAAACGCCGGCAACAGCGAAGGGTGGATGTTGACCAGCCGCCCCGGGTAGCGATTGACGAACGCTTCGCCGAGGATGCGCATGAAACCCGCGAGCAGGACGTAGTCCGGCGCGTATTCGTCGATCACCCCGGCGAGCTGCGCATCGAATGCATCGCGGCTCGCGAACTGCCGGTGCTCGACCACGCGCGTGGCGATGCCGTGACGTGCGGCGATCGCGAGCCCCGCGGCGTCCGCCCGATTGCTGATAACGGCCGCGATGCGCGCCGGCAGCGCCGCGTTCAGCAGCGCTTCCATATTGCTGCCGCGGCCGGAGATGAGGATGACGAGCGTGCGCACGCAGTCACACGATGAGCGTCTGCGGCTCGTAGCCGCGACGCGTTCGGATACGCCCGATGCGAAACACCTGTTCGTCGTGCGCCGACAGGGTCGCGGCCGCGGCATCGGCGAGGTCGGGGTCGACGACGATCACGAACCCGATGCCGCAGTTGAACGTCCGGTGCATCTCGGCGGGCGCGACGTTGCCGGCTTCGCGCAGCCACTGGAAGAGCGGCCGCAGCGGCCACGCGCTCGCCTCGATTTCGGCCACGACGCGCTCTGGCAGGATGCGCGGGACGTTGCCGGTCAAGCCGCCGCCGGTAATGTGCGCCATGCCTTTCACGGGGACCGATTGCAACAGCGCGAGCACCGGTTTCGTGTAGATGCGGGTCGGCGCAAGGATCGCTTCACCGAAGGGCCGCCCCTCGAAGACGGCCGGCAGATCGTCCTGGTGACGCTCGATGATCCTGCGGATGAGCGAGTAGCCGTTGGAATGGGCGCCACTCGAAGCGAGGCCGAGTACAAGATCGCCCTCGGCGATGCCGCGTCCGTCGACGATCCGGCTCTTCTCCACCACGCCGACCGCGAAACCCGCGAGGTCGTATTCGCCGGGCGGATACATGCCCGGCATCTCGGCGGTCTCGCCGCCGATGAGCGCGCACCCCGCCTGCTCGCAGCCGGCTGCGATGCCGCGAATCACGGCGGCGGCGGTGTCCACGTCGAGCTTCCCGCACGCGAAATAATCGAGGAAGAAGAGCGGCTCGGCGCCCTGCACGAGAATGTCGTTCACGCTCATCGCGACGAGGTCGATGCCGACGGTGTCGTGCCGGTCGTACTCGAACGCGAGCTTGAGCTTGGTGCCGACGCCGTCGGTGCCGGCGACCAGCACCGGCTCGCGGTACTTGCGCGAGATCTCGAACAGCGCGCCGAAGCCGCCGATGCCGGCCAGCACTTCCGGGCGCATCGTGCGCTTCGCGAACGGTTTGATGCGCTCGACCAGCGCATCGCCGGCATCGATGTCCACGCCGGCGTCACGGTACGAGAGGGGGGTGTCGTCCTGCACGTTCGGGTCCAGGTTGAGCGCGGTCTGCGCGAGGGATTGCGGTAAGCTACGCGGCGTCGAGGTGCTCGGATTCTAACGGAAACGCGCTGCGGCCGTTTCGCACTGCCCTCGCATCCCTCATGAAGCAGCTCGTTCTCGACCTTAGACCCGATGCCGGTCCAACCCTCGACAATTTCGTCGCGGGTCCCAATGCCGAGGCCGTTCAGGCATTGCGCGAACTCGCGGCGGGCGCACGCCGGGAGCCCGTCGTCTACCTCTTCGGCCCGCCCGGCAGCGGGCGCACGCATCTGCTGCGCGCAGTAGTCGCAAGCTGCGAAGGGGCGGTTTGTGTCAGACACGAGAGCGCGGATCCGATCCCCGACCCGCTGCCCGGTTTGCTGGCCTGGGACGATGTGCAGGAGCTCGACGAGGCCGGACAGGCGCGGCTCTTCGGTCTGCAGATCCGGATGCGGGAATCGGGCGGCGTGTTGCTCTGCGCCGGCGACGTGCCGCCGGCGCGGCTCGCATTGCGCGCGGACGTGGTCACGCGGCTTGCCGCAGGAGCAGCGTATCCGCTCCACGTGCTCGGCGACGACGAAAAGGCCGAGGCGGTGGCACGCCATGCCGAGCTGCGCGGATTCCGTCTCGGCCGCGACGTGATCGACTATCTGCTGCGCCGCCACGCGCGCGACCTGCCAGCGCTCGTCCGGATGCTGGAGGCGCTCGACCGACATTCGTTGGCGACGAAGCGACCGGTCACCGTGCCGCTGCTGCGCGAGCTGTTGTGGGAGGCGCCACGCTGACTGATCGCCGCAAGGGGGGGAGCCAGAACCCACGTCGGGGCGGGGTCTGGGTTGTAATTAGCCATCCGGTTACTTGTCGACTCGGATATCCGTCACCAGCAGCGGGAATCCAACGGCTCGGTCGGAATCGCGAAGCTCATCCCAATCCTTCGCGCTCGCCTCCCGCCAGCGTCTCATCTCAAGTTCGATGAACGAATCTACCTGGGACCGGAACTTCGTCTTGAGATTGGGCGGATCCGGTGGGCGTCGATCCAGCCACCCGAGCAGCTCCAATTCGTAGCTGCCGGCGGGCCAGATGTTCGAGATATCGGACCGAGACTCGCGAAACTGCACACCCTGCCTCCATACAGACTTACCGGCGATGGTGATTCGCTCGCTCTGTCGTGCCTTGACGTGCGTCAGCCCCACGGTACCATAGAAGGAATGCCACGCCAGATGGTAGAGCGACTCACCGGCTCGCGTGACCGTCATTTCGAGGTGCATTAGCTCGACGGGCTCCGGCCCCTCGTTCGAGAGTGCGCACGTCATATTGACCGTCGGGCCGAGATCGGGATGCTCTTCTCGGTCTCCGGTGACGAGCGCCAAGTCGACCGGCCACAAACGGACTTCCGACTCCGGAATCAACGGTGATGCCGCCCACTTTGGGTCGTAGGGCGGCGCCTCGGTGATCACTACGCTCAGTGCCTCCGCGAGAAGGACGATCTCGCGCTGCAATGCGGCCGGGCGACGGCTCGGCGGAGTCCTCTGACTGGAAAACTTGCGCAGATCCACCCACCGGAATTCATGGAGCCACGCGGGAAATGTCTCACCTCGGACCAGCACCGGCACCAGCAGAACGCTCTGCGACCGACGCGCGCGCTGGGCGAACGTCAGGTATTCCTTCTTACACAGCGGGCTCTCGCTGTACCGAGGAGTCAGCATTGCGAGCAACATCTTCGATCGCAATAGAGATTCTTCGATCTGCTCGTCCCATGATTCGGCTGCCTGAATCTCCCCCACATCGACGAAGATCTGCGCGGGCTGGCCACGCAACAATGACAACTCCTCCCTCAACTGGTGCACGAAATCCAACACGAATTCCGGCATCGACCGATCGTGGCTCACGAACACGTCATGGAGATAACCGAGCTTCCGGGCGGGATCGGCGGCCGCCGGTGTGGCGCACGGCTCCTTCGATGGTCGCGCATCGCTGGGTAGATCAATGCCGACGAGCGCTCCGACGTCTTTGAAGTCGCTCGCGAGAAACGACGCCACCTTGTCATAGA
>JBDHRV010000190.1:0-5113 GCA_039807745.1 Burkholderiales bacterium
GGCGCGAGGTGGCCGCGATCTTCGAGCCCCAGCGTGCGCGCCGGCGCCGCGCGGGTCATGATCGCGATCTCGTACAGCGAGTACTCGCGATCGATCGCCGCCAGGTTGGAGAGTTTCTGCGCATCGGCGTTGAGCGCGGTCAGCCGCTCGTTGCGAAAGGTCTTGTCCATCAGGAGCCGGACGAGATGCGGATAGGTCGTGAACGGCGCGCCGTTGGGGTGATCGGTAGTGAGGAAGATGCGCCACGGATCGTCGACCAGGAGGAAGATCTCCAGCCCGATCGCCCACTGCAGCGCGTTGACGAAGTTCTGGTCGCGGTACTTGAACGGCACGACGCCGCAGCCGGCATCGCACTCGATGTCCATGACGACCGACTTCTTCGGGCTGCCGGCGCCGGCGTTGCGAAACTGGGCCATGTTGTCGCCGGAGGCGGTGACGGTCTGGCCGAAGAGAATCTGGCCCACGTCCGCGCTGATGTTGGGCCGCGCGTTGATGGCTTCCGCGATGCGCGCCGCACCGGAGGAGAACTTGCGGTCGCCTTCGGTCCCGTAGCTGTGGAACTGGATGTGGGTCAGGTGCATCGGCAGACCCTCGACCGCGTCCATGGTGGCGAGCGTCGTGTCGACGTTGCCCGGCACGCCGAGGTTGCAGCCGTGGACGTGCAGCGGGTGCGGCACACCGATGTCGTGGACGGCCTGCGCCAGCACCTTGAGGATCCGGCGCGGCGTCACGCCGTAGTACGCGTGCGCTTCGTCCAGATCGAGCATGCGCTGGTTGAACTTGAAGGCGGAAATGCCGCCCGGGTTCACCACCTTGAGCCCGATCGCCTGGGCATGCGCGATGGTCCAGGCCACGTAATCGTTGATCGCGCGCTGGTCCTCGTTCGCCGCCAGCATGCGCAGGAGGAAATCGTCGCTGCCGAGCATGGCATAGGCGCCCTTGTCGACGATCGGGGTGTCGCCCATTTCCATGTGCGCCTGGCGCGCGTTGATCGGCAGCATGGCCGGCTCGAAGCACGCGGTGTAACCCATCTCGGCGTAGCGGTAGCCGGTCGTGAGCGTGGACGGCGCGGCATGGCCGCAGCCCGAGCGGGTGAGCGCCGTGCGGTCCACCAGATCGCCGCGGTGATCTTCCGGGAGCATGGCGCGGGCGATGTTCACCTTGCCGCCGCCGATGTGGGTGTGGAGATCGATGGCGCCCGCCATCACGATCATGCCGGCGACGTCGATGTCCTGGTCGATTCTGGCCGACGAACCCGGGTCGGCGACGATGCGCCCGTTCTGGACGAAGATATCGCGCACTTCTTCCCGCACGCCGTGGGCCGGATCGACGACGGTTCCGCCCTTGAGCTTGAGCAGCATCGCAGTCACCCCAGCGCGGCGAGGATCGCGTCGAGCGCCGCCGCGGCGCTCGGCAGCGTCGATTCGCGCAGCTTGCGCAGCGGCAGCGTCACCACCTTGTCCGCCCGATAGAAGTGCCCGCTGTCGTCGACGCCCGGTGTCGCGACGGGAATGAACACCTCGGGCTCGCGGGGGAGCTGCATGCTGCCGTGCCCGAGCACGATGGCCGGGACCGCCGTCGCGGGCGGCAGGCGGGTCGGGTTCAGGCTCGACACCCAGACCAGCGCATCGGCTTCACCGCTGCCGAGCAGTCGGTCCGTGGCGTAGTGATAGGGATCGTACACCGGGTGGCCGGTTGCGAGGCTGGTGCGGAACGGGAAGCCGGTCTGCCAGGTCTGGACCTGGTTGTAGGTGAAGTCACCGTCGGTGCCGGCCAGCGCCAGCCCGCTGAATCGAGTCGTCTGGTTGAGATCGCAGAGGAGATCGGTCAACGTCTGCACCGTGAGCTCGGCGTGCGGGAAATCGAGATCGCCCGCCGCCCAGGCGGCGACGCCGTACTTCGCCTGCTGCATCCGCTGCGCCAGCGACTCGAGCGCGGCGAGCGGCACGCCGGCGATCTCGTCCCGCGCCAGGTGCCGACCCGCGAGCACGGCGCGCAGCGCGCCCAGCACTTCGCCCAGGCGGCGGTTCTCGCAGGGGATGAGGGTCGGCGTGCGGCCATCGGGGGCGATGCCCGCAGCGGTGTCCCTGGCCTCGCCCAGATAGACGATCTCGCGCGTCGCAGGATCGAGGTCGAACATCGTCTCCGGCACCCACACCATGCGCTCGAAGAACCGCGGGAAGCGGCTCACCACATCGGTGCCGACCAGGATCAGCAGGTCCGCGCGGTTGCGCACCTCGGTCAGCGTCGTCGTGATCCACCCGGCATCCTGCACCACCAGCAGGTTGCGCAGCTTGGCGGCAGCGCCCAGGTGATCGGTGATCGCGCCTACGCGGTCGGCCAGCGCGAGCGCGCTGCGCGCACCGGCGACGTCGGTGGCGAGCCCGGCAATGAGCGGCAGGCGTGCGTTGCCGAGGATGCGCGCGGCGTGCAGGGCCGCCTCGGCGAGCGACACAGGCGCCCCGTTCACGCGCGATTGCTGCGCCGCAGGATGCCCCGCCCGCGCGAAGGCGGCCTTGCTCACGGTACAGCCGTTGGTCTTCACTTCGACGCCGCCGGCCGATACGGCGATGCCGAGATCGTCGCAGGCGAGTCCGCAGAAGGGACAGGGAACGTCGTGTCGTTCAGTGGCTAGCGTGCTCATGGGGAAGGGCGCCGTCTCGGGCCGCGCGGACACAGCGAACGCTGTCATCGTGCACGACTCCGGCGAGAGTGTACTCGCGATTCGGCAGCATTTGCACGTGCTACGAGAGTCCCCGGTACGCGGTTCGATTTGCTATAGTTCAGACGGCATTGGTATCCGTCCGTGTCCGTGTCTGAGGCAGCTGTTCGCGCATGCGCCGACTGCTCCCGGCACGGGACACTCTGCTCCGGTTCTGTCGCAGGCTGCGTTCCATGGATGCGCCAATTTACATGAAAAGCAAGGCGAATCTCATTGGCATAGCGATTGCTGCCCGTCGTCGCCCCGTGCCGGGGGTCGTCTCGTGACGCCGCAGCTTTCCGCAGTGCGTCAGGACAGCGTGGTGGTCGCCGCACCCGGGCGTTTGCACCTGGGATTCATGGATCCCGGCAGCGGTGTCGGGCGGCGCTTCGGCGGTGTGGGTCTCACCCTCGATGGCGTCGGCACGCGCGTTTGCGCGACGCGTGCCGATGGTGTCGAAGCCGCCGGGCCGCAGGAGCGCCGCGTTCTTCGTGCGCTGGACTTGCTGCGCGAGGTGACCGGCGTGCGCCGCGGCATTCGCGTCGTCGTGACGCAGGCGATCCCCGAGCACGCGGGGCTCGGCTCCGGGACTCAGCTCGCGTTGGCCGTGGGTTGTGCGTTCGCGAAGACATTCGGGCTCGCGCTAACGCCCCGCGACGTCGCCGCACTGCTCGATCGGGGCGGCCGTTCCGGCATCGGCATCGGCGCCTTCGAGCACGGCGGCTTTCTGGTGGACGGCGGGCGTGGCGCGAGCGATGCGCCGCCGCCGATCACGAGTCGCATCGAGTTCCCGGAAGCCTGGCGCGTGCTGCTGATCTTGCACCCCGGCGCGCAGGGTCTGCACGGTGCGGCCGAGAAGGCGGCCTTTCGCGCGCTGCCGCCGTTCCCGGAGGCGCGCGCCGCGCACCTGTGCCGCCTGGTGATGATGAGCCTGCTGCCGGCTCTCGCCGAGCGCGACCTCTTCGAGTTCGGGCGCGCGGTGAACGAACTGCAGCGGATCGTCGGCGATCACTTTGCGCCCGCCCAGGGCGGCCGGTTCGCGAGCGCGCTGGTGGCGCGCGCGCTGGCGCGGCTCGAGGCCGAAGGCGTGAGCTGCGTCGGACAGAGCTCCTGGGGCCCGACCGGGTTCGCGGTGGTGGAGTCCGAAGCGGTGGCCGCGAAGGCGGTCGACACACTGGAACAGCAGTTCGCGGGCGCCGGTCTGTCGTTCGAGATCGCCCGCGGGCGCAATCGGGGCGGCGAGATCGCGCTCCAGCCGGCCCGGGCTGCGGGCGTCAGCGCGGCGCACCGCGCCCGCTAGTCTCTGTGATGGAATCATGGAAAAACTCTACATCCTGCACATGCTGACACCGACCCGGAACGTCAGCCCTTTCGATGTGAACATGGCGTATGACGCCGGCTACGATGCCGTCGTGCCGTACACCGATGCCACGCTCGACCAGGTGCAACCCCTCACGCAGGACGCGATCTTCTCGCGCGGACCCTCGGGCGTGAAGCGCACGGGCCTCTTCATCGGCGGCCGCGAGATCGGGCTCGCCGCCGATATGCTCGATGCGGCCCGCGGCTCGATGGTGCCGCCGTTCGAGATATCGGTGTTCGCCGATCCGAGCGGCGCGTTTACCACGGCCGCCGCGCTCGTCGCGTGCGCCGAAGCACAGCTCAAGCAGAAGTTTCAGACGGATTTCGAGGGCAAGAATGTCCTCGTGCTCGGCGGGACGGGTCCGGTCGGCGCCGCCGCGGCAGTGCTCGCCTCGGGTGCCGGCGCGAGCGTGATGATCGCGAGCCACTCGAGCGCCAATCGCGCCCGCATGACCTCCGAAGTCTGCAATGCGCGCTACGGCGCCTCCACGCAGCCGGCCGAAGCGGGCTCGAGCGAGCAGAAGGCGGCGCTGATCGAGACCATCGACGTCGTTCTGGCCACCGCCAAGGCCGGCATCCAGGTGCTCTCCAGCGGCGAGCTCGCGAAGGCCAAGCGCCTGCTCGTGGCGGGCGACGTGAACGCGGTGCCGCCCGCGGGGATCGAGGGTGTCGGCGTGATGGACAAGGGCGCGCCGCTGGCCGCAGGTTCCGGCAAGGCGGTGGGCGTCGGCGCGCTCGCGGTCGGGGACATCAAGTACAAGGTGCAGCGCGGCCTGTTCGAGGCCATGCTGGACGCGCCGAAGCCGCTCTACCTGGATTTCCGCGAGGCCTTTGCGATGGCGCGCAAGTATGTCGCCTGAGGCACGACCGTATCTGATCGTCTCCGCGTCCGGCCGCGCTTTGGCAACCATGGCGCGGCGCGCGGGCGCGCGCACGGTCGTGCTCGATCTCTTCGCGGACTCGGACACGGCCGCGTGCTGCGATGCGGTGCAGCGCGTCGCATCGGATCGGGCACTGCGTTTCCACGCGCGCCGACTGTTGGAGGCGGCGGCG
>JBDHRV010000027.1:0-29465 GCA_039807745.1 Burkholderiales bacterium
TCGGGATCGGCGAACTGATCGCAGCGATCGAGCGCGCGGGTTACGGTGCACGCGAAGTGTCGGGTGCCGACCGCGAGCAGGACAAGGCGCGGCGCGCCGAGCAGTATCGAAGGGAGCTGCGCGACTTCTGGCTCGCCGCCGCGCTCACTTTGCCGCTCGTGCTGCAGATGTTCGCCATGGGCCCCAGTCACGGCGATCTGCTCCCGCGCTGGCTGCAGCTTGCGCTCGCGACACCCGTGCAGTTCTGGTTCGGCTGGCGCTTCTATACCGGCGCCTGGAAGGCGCTGCGCGGCGGCGGGGCGAACATGGACGTGCTGGTCGCGCTGGGCACTTCGATGGCGTGGCTGTTCAGCGCCGTGGTGACGGTGTTCGGTCTGCATGCGCTGCACGTCTACTTCGAAGCGAGCGCGGCGGTCATCACGCTCGTCATGCTCGGCAAGGCGCTGGAGGCGCGCGCGAAGGGCAAGACCTCGGCCGCCATCGAAGCGCTCGTCAAGCTGCAGCCGAAGACGGCGCGGGTGGTGCGCGACGGCACGATCGCGGAGGTCGACGTGGCAGAGCTCGACGCGGGCGACGAGGTGATCGTGCGCGCCGGCGAGCGCATTCCGGTCGACGGTGCGGTCATCGACGGCGACTCGAGCGTGGACGAGAGCATGCTCACCGGCGAAAGCGTAGCCGTCACGAAACACGCCGGCAGCCGGGTCTTCGCCGCGACCCAGAATCAGCAGGGGATGCTGCGCGTCCGCGCCACCGGTGTCGGCGCCGACACCCAGCTCGCGGAGATCGTGCGGCTGGTCGAGCAGGCGCAGGGCAGCAAGGCGCCGATCCAGCGCCTGGCGGACGTGGTGTCCGGCATCTTCGTCCCCGTGGTGGTGGCCATCGCGCTCGCCACTCTTGCCGGCTGGTGGATCGTGGCCGGGGACTTCACCGCCGCGCTGATCAACGCGGTCGCGGTGCTCGTGATCGCCTGCCCGTGCGCGCTGGGGCTCGCGACGCCGACCGCGATCATGGTCGGCACCGGCCGCGGCGCGCAGTTCGGCATTCTGGTGCGCAACGCCGCGGCGCTGGAGCGCGCCGGCGCGATCACCACACTCGCCGTCGACAAGACCGGCACGCTGACCGAGGGCCGGCCCGTCGTGACCGACGTCCAGCCGTCACCGGGAGCCACGCGCGAGGAGGTCCTGCGCGTCGCGGCGAGCCTGGAGCAAGGCTCGGAACATCCGCTCGCCAAGGCGATCATCGAAGCGGCACGCGCGGCCGGCATTCCACCGGCGCCGGTCAGGGATTTCCGCGCGGAAGCCGGCAAGGGCGTGACGGGCGAGGTCGAGGGCAGGCGCTGCGTGCTCGGCGCCACGAGCTTCCTCGAGGCGGAAGGGGTCGCGGTCGATGCGCCGCTTGCCCGATCGCTGTCCGAGCAAGGTCGCACCGTCGTCGCGCTCGGGAGTACCGAGCGCGCGCTCGGTCTCATCGCCATCGCCGATGCGCTGCGCCCCACCTCGCAGGAGGCGGTAGCGAGATTGCGCGCGCTCGGCGTCGACGTCGTCATGCTCACCGGCGACAACGCCGGCACCGCGGCGCGCATCGCACGCGAGGCCGGCATCGAGCGCTTCGAGGCCGGCATCCTGCCGCAGAACAAGGCCGCTGCCGTCTCTGCGCTGAAGGGTTCCGAGCGCCGGGTCGGCATGGCCGGAGACGGCATCAACGACGCGCCGGCCCTGGCGGCCGCCGACGTGAGCTTCGCGCTCGCCTCCGGCTCCGACATCGCGATCGAAGCCGCCGACGTGACGCTCATGCGCAACGATCTCGCGGGCGTGGCGGATGCGGTCCTGCTCTCGCGCGCAACGGTGCGCAAGATCCGCCAGAACCTCTTCTTCGCGTTCGTCTACAACGTACTCGGCCTCCCGCTTGCCGCACTCGGACTGCTCAGTCCCGTGATCGCCGGCGCGGCGATGGCGATGAGCTCGGTGTCGGTGGTGACGAACTCGCTGTCGCTCAAGCGCTGGAAGCCGCGTTGAGTCGGATCGCCCGTTGAGCTGGGTATAATCGCGCGCAAGCACAAGGTACACACCCCCGGGAGGCCCGATGAAAGCGCTGTTCCTCACCAACGAATTCCCCCCCAACGTCTACGGCGGTGCGGGCATCCACGTCGAGTACCTGAGCCGCGAGCTGGCCAAGCTGATCGAAGTCGAGGTGCGCTGTTTCGGCGATCAGGCGACACAGGAGGGGAATCTCGCCGCCCGCGGGTTCACGGCGGACCCTGCGCTCTTCGCGCGCACCGACGCGGGGCTCAGGTCGACACTGTCCGCCTTCACCAACTGCATCGCCTTCAACGCCGAACCGGTCGACGCCCAGGTGGTCCACTGCCACACGTGGTACACGCATTTCGGCGGGATTCTGGCGCAGATCGGCTACGGCGTGCCGTTCATACTCACGACGCATTCGCTGGAGCCGCATCGTCCGTGGAAGCGCGAGCAGCTCGGTCATGGTTACGATCTTTCGACCTGGATCGAGAAGACCGCGATGGAGCGGGCCGACGCCATCATCGCCGTCTCGCGCGGCATGAAGCAGGACGTGCTCGATCTCTTCGACGTCGACGAGCGCAAGATCGAGGTCATCTACAACGGCATCGACACCGACGAATTCCATCCGGTCACCAGCACCGCGACGCTGGAGCGCTTCGGCATCGATCCGACGATGCCCTACGTGCTCTTCGTCGGCCGCATCACGCGGCAGAAAGGCATCATCCACCTCGTCAACGCCATCCGCCACATCGACGAGCGCGTGCAGATCGTGCTGTGCGCCGGGCAGCCCGATACGCCAGAGATCGGGCAGGAGATGACCGAGCGCGTGCAGGCGGTGCAGAAGACGCGACCCAATGTCATCTGGATTCGGGAATGGGTCGACACCGCCGCCAAGATCGAGCTGTATTCACACGCCGCGGTGTTCTGCTGCCCCTCGATCTACGAGCCCTTCGGCATCATCAATCTCGAAGCCATGGCGTGCGGCACCCCCGTCGTCGGCAGCGCCGTGGGTGGGATCAAGGAGATCATCCTGCCCGGCGAGACCGGCTACCTGGTCGAGTTCGAGCAGCATCGCGAAAGCCCGTTCGAGGCGGTCGACCCCGAGGCTTTCGCCCGCAGCCTCGCCGCGCCGATCAACCGCATCGTCGCCGACGACAAGCTGCGCCGGGCGATGGGCGAAGCGAGCCGCAACCGGGCGGTCGAGCACTTCAGCTGGAAGGCGATCGCCCAGGAAGTGCTCGCGCTCTATCGGAAACTCGTGTGACATCGCCAAGCCGTATGGCAACCGCCACCTCGCGACCTTGTCCAAACGGCGTGACGCAGCTGCGGTACGCACGCGGCCCCGATATGTAACGATCATGCGCCCGACCGCTCTGCAGGACGTCCTCGCCCGGGCCGACGTCTGGCGCGGGGGCGAGGCTGCGCGCGTCACGGTCCCGAGCATTCCCACCGGCTTTCCAGCGCTCGACGCACTGCTGCCCGGCGGCGGCTGGCCGCGCGGCGCGCTCACCGAGATCCTGCCCGAGCGCGAAGGCATCGGCGAGCTCTCGCTGCTCGCCCCGGCGCTCGCGCGACTCTCGCGCCAGGATCTCTGGCTCGCGTTCATCGCGCCACCTCACCTGCCTTACGCCCCCGCGCTCGCCGCGGCAGGCATCGACCTCGCGCAGGTGGTGATGATCCGTCCTGAAAAGAGCGGCGACATCCTGTGGGCGATGGAGCAGGCGCTGCGCTCCGGCAGTTGCAGTGCCGTGCTCGCCTGGCCGCCGTTCCTCACCGAGCGCGCCGCACGCCGGTTGCAGCTCGCGGCGGAAGCGGGCGGTGGCTGGGGCGTGTATTTCTCTCCGGCGACGCTCGTCACGGCTGCCTCGCCCGCGGCGCTGCGGCTAGCCCTGTCCACAACCTCCTTGCCGGAGAATGCCGCGGGCGCCCCGCTTGCCTCCGCGGTCGCATCCACACGCTCCGGCAAGCTCCGGGTTGCGATCCTGAAGCGGCGTGGCCGTGCGGTACCCACTCCACTCCTGCTCGACGTGTCGCGACCAGGCGACACGGTCGCAACGCCGCTAACAATGCTCGAATGGGAATGAAGGGCAACCCTCGACCATGCTCTGGCTCGCCCTGCATTTCCCCTCCCTGCCGCTCGAAGTCTTCACCCGTGGCGCTGCAGCAGCCGGTCCAACCGCGATCGGAAGCATCGACAACCGGCCGCTCGTGGTCTGCTGCAATGCTGTTGCTCTGCGCGCCGGCATACGTCCCGGCATCCCGATCTCCGCCGCCCACGCCCTCGCCCCCGGGCTTGCAGTGCATGTACGCGACTCGCAGCGCGAGCGCGAAACGCTGGAGCGCCTCGCCGCCTGGGCGCTGCAGTTCACGCCCACCTTGAGCCTCGCGGAGCGCGCGACGCTGCTCGTCGAGATCGGCGGCAGCCTGCGCCTGTTCGGGGGGTTGTCACCGCTGCTCGCCCAGGTGCGAAGAGGTCTTGCCGAACTCGGCTTCGATGCGTTCAGCGCCGTCGCACCGACTGCTACCGGCGCTGCCCTGCTCGCCCGCGCGGGGCTGGAGTTGGAGCTGACCGAAACCACCGAGCTTCGCAGCCGTCTCGCCGCGCTCTCGATCGACCTGCTCGAACAGGACACCGCAGTCCTCGATGCGCTGGAGAAGATCGGCGTGCGCACACTCGGCGAATGCTGCCGGCTGCCCCGCGACGGCCTCGCGCGCCGCTTCGGCGAAAGCCTGCTCGACGAGCTCGATCGCGCCTTCGGCGATCGCGCCGATCCGCGCCCGCCGTGGGTTGCACCGGAGGTCCACTCCGCGCGGCTCGATCTGCCTTCACCGGTGTGGGAGGTGGAGGCGCTGATCTTGCCCGCGAAGCGCCTGCTGGCCGAATTGTGCGGAGTGCTCGCGGCACGCCGGCAAGGTCTCACGCAGCTCTCGCTCACCCTCGGCCACGAGCGCCGCGCACCGACGGTGGTGTCGATCTCGCTCTCCATGCCGAGCCGCGATCCCGCGCACCTGCTGGTACTCCTGCGTGAACGGCTCGCGAACGTCGCACTCCCGGATCGCGTGGAATCGATCGCGCTCGCCGCGGCCGAAACCATGCAGCTCGCACCGCGCAACTTCTCCTTCTTCGGCGACCGGGACACGCTCGCGGAGAACCGTCTGGTACTGGTGGAGCGGCTGCGCGCGCGACTGGGCAAAGACGCCGTCTGTGGCCTCGCCCTGGTGCCCGATCACCGGCCCGAGCTGGCGTGGCAGCCCGCCGAGCCGGGTAGTGCCGCTGTCGCGTCGGCTTCCAGTCCGCGGCCGCTGTGGCTGCTCCACGCGCCGAAACCGCTGCGCACGAATTCGGGCCGCGCAGTGCCGGCATCGCTCACGATCCTCGCCGGTCCCGAGCGCATCGAGGGCGGTTGGTGGGACGGCAACGACGTGACGCGCGACTATTTCGTCGCCCGCAACGCAGCCGGCGCAAGGTACTGGGTGTTCAGGGCAAGGAGCGGGACCGGCGGATGGTTCCTCCACGGTGTATTCGCTTGACATGACTCCGGTCCCCGCCTACGCCGAGCTGCACTGCTGCACCAACTTCTCCTTCCTGCGCGGCGCCTCGCATCCGGAGGAACTCGTGCAGCGTGCCCACGCCCTCGGCTACGAAGCGCTCGCCATCACCGACGAATGCTCGCTCGCCGGGGTCGTGCGCGCGCACGTGGCGGCGAAGGAATGCGGACTCAAGCTCATCGTTGGCGCGGAGCTTATGCTGTGCGGGAAGAGGGAAGAGGGAAAGGGGAAGGGAGAAAACGAGACTTCCGCCTCCCGCCTCCCGCCTCCCGCCTCACGTCTAGTCCTTCTTGCCACCGACCGCGAAGGCTACGGCAACCTCTCCGCACTGATCACCCGCGCGCGGCGCAATGCCGCGAAGGGCGAATATCGATTCACGTGGGACGATCTTGCGGACGGCGTGCCGGGCTGCCTCGCGCTGCTCGTCCCCTCCCCCATCTCGCCTCACGCCTCACGCTTTACGCCTCACGCTTTCCTCGCCGAGCGCTTTCCCCGCCGCGCGTGGATTGCGGTAGAACTGCTTGCCGGCGCCGACGACCGCGGACATCTCGCGCGCCTTACCGAACTGTCCGCTCAATCCGGACTGCCGCTCGTGGCAGCAGGCGATGTCCACATGCATGTGCGCGGACGGCGCGCGCTGCAGGACGTGGTGACCGCGATCTCGCGCAAGACCACCGTGGCGCAGGCCGGCCACGCGCTGCACCCCAACGGCGAACGGCACCTGCGCCGGCCCGAAGCCCTCGCCCGCCTCTATCCGCCCGAGCTCCTCGCGGAGACGGTGAGAATCGCCGAGCGTTGCACCTTCTCCCTCGACGAGCTGCGCTACGAATATCCGGAGGAGATCGTGCCGGCGGGCATGACACCTATCGCGTACCTGCGCCGACTCACGGACGAGGGCCTGCGCTGGCGATTCGCGGGCGGACTCCCGCCGCAGGAATGGGAGGCGGGGGGCGTGCGGGCGCTCGTCGACCACGAGCTCGCCCTCATCGAGGAACTGCGCTACGAACCTTACTTCCTCACCGTGTACGACGTGGTCAAGTTCGCCCGCTCGCGCGGCATCCTCTGCCAGGGTCGCGGGTCGGCCGCGAACTCCGCCGTGTGCTACGCACTGGGCATCACCGAGGTCGATCCGACGCGCATGTCGATGCTGTTCGAGCGTTTCATTTCCCGCGAGCGCAACGAGCCGCCCGACATCGACGTCGACTTCGAGCACGAGCGGCGCGAGGAAGTGATCCAGTATCTCTACCAGAAGTACGGTCGCGACCGCGCGGCGCTCGCCGCGACCGTCATTACCTATCGCCCGAAGAGCGCGGTGCGCGATGTGGGCAAGGCACTCGGGCTGTCGCTGGAACAGGTCGACCGCCTTGCGAAGAGCATGACGTGGTGGGACGGGCGTCAGATCAGGGAGGAGCGACTGCGCGAGGCCGGCTTCGATCCCGGCAATCCCCTCATCACCCGCGTGCTCGGCCTCGTGAACGCGCTGGTCGGCTTCCCGCGCCATCTCTCCCAGCATGTTGGCGGTTTCGTCATCGCGCGCGGACCGCTCTCGCGCCTGGTGCCGATCGAGAATGCCGCCATGCCGGAGCGCACGGTGATCCAGTGGGACAAGGACGATCTCGACGCGCTTGGGCTCCTCAAGGTGGACGTGCTCGCGCTCGGCATGCTGACAACGATCCGCCGCGCGCTCGAGCTCGTGAGCGGCTGTCGCGGCGCGCCGATGACGCTGGCCGACATTCCGCCCGAGGACCCGCAGACCTACGAGATGATCCAGCACGCCGATACGGTCGGCGTGTTCCAGATCGAATCGCGCGCGCAGATGGCGATGCTGCCGCGACTCAAGCCCGCCAATTTCTATGACCTGGTGATCGAGGTCGCGATCGTGCGCCCCGGCCCGATCCAGGGCGGCATGGTGCATCCGTACCTGCGGCGCCGGCAGGGGCTGGAGCCCGTCACCTATCCGAGCGATGCGGTGAAAGCAGTGCTGGAGCGCACCCTCGGCGTGCCGATCTTTCAGGAGCAGGTGATGCAGCTCGCGGTCGTGGCCGCAGGGTTCACACCGGGCCAGGCGGATCAGTTGCGGCGCTCGATGGCGGCATGGCGGCGCAAGGGCGGCCTGTGGAAGTTCGAGCAGCCGCTGATCGAGGGCATGCGCCAACGCGGCTATCCGGAGGAATTCGCGCGCCGGATCTTCGAGCAGATCCAGGGCTTCGGCGAATACGGCTTTCCCGAGTCCCACTCGGCGAGCTTCGCGCTGCTGGTGTACGCCTCGGCCTGGCTCAAGCGGCACGAGCCGGCGGCCTTCTGCGCCGCGCTGCTCAACAGCCAGCCGATGGGTTTCTATGCGCCGTCGCAGATCGTGCAGGACGCGCGCCGGCACGACGTCGAGGTGCGCGGTGTCGATGTCATGTGGAGCGAGTGGGATTGCACGCTGGAGGTGGGTGAGGCGAGAGGTGAGAGGCGAGAGGCGGAGTGCCAAAAGCGTGAAGCGAGAGGCGAGAAGCGTGAGGGGCAGTTCACTTCTTCACGCCTTCACGCCTTCACGCATTCACCCTCTTCCCCTCCCGCCGTCCGCCTCGGCCTGCGTATGGTAAAAGGACTCTCGCGGGCGGGCGCGGAGCGCCTCGCCGCAACCCGCAAAGAGGGGGGGCTTCCTCCCTCCCTCCTCCCTCCCCCCGCTCTTGGCAGTCCGCCTCACGCCTCACCCTTCACGCCTCACCCTTCTTCTCCGTTCGAAGACATCGCCCGCCGTGCGCGCCTCGACCGGCGCGACCTCGAGTGCCTCGCCGCCGCCGGCGCGCTCGCCTCGCTCGCGGGGCATCGTCGGGAAGCGTTCTGGCATGTGACCGGCATCGAGCATCTCCCCCCCGTGCTCGAAGACACGCACTTCATTGAGGCGCCGGTTGCGATCGCCGCGCCCACCGAAGGCGAGGATCTGGTGGCGGACTACGCGACCTTGAGCCTGACGCTCGGCCGCCATCCGCTCGCGCTGCTGCGGGACCGGTTGACGCGCATGCGGCTCATCACCGCGGCGGAGCTGAATCGCCTGCCGCACGGCCGCGTCGCGCGCACCGCGGGCATCGTCACTTGCCGCCAGCATCCGGCCACCGCGAGCGGCGTCACCTTCGTCACCATCGAGGACGAAACCGGCAGCGTGAACGTGGTGGTGTGGCGCACGCTGGCGGAGCGGCAGCGGCGCGAACTGCTCGCGTCACGGCTGATGGGGATCGTCGGCACCATCGAGCGTGAGGGCGAGGTCGTGCATCTGCTGGCGGGACGACTGTTCGATCACACGCCGCTGCTGGGACAGCTCGTCACACGGTCGAGAGACTTTCATTAGCCGCGTCACGCGCCCGCCGCTCACTCACTCGGCAGTGCCTCCTGCCAGGACCTCCATGTCCACGCGGAGAGCACGAGCCAGTTTCTTCAGCAGCGCGACCGAAGGCTCGCCTTTCCCCGACTCAATCTTCGAGATGTGAGCCGGTGTGATCTGCACCGCGGCCGCCACTTGCGCCGCGGTCATTCCCCTGAACTCGCGCCACACGCGCAACGGCGACTCCCCGACAAGCAAGCGATCCACTACCTCGGCGGGCACAGTCTCTTCCCCGCCGCTCGCGTAGCGCTTCGCGAAGCGCGCGAGGGCCGCCGCGTCTTGGGCATCCTCCGCCAACTCGCGCAGGGCGATGTATTCACCGTAAGGCAGCACAGCAAAAGCCGGTTTGCCCTTTGTTTCGAGAATCTTGACCGTCATTTGTACACCTCGCCCCGGGGCGTCCAGCGTTCTCTCGTGTCACTAGCCCTTCGGCACGAACCGAGGAAGCACATCGAAGCGCATCTGCCGGAAATGATCGTCGGTAGCCAGCGCCTGCTTCAGCTTCAGCTCGTGCATAACGGCAAAACTGGTGCAATCGGTGAACGAGTACCCCTTATCCCGATAGCGGAAGAACAAGCCGTGAGCGGCCTCGAAGCGAGCCACACCGACCCATTCCCAGCGCAGTCGAGAGGTACCTTCGATTTGCTCCCACCAGTTCTTCGCAGCAGCGATGCCTAGCCGCTTCCGAATCAGGGTCAGAGTCTCGTCGATCACGTAATCGGTGGTGATCAACACATTGCCTTGCTTCAGCGCGCCGTCCCTCGCCTCGCATGTCCGATCGTGCGCCGGATCGCCCGCGTCTGCGCACGCCATCCAGCCCGAAGTGTCGACGAAGACGCCTCTCATTCCCCGTAGAGGGCAATGTCGTGATCGGCGGCGGTACGACCATCGGTGGAGCGCCCTACTGCCGGCGCACGATAGAGGGGGTCCGCCTCCAGGGGCGCGCGAGGCCCATCCGCCTGATCGATGGGCACGATTTGGAACGCGGGACGGCTGCGGTATAGCACCGTATACCGAGCTCCCTTTCTCACGCCCTCCACGAGCTTCGGCAGTGAAGCGCGCAGTTCCTTCACATTGATGGTGATGTTCATGGGTCTCTCCACGGGTTCATGTCAAGATGAACATAATGGAGAACCGCAGTCAAGTCTGGGACCTGCCCCTCCTCCACTGCAAGCGACGGAGGCTGTCCGTGTCCGACAGCCTCTCCGCGCAAAGCGCCTGTACGTGTTGGAGCCAGTCTCTTCAGCAGCGCGACCGATGGCTCGCCCTTCCCCGACCCAATCTTCGAGACGTGGGCCGGGGTGACCCGCACTGCAGCCGCTACTTGCGATGAGATTGTCTTCGACCTCGGCGAACGCGACGAGCATCTGCTGGCGGTAGAGTTACCTACTCTTGCTGCGCCGCTTCGCACCTTCGGGGTTCGCGCGGTTGCGGCCGCCGTCGATGATGGGTGCCGTGAGCACTGGATTATCTCGTTAGCTTCCAGAATGCGACTGAACCCCGACGCGCACGCCGACCGCATTGTGGGGATCGTTCCGCTCGATCCACCATTCCTCCGGCGCCGTCGCGGCCCACCTGACCTCGTCGCTCGCCCGTGAGTCAACCGTGATCTCGTGACGGCGCGCGAAGTCGGGCTGGGCCGAATCGAGCGACGAGCCCGTCCAGCCGAGCACGTCGAACTCGTATCTGCCGATGGGCCAGTCGTAGTCACGCACGGAGGCCGGCGCAAGGAACTGAATCCCCACGTCGCGCCTTCCACGCGCTGGAAGGGTGAGCGGATGCGGATCCGATTCCTTGTCCATCACCCCTGGCCGGACGTAGCGATAGAACAGTTTCCACCGCATGCGGAAGGATGACTCGTGCGGATCGATCAACTGGGTATCGAGCCGCTGGATGGTGGCCACAGTGCTGCCGGAGTTCGTCAGCGTCATGTCGACGTTGAAGACCGGCCCGGTCTTGACATCCTTCCGGATGACGATAAAGAGATCTCCGAAGTGCGCGGAGAGCGTCTGGTGCTGTCCGGCGATCTTCGTGAGGGGGATAGCCGCGCAATCCGGAGGCTGGGTCGTCGCATCGGCCCAGCGCCTCTCGATGATGCCCTTGAGCTCGCGTGTGATCTCCGCGAGCGCTTCGTCGCGGTCCGGCGCGAGCGTCACGGCCCGATGGCGTCGCGGCAGCGGATTCAGGTGTCCGAACAGGGCGTCACGCCATTCGCAGTCGCGGAGCACGATCGGCACGACAACCGCGTCGCCGGCGCGGTGGCGCTCCATGGCGCGATGGACCTCGATGTCCTGACAGTAGTCGGAACTCAGGAAGGAGCTGCTGACGAGGAAGAGCACCAGGTGGGCGCGCTCGAGCTGTTCGTCGATTCTGCCCTCCCAATTACCGCCCGCGTCGATCTTGCGGTCGTGCCAGTCGTTGACGATTTTGGCTCGTCGCAGAGCGCTCAGATGCTCGCGGAAGTGGTCGCACAGCTGCTCGTCCTTGTGCGCGTAGGACAGGAAAACGTCGACTGTCGGTAGTGCGGTGTTTCGAGGTGCGCTCATGGGTCGTGCAGAACCGGCTGATCGTTCGGTCAGCTAAATCGGCATTCGGTCATCGCTTTAACGCACAGGATAGGTGTTGGCGGGCAGCGTGAGCTTCAATCCGAAACGGCTGGCGGTGCTCTCACCGTTTTCGGTCACGAACAGGATGGTTCCATCGAGCTCGATGAGAACTACCTCCACCACGCCGTGCGCCAAGAAGCGCGCAGCCTTGCTGCGCAGTCCTTTGCGTGTGTTGCGCGGGGAGGCTACCTCCACCACGATCTCGGGTGCGACCGCGGCCGGCGTGCTCATGGTTTCCGCTCGTGCTCCACTCAACCACGCCACATCGGCGATCAGGACGCCATCCACCAGAACAGGGCACTCGACCAGCGCCCGTCCGCCCAGCTCTGCTTGGATCTGACCTGCCAGCTCGTTAGCGATACGTTGATGGATGAAAGACGGAGGAGGAGTCAACGCGATCTCTCCATAGGCGTCGAGTTCGGCGCGGCCGACATACTCGGCGAGCTCCTCGTCCTCCGTGACACTCTGCCAGCGGCGCTGAAGTTCCGCTGCGCTAAGGCATTCCAGGGTTTGCATACCATCTCCATTCGGAGCCGCTCGCGCCAACGTACTCAGTCTAGCCCAACCTGAAATGAGGGGCTACGGGTCGTATGTGCCGGCCGGGCCGTGCTGTAGGCTCGCGGTCGGCTCGGCCACCTCGGAACAGAAGCTGCACCGCGCACAAGACCTTGCTCCTCTACCGCAGAGAGGAAGAGATGCAGCGCCTGGGTCTGGACGGCGGGGTCATTCTGCACGAAGTGGCGCAGCCGCTTCGGCACCGGCCACACCCCACTGCCGCACCGGTACAACTTAACCATGACGTGCTCGGCGATGCGCTGCAATCTCCACCAGCAGTCGAAACCGCTGCGGCGGCCGATGCCGACTACCGATACTTCTGGTCGAGCCAGCCTTTCAAAGCCACCAGCACGTCGATTGCCGGCTCGACGCCGAGCAGGCGACGGATCAAGAATTCGGTGCGCGCACGCCCCGCGGTCACGGGCAGCAGCTGGCCGTTCGCGCGCAGCGCGATCGCCGCGGCGACGAAATCGTTCTCGGCCGTCGCCGCTTGTGCGAGATTGTTCGCCGCCACGAACTCCTGAAAGAGTTGCAGCGCTTCGGGATACGCCACCGCGTACGGGTTGCCGATGATGCTCTGCAGCGCGTTCTCCAGCCGCGCGAGGAACTTGTCCGGCTCGAGCGTCGCGTACGAAATGAACTCGAACGCACGGACGTCGGCGGGCGCCTGCTCGACGGGGTCGCTGGTGATCAGCACGACCGGCTTGTCTAGCGCGTGCGCCATGCCCAGCTCGTAGAACACGTTGGGATTGCGCCCGCTGCAGTCGGCGACGACGACATCGGCCTGGCGGATGTAGTCGGCGATCTTCGTGAGCAGCGGCACCGTCAGCGCCTGGTCGTCGCCGCGCACGACGCTCAAGCCCGGAAACGCCCCGCCGAGGAACTGCTTGAGGCTCCGGTAGAGGTAGTTCAGCTCCGGCCGAAACGGCATGATGACGAAGCAGTTCGCCATCGCCGTCCTACGTTAGGGAACCTCGGCGCCCGCGGACATCGTCCAGCCAGAGCTCGACGTAGCGCCTGACCGTCGCGAGATCGTCGGGCCTGTAGACGGCGACCTGATATGCTCGAAGATTGAGCGGCAGGTCTTTCACAGGTTCCTGCGACAGAAGGAGCACGGGCTTGCGCAATCCGAGCGCGATGCCGACGTCGAAGAGCACGCTCGGATTCATTCCCGTGAGGTCCGCGACGACCACCTCCGCTTCACGGATCGCGCCCTGAGTCTGGTCCGACCACGAGCTGCCCGCGCTCATCTGGGCGGGCTCGAACGCGTCGATGCCCTGCGACTCGAGCACCTCGCGGATCTGGTTCGCGAGGCCCTTCGACGCGGCATCCGCCTGCGGCAAAGCCAAGTACGCCTGGGGTCTTTCCTTGAACATCCCGTTAGTGCAGTCCGCAAAGGGTGGGAATTCCAACGGCGAGTTTGGTCTCGTCCTCGGTCGTAGTCAATGAGGGTCTCGTGTCGCGCTCCCCTGCGCCGGATGCGCTCGCGCTCATCGGTATCGTCGATGCCGTCCCGATCATCGCGCCTGACCGCTGTCCGACACCGCAACAGGCGCAATCTCTGCTGGCGGTGACGCTCGGTGCCGCTCCGGCTGGTGCCGATCGCAGCCGTGTCGTCACGCCATCGAGCCCAGCGTCCGGCGAAAGCGCGCCAGCGACAGCGCGAAGAGAATCGTGCCGATCGCGAACAGCGCAGCGAACTGCGGCCACACCACCGAGAGGCCCGCATCCCGGAACAGGATGGCCTGCGCGAGCATGACGAAGTGCGTATCCGGAGCCGCGAGCATGATGTCCTGCACGAAGGGCGGCATGCTCTCCCTCGGCGTAGCGCTGCCCGAGAGCATTTGCAGCGGTAGCAGCATGAGCATCAGCAGCAGGCCGAACTGCGGCATGGAGCGCGTGAGGGTGGCGAGGAAAATGCCGAAGGACGTCGTGGCGAATATCTGGAGCGCGGCGCCCACGAGAAACAGCGCAAGCGAGCCCTGGATCGGTATCGACAGCATCCACTGGACGGAGAACACCAGCGCAAACGCCGTGGCAGCGACGACGACGAGCCCCATCGACCAGACCTTGCTGAGCATGATTTCGAGCGGGGTCACCGGCATCGCGAGCAGGTGTTCGACGGTGCCGTGTTCGCGCTCGCGAATCAACGCGGCGCCGGTGAGGAGGATGGCGAGCATCGTGACGTTCTTGACGACCTGCATCACACCGCCGAACCACGACCGGTTGAACTCGGGGTTGAAGCGGGCCCGCAGCGCCAGATCGACTGGTGGTGCCGCGTTCGAACGGTGGCCTTCCATGAACGCGTTCACTTCGCTCGTGACGATCGCCTGGACGTAGCCGCTGCCGGTGAAGGCCTGGCTCATGCGCGTGGCGTCGACGTTGAGCTGGATGGCGGGGGTACGCCCGGCCAGGACGTCGTACTGGAAGCGCGACGGAATGTAGAGCGCGAACGTGTCGAGCCCGGCGTCCATCCGCGCGTCCATCTCCGCCCGCGTGATCACGGCGGGCGGCAGGAAGTACGGCGGGTAGAATGCGTCGACGATGCGCATGGAGAGCGCGGAGCGGTCCTCGTCGACGATGGCGATCGGCGCCTTGCGAAGCGTTTCCGGGAGCGCGGACGCGGCAGAGTAGATGTTGAAGGTGAAAGCCCACGCGATCAGCGCGAGCATGACCGGATCGCGCGCCAGACTGCGCAGTTCCTTCACGCCGAGGTGCACCACGTTACCGATGCGCATGTCTCACCGATCCTGCTTCTGCAGCAGAACTGTTCCCAGCGCGATGAGGATGGGCACGATGATGAGCAGTGCAACGAACGAGGTCTGGAGATCGGCGAAATGCAGACCTTTGGAGAAGGTACCGCGCGCGATCGTCAGAAAATAGGTGGTCGGGTAGATCTCGCCGATGAATCGACCCGCGCCCTCGAGCGAGGATACGGGATCGGTGAACCCGGAGAACTGGACGGCAGGCAGGAGTGTGAGTATGGCAGTGCCGAACAGGGCAGCGATCTGGCTTCTCACGAACGCGGACATGACCAGTCCGAAGGACGTTGCCGCGATGACATACAGAAGCGCCCCGGCTGCCAGCGCCGGAAAGCTGCCCTTGACCGGCACACCGAACAGGAAAATCGCAAGCGCCGTGAGCAGCAGAAAATTGAGCATCGCGAGCGCCACATAAGGTATCTGCTTGCCGAGCAGAAATTCGAGGCGCGTGACCGGAGTGACGTACAGATTCACGATCGAGCCGAGTTCCTTCTCGCGGACCACCGACAAAGCAGCGAGTACGGCCGGAATCAGCATCAGCAGCAGCGGGATCACCCCGGGCACCATTGCGGGCTGGCTCTTCACGTCCGGGTTGTAACGAAAGCGCGTCTCGATGTTGACGAGTCCCGTCGTCGCCGCACTGCCGAAAGCTTCGCGCGCCCGGTGGGCCAGCCATTGCGCATGCATGCCCTGTACATAACCCTGCACCGTTTCGGCGCGCGTGGGCATGGAGCCGTCGATCCAGGCGCCGATCTCGACCGGCGTGCGGCGTGCCACGTCGCGGGCAAAGCCCGGCGGGATCTCGATCGCCAGTGCGATCTCGCCCGCACGCATGCGCTGGTCCAGTTCCGTGTAGTCGCGGATCGGTGGCTGCTCGGTGAAATAGCGCGACCCGGCGAGGTTGAGCGTGTAATCGCGGCTCAAGGTGGTCTCGTCACGGTCGAGCACGGCGAAAGAGAGGTTTTCCACGTCCAGGCTGATGCCGTAGCCGAATACGACCATCATCAGCATGCTGCCCAACGTCGCGAGCGTGAGACGGACGGGATCGCGGCGCAGTTCCAGCGCCTCGCGCAACGTGTAGCTGAACAGGCGGCGCGGATTGAAGAACGACGGGCGGTGCGCGGCCGACGATCGGGCGCGTGCCTTCGGCACCTCGGGCAGGTCGGTCGGGGCGGGGGCCGCGGGCGCGGGCGCGTCCCGCCCCAGCGCATCTTCCAGGTAGGCGATGAACGCCTCTTCGAGGGTGCCCGCGCCGCGTCTGGCGATGAGCGCGGCCGGGGCATCGCTGACGAGCACGCGGCCCGCGTGCATGAACGAGATGCGGTCGCAGCGTTCGGCCTCGTTCATGAAGTGGGTGGAAACGAAGATGGTGACGTTGTCCTTGCGCGCGAGGTCGATCAAGATGCGCCAGAACGCGTCCCGCGCCACCGGGTCCACGCCCGACGTGGGTTCGTCGAGAATGAGCATCTCCGGCCCGTGGATCGTGGCGACGGCGAGCGAGAGGCGCTGGCGCTGGCCGAGCGGGAGCGCATCGGGCAGCGTGTCCAGGATGTCGGCGAGACCGAAGCGCTCCACCATCTCGCGTACGCGCGACTCGATACGGTCTGCAGACATCCCGAAGAGGCGCGCGTGCAGCGCCAGGTTCTGGCGCACGGTGAGTTCGCCGTAAAGCGAGAACGCCTGCGTCATGTAGCCAACGCGGCGACGCGTGGCGATATCGCGCGGGTCCACGGGCTGGCCGAACAGCCACGCCTGACCCTCGCTGGGCGGCAGCAGACCCGTCAACATTTTCATCGTCGTCGTCTTGCCGCAGCCGTTGGAGCCGAGAAACCCGAAGATCTCGCCGCGTTCGATGCGGAGGTTCACGTGGTCGACGGCGACGAAGTCGCCGAACCGCATCGTGAGATCGCGCGCCTCGATGGCCGTCTCGCCGTCGGCGGCGGCAGCGCGCGGCGCGATGACAATCGCTTCATGGCCTGCGCGCTGCTCGGCGGGCAGCAGCGTGATGAACGCCTCTTCCAGCGTGCGGGTGGCGGTGCGGGCAAGCATTTCCTGCGGGCTGCCTGTGGCGAGAACCCGCCCGAGGTTCATGGCGGCCAGCCAGTCGAACCGCGCGGCCTCTTCCATGTACGCAGTGGCGATCAGCACGCTCATGCCGGGGCGGCCGGCGCGGATGCGTTCGATCAGATCCCAGAACTGGCGCCGCGACAGCGGATCCACCCCGGTCGTGGGCTCGTCGAGGATCAGCAGATCCGGATCGTGAATGAGCGCACAGCAGAGGCCGAGCTTCTGCTTCATGCCGCCCGAAAGCTTGCCTGCCGGGCGCCCCGCGAACGGCGCCAGTCCCGTGGCTTGCAGGAGGCCGGCGATGCGTTGCTCGCGTTCGCGACGTCCCTGACCGAACAGCCGTCCGAAGAACTCTACGTTCTCGAGCACTGACAGCGTTGGATAGAGATTTTTCCCCAGGCCTTGCGGCATGTAGGCGATGCGCGGCAATAAGCCGTTGCGGTATTGCGCGTTACCCATGTCGCCGCCCAGGACCTCGATGCGGCCGGACTGAATGGCGCGAGCACCGGCAAGGAGCGAGAAGAGGCTCGACTTTCCGACACCGTCGGGACCGATGAAGCCCGCCATGCAGCCCGCTGGCACATCGAGCGTCACCGCGTCGAGCGCCTGAACTTTGCCGTAACGCAGGCTAACGTCAAGCAGGCGTGCGGCGGCGGATCCATCCGGCGGCGACCCCGTGCCCGCACCCTCACGCACGGTCATTCGGGCAGCCGCACCTGAAGGTTGGACGGCCACTGCACGCCCGGCTCCACGCGCACGTAGGCGATTCCAGGAACACCGGTCTTGACCTGCTTGATGTGTTTCCGGAGCAGATCGGGGGAAATCTGGGCGCGAATGCGGAACATGAGCTTCTCGCGCTCGGTTGCCGTCTCGACGGTCTTGGGCGTGAACTGGGCGACGTCCGCGACGAAGGACACCTGGGCCGGGATCACGTACTGAGGCGCTGCATCCAGCACGAGGCGAACTTCCGCGCCGAGGGCGACCCTTCCGGCAAGGGCGGTCGGCAGGAAGAAGGTCATGTACACGTCGGACAGATCGACCAGATTGAGCACGCGTCCGCCGGCCGGCACCACCTCGCCGACGCGGGCCACCAGATACTGCACGCGGCCATCGCGGGGGGACCGCAGGACGGTGTCTTCGATGTTGGCACGGATGCGTTCGATGTTCGCCTCTGTCGCCGCCGCGGCGGACTGTGCACCCACCAACTGTGAACGCGCGCTGACGATCGCAGCCTGCGCTGCAGCGACCTGTGCCCGACCCGCAGCCACGGCCTCACGGGCGCTGTCGGCCCGTGCACGATCGTCGTCCACCGCCTGCGGCGACAGAAATCCCTTCGCGGCGAGCGCCTCCGAACGCGATGCGTGCGCCTTCGCGGTCCTGAGCTCAACCTCGAGCCGCGCCACCTCCGCTCGCGCTGCCGCCTTCTCGGCTTCGCGCTGCGCGACCTGGCTGCGAGCCGCGTCGATCGCACTTTGCGCTCGCCGCGATTCGGCCTCGGCCTCGCGCAACTGCGCATTGAGCACGTCGGTGTCCATCACGGCCACCACCTGTCCCGCCGTGACGAAATCGCCCTCGTTCACCCGAATCTCGGTCACCCGTCCGGCCGCCTTCGCCGCCACGTCGATTTCCGTCGCCTCGATACGGCCGTTGGCGCCTGCGAGCCCAGTGTTCTGGTCCTTGGCGGCGTAGTGCAGCCAGGCCATGACGGCCGCCACGACGACACCCGCACCCACGGCGGCCCACGCTAACCATTTTTTCAGTTGTGTGTTCATCGTGCTCCTCCCATCCGGTCGGACTGGCCCAGCGTCCCAGAGGCACACGACAACTGTTCGTGCCCAAGACCGGTGCCCGCTCGATCATTGAATCTGCCCGCTATCCGACACCGCGACGGGCGCGTCCCACCCACCGCCCAGGGCGCGGACGAGTGCCACCGTCGAGTTCGCCCGCGCGCCGCGGATCTGCACATCGGAGCGCTGGACCGCGAGGAGCGTGCGCTGCGCCTCGATGACATCGAGGTAGCCGGTCGCGCCGAACTTGTACCGCACCTCTGCGATGCGCGTGGCCTGCGCCGCCGAAGCCAGGGCGGCTCGCGTCGATTGAGCCTGCCCGTCGAGCGTGCGCAGCGCGACCAGACTGTCCTCCACCTCGGCGAACGCCACGAGCACCTGCTGGCGATAGATCGCGACGGACTCCTGCAGCGCGGCTTCCGCGCGTTCCAGGTTGGCGCGGTTGCGGCCGCCGTCGATGATCGGCGCGGTGAGGATGGTGCCGATCAGGGGGCCGAGCAGCCACGTGCGGCTCGACCAGTTGAAGAGATCGGAGAGATCCGCGGACTCGTATCCGCCCAGGGCGGTGAGCTTGAGCACCGGGAAGAACGCCGACTTGGCAACACCGATGCGCGCGTTGGCAGCCGCCATCTGCCGCGTCGCCGCCGCGATGTCGGGGCGCCGCTCGAGCAGCTCCGAAGGCAATCCGGGCGGGATAGCCGGCAACTCGTTCACGAGCGTTGTGACTTCGAGCGCGAGCGCAGCGGGCGGCTTGCCGATCAGCACCGCGAGCGCGTGCTCGAGCTCGCCACGCCGGCGCTCGATCCCGATCGCCTCGGTGCGTGTGTTCGCCTCCTCGGTCTTCGCGCGCGCGAGATCGAGCTCGCTGATGTCCCCGAGATCGAAGCGGCGCTGCAACAGTTGCACGCTCTCTTCCCGCCACTTGACCGTCTCCCACAGGATGCGCAGCTCGTCGTCGGCGGCGCGCAGGGCGAAATAGGTCTGCGCCACGTCCGCCTGCAGCGCGAGCGTCACCGAGCGGAAGGTCGCGACGTTCGCCTCGTAATCGCTGCGCGTGGCGTTGATGGTGTCGGACACACGGCCGAAGAGATCCACTTCGTAGCTCACCGTCAGCAACGCGCGCCACGCCGTGTACGGATCGACCATCTCGCCCGGCGGCAGACCGAGCGAGACACCGGTGGGCTGAACCCGCGTCGGACCGAAACCGGCGTTCACCTGCGGGATACGATCCGCCTTCGCCACCCCGACGAGCGCGCGGGCCTGGGCGACCCGTGCTGCCGCCGCCCGCAGGTTCTGGTTGGCCGCGATCGCGTCCTCTTCCAGTCGGTCGAGCACGGGATCGTTGAACACCTGCCACCACTGGCCGCGCGGCAGGTCTTCGGACGGCCGCGCGGGCTTCCAGGCGCCCCGCTCTGCCGGCGGCAGCTCCTTGAAGCTGGCCGGCACCTCGACCTCGGGCTGCTTGAGCTCGGGCGCAAGCGAGCATCCGGACACGAGGGCTGCGGCAGCGATCAGCGCGAGCAGCCGTCTCATCGCACGCCTCCCGCATCGGGGGCCGCCGTCTTCGGCGTCGCGACCCGCGCGTGGCCCTTGCGGCGGCGGTGCAGCAGCACGTAGAACACCGGCGTCAGGAACAGACCGAAGAAGGTGACGCCGAGCATGCCCCAGAACACCGCCACCCCCATGGCATGGCGCATCTCGGCGCCGGCGCCGGTGGACAGCACGAGCGGCACCACGCCCATGATGAACGCGAACGAAGTCATCAGGATCGGCCGCAGCCGCATGCGGCAAGCCTCCAGCGCGGCGCGCACCGGATCGTGCGCCGATTCCCGCATCTCCAGCTCGCGCGCGAACTCCACGATCAGGATCGCGTTCTTGCAGGCGAGGCCCATCAGCACGAAGAGCGCGATCTGCGTGAAGATGTTGTTATCGCCCCCGGTCAGGATCACGCCCGAAATCGCGAAGAGCAGACACATCGGCACGATCAGGATGATGGCGAGCGGCAGCTTCAGGCTCTCGTACTGCGCTGACAGCACGAGGAACACGAGCAGCACGCACAGCGGGAAGACCAGCACCGCGGTGTTGCCGGCGAGGATCTCCTGATAGGTGAGGTCGGTCCACTCGAACGTGATGCCGCGCGGCAGCGTTTCACGCGCAATGCGCTCGATCGCTGCCTGCGCCTGCCCCGAGCTGAAGCCGGGCGCGGCGGCACCGTTCAAGTCCGCCGACGGAAACGCGTTGTAGCGGATCGCGCGGTCGGGGCCAAAGCTGTTTTCGACCTGCAGCACCGACCCGAGCGGCACGAGTTCGCCCTTGCTGTTGCGCGTCTTCAAATGCACGATGTCCTCCGCGCGCGACCGGAACGGCGCATCCGCCTGCACCACCACGCGGTACGTGCGGCCGAAGCGGTTGAAATCGTTCACGTAGAGCGAGCCCAGGTTGATCTGCATGGTGTCGAAGACGTCGGTCAACGCAATGCCCATGCGTTTCGCCTTGGCGCGGTCCACGTCCGCATAGAGTTGCGGTACATTGATCTGGAAGCTCGAGAACACGCCGGTCAACTCGGGCGTCTGCCAGGCCTTCTGCTCCATCGCCTTCATCGCGTCGTAGAGCGCCTGATCGCCGAGCCCGCCGCGATCCTCGATCTGCAGCTTGAAGCCGCCGATGGCGCCGAGACCGCTCACCGGCGGCGGCGGGAAGACCGCGATGAACGCGTCCTCGATGCCGGCGAGGCGCTGGTTGATCGACCCGGCGATGGCCCCGCCCGAGAGCTCCGGCGACTTGCGCTTCTCGAACTCGTCGAGACCGAAGAACACGATCCCCGCATTCGGCGCATTGGTGAAGCCCGCGATCGAAAGCCCGGGAAAGCCGACGGCGTCCTTCACGCCCGGCGTCTTCAGCGCGATCTCGGACATGCGGCGGATCACGCTCTCCGTGCGGTCGAGCGAGGCGCCGTCGGGCAGCTGCGCGAAACCGACCAGGTACTGCTTGTCCTGTACCGGCACGAAGCCGTGCGGCACCCGCTGGAACGCGAACCACGTAAAGCCGATCAGCACGGCGTAGACCGCGAGCGCGATTACCTTGTGATCCAGCACGCGCGCGACCGTCCTCTGATACTTGTTGGCGCTCGCCTTGAACGTGCGGTCGAACCAGCGGAAGAAGCCTCCCAACACGCGGTCCATGACGCGGGTGAGCCAATCCTTCGGCGCGTCGTGCGGCTTGAGCAGGAGCGCGGCAAGAGCAGGTGACAGCGTGAGCGAGTTGAACGCGGAGATCACCGTCGAGATCGCGATGGTGAGCGCGAACTGCCGGTAGAACTGACCGGTCAGGCCGGATACGAAGGCGATCGGGACGAACACCGCGCACAGGGTGAGCGCGATGGCGATGATCGGGCCGCTCACCTCGCGCATCGCCCGATAGGTCGCCGTCTTCGCGTCGTTCCCGAGCTCGATGTTGCGCTCCACGTTCTCCACCACCACGATCGCGTCGTCGACCACGATGCCGATGGCGAGCACGAGGCCGAAGAGCGTCAGCGTGTTGATCGAGAAGCCGAACAGCAGCATGAACGCGAACGTGCCGACGATCGACACCGGCACCGCCACCAGCGGGATGATCGACGCGCGCCACGTCTGCAGGAACACGATCACCACGATCACGACGAGCAGGATCGCTTCGAGCAGCGTCTCGATCACGGCCTGGATCGACTTCTGCACGAAGCGCGTCGGGTCGTAGACGATGTCGTACGACACACCGGCCGGGAAGCTGCGGCTCATCTCCGCCATCGCCTGGCGGACGTTGTTCGAGAGCTCGATCGCGTTCGAACCCGGCGCCTGGAAGATCACGATCGCGACCGCGGGCTTGTTGTTGAGCAGCGAGCGCAGGGCGTACTCCCCCGCCCCGAGCTCGATGCGCGCCACGTCCTTCAGGCGCAGCACCCCGCCGTCGGGGGAGGTCGCGACGATCACTGCGCCGAATTCCTCCTCGGTCACGAGCCGCCCCTGCGTGTTCACCGAGAGCTGGAAGTCCGTGTCCTTCGCCGCCGGCGGCGCGCCCACGACCCCCGCCGCCACCTGCTTGTTCTGCTCGCGCAGCGCCCGCACCACGTCGCTCGCCGTGAGATTGCGGCTCGCGAGCTTTTGCGGGTCGAGCCACACGCGCATCGCGTAATCTCCGGCGCCGAACACGAGCACCTGGCCCATGCCGGGGATGCGCTGCAGGTTGTCCTTGATGTTGAGCACCGCGTAGTTGCGCAGGTACAGCTCGTCGTAGCGCTCGTCGGGCGAGAGGATGTGCACCACCATCGCGATGTCGGGCGAGCTCTTCTGCGTGATGACGCCGATCTGCCGCACCTCTTCCGGCAATCTCGGCAACGCGCGCTGCACGCGGTTCTGCACCTGGGTCTCCGCCTGATCGACGTCGGTGCCGACCTTGAACGTGACCGTGAGCTGCAGCACGCCGTCGGTGGTCGCCTGCGACTCCATGTAGAGCATGTGCTCGACGCCGTTGATCTGCTCTTCGAGCGGTGCGGCGACGGTCTCGGCGATGACCTTGGGGTTGGCGCCCGGGTACGTGGCGCGCACCACCACCGAGGGTGGCACGACGTCCGGGTATTCGCTCACCGGCAGGTTGAAGATCGCGATGAGCCCGGCGAGGAACATGAGCACCGACAGCACGCCCGCGAAAATCGGGCGGTCGATGAAGAAGCGGGAGATGTTCATCGCGTCAGCTCGCCGCGGCCTTGGTGGTCGCGCCGGGGCGGCCATTGTCGGTGGACGCTTCCATCGGCACCTTTTCCGGCGTGACGGGCGCCCCGGGCCGCGCACGCTGCAGGCCGTTCACGACGACGAGCTCGCCCGGCTCGAGTCCGGATTCGATCACCCGCAGCCCGTCGACCAGACGGCCGATCTTCACTTCACGATACTCGGTCTTGTTCTCGCCGTTCACGACCAGCACGAACCGCTTGCTCTGATCCGTGCCGATGGCACGGTCCACCACCAGCACCGCTGCCCGCGGTTCGGCGGCGTCGCCAAGCTGGACCCGGGCGAAGAGGCCCGGCGTGAACCGCCCCGCCTTGTTGCCGAGCACCGCCCGCATGCGCACCGTGCCGCTGTCCGGATCGACACGATTGTCGATGAACTCGAGCCGTCCCTGGTGCGGAAAACCGGACTCGTCCGCGAGCCCGACGGCCACCGGCAGCGCGTCGCCGCGGCTCTTGCCGATGTACTTGAGGAAAGCCCCCTCGTTCACTTCGAACGATGCGTAGATCGGATCGGTCGACACGATCATGGTGAGCAGCGGCGAATTCGGCACCTCGCCCTGGACCAGGTTGCCGGGGGTGATCTCCGCCTTGCCCACACGGCCGGAGACCGGCGCGGTCACGCGCGTGTACGACAGGTTGAGCCGCGCGGTGTCGAGCGCCGCCTGGTTGGCACGCACTTGCGCTTCGAGACTGCGCACTGCCGCGGCGGCCTCGTCGTACTCGCGCTTCGAGGTGGCGCGCTCGGCGAGCAACGCTTCCTGCCGCGCGAAGACCGTGCGTGCGAGGTCGAGCTGCGCCCGCGTGTTGCCGAGGGTGGCCTGCGCCTGGGCCACCGCCGCCTCGAACGGCCGCGGATCGATCTGGAACAGGAGGTCGCCCTTCTTCACTTCCGCGCCCGGTTTGAAGTTCACCGACTGGATGTAACCCGTCACGCGCGCGCGCACCTCGACCTGGTCGATCGCTTCGATCCGGCCCGGAAACTCGTCGGTCTCGACGATCTCCTTCTGCAAGGCCGCGGCGACGCTCACCGCTGGCGGTCCCTGCGGCGGCCCCGGCAGCGCGCCGGAGGGCTTGTTGCAGGCGGCGAGCAGCGCGAGAGCGAGCGCTGGCAGCGCGCGCCGGATCGAGGCAGTGAGCACGTTCTGGATGCACATGGCGTGATTGAAATCGATCATGGACGGGACATTCCTCCCGGACTCGCGAGCCGGGAGCGCAGAAATCCTTCGATCGCGGTCCACGTATCGTCTGTCCAGCAGTGTGTGGCGGCTTCGATACGGGGCTGACGCGAGACCTGCGTCGTCACGCCGGCCGCGATCAGCTTCGCGCCGTAGTGCTCCGCCTCGTCGCGCAAGGGATCGCCGTCGCACGTGACGATCAGCGCCGGCGCGAGGCCGGCTAGCCGCGTCGAGGAGACCGGGGCGGCATACGGGTGGAGCCAATCCGCGGCGTTCGGCAAGTACGTGCGGTAACACGCGCCGCAGACACCGGGCGTATGCGTGGCATTCGCCACGAACCGTTGCATGGAGGGTGAACTGAGGCTCGGGTCGAGCATGGGCCCGACCAGGATCTGGGCCGCCAGCGCGGGCGCGCCGCGGTCGCGCGCCATCATCGCCGTCGCGGCCGCGAGATTGCCGCCCGCTTCTTCGCCCGCGACTGCGATCCGCTTCGCGTCCCACCCGCGCCGCCGGCCAGCGGCACCCGCCCAGACAAGCGCAGCGTAGGCATCCTCGGCCGCAGCGGGAAACGGCTGCACCGTGGCGAGCGTGTACTCGGGCGTGGCAACCACGAGACCGAGCCGCGCCGACATCGTCTGCGCCGTGGCGGCGATCGCATCGAGCCCGCCGCGCACGAAGCCGCCACCGTGGAACAGGACCACGAGCGCGCCCGGACAGCGAATGGCGCCGGGCGTGTAAAGCCGGACGCACAGCTCGCGGTCATTGCTGCGGAAAGAGGCCTTCGCGACCGTGACCCCTGTGCTGGATGAGTCCCCCGGCGAGCGCACCCGAGCCCGCATTCGCAGCCGTCCCGCCTCAGGCGCGCACTGTGCGCGGTGTCGCGCAGCCCTCGCGGGGCGAGGTGTCGACGGTACCGAGCGGCCGCCCTGGGCGGCCCTTCGCGTCTTCCGGGACCGGTTGGCTCGCCTCGCACTGCACACTCTCGGCCGCCAGGGCGGCCTCGACACCGAAGGCGGCAGCAGTGGTAGCAAGGAAGGCAGCGATAATGGCGCGGTTCAACGTGATCGTCTCCGGAAACAGAGGGCTTTGAGCCCCACGCTTCGCAGAATATTCGTTCGCCTTTTCTGGATAAAGCGCATCACATTGAATTTACCATTCGTATTCCTGAACAATTAGAATCACCATCATGGATCGGCTGCAGGCGATGCAGGTGTTCGTGCAGGTGGTGGACGCGGGCAGCTTCACCCGCGCCGCCGACGTTCTGCGCCTGCCGAAAGCGTCGGTCACGACGCTGGTACAGGGCCTGGAGGCACACCTGCGCGTCAAGCTCCTCAACCGCACGACGCGCCGCGTGAGCGTCACCGCCGACGGCGCCGCCTACTACGAACGTTGTGTGCGCATCCTCGCGGAAGTCGAGGAGACCGAAAGCGCGCTCTCGCGCACGCGCACAGCCCCCCACGGCCGCCTGCGCGTGGACGTGCCGGCGTCGTTCGGGCGGCAACTTCTGGTGCCGTCGCTGCCGGAATTCTTCGAGCGCTACCCGGAGATCCGGCTCGAAGTCGGTTGCACGGACCGCCCGGTCGACCTGTACGAGGAAGGCGTGGACTGCGTGGTACGCGGCGGTGAGCAAAGCGACTCGAGCCTCGTTGCACGGCGCGTGGCAACCTATCCCTTCGTCGCCTGCGCGACACCCGCATACCTCGAGCGGTTCGGCGTGCCGTCTCATCCCCGCGACCTCGAGCGGCACCGCTGCATTCGCTACTTCATGCCGAAGACGGGTCGCATCGTCGACTGGGACTTCAGCCGCGCGGACGAGCAAGTCACCCCGGCAGTCGACACGTTCGTCGCTCTGAACGATGGCGAAGCATACGCCGCCGCGGCGCTGGGGGGGTTGGGGGTAGCGCTCGCGCCGAGCTTCCTGGTGGACGACGCGCTCGCGGACGGTCGCCTGCTACGCCTGCTCGAAGACTGGACCACCGATCCGCTGCCGGTCTACGTCATGTATCCGCAGAACCGCCACCTGTCCGCAAAGGTGCGGGTATTCGTGGATTGGGTGGCCGAGCTTTTCGCGCGCTGATCGGCCCTCGCCGTATGCACGCGGATTCCTGGCCCGGCGTGAAGCCGCGACGGTGAGTGCGATGCGCTAAAGTACCGTCATCGAGCACATGCGAAGAGGGTGCCGCATCCATGGATATCGCGCTGCTGTTTGCTCTCGTACTCCTCAACGGCTTTTTCGCGATGTCCGAGATTGCCCTGGTTTCGTCGCGCAAACCGCGCCTGCGGCAGCTCGCGGAAAGCGGAGATCGGCGCGCCGAGGCGGCCATCGAGCTGGGCGAGCACCCGACTCGCTTCCTGTCCACCCTGCAGATCGGCATCACCGCGATCGGCGTGCTCAATGGCATCATCGGCCAAGCCACTTTCGCCGAACCCTTTTCCATCTGGCTGCAGGGACTGGGGTTCCCTGATCGAGCCAGCGAGATCGGCGCCACCGGTCTCGTCGTTCTCGTCATCACCTACGTCACCATCATCCTCGGGGAGCTGGTGCCGAAGCGGCTCGGCCAGATCAGACCCGAAGCGATCGCGCGGCTCGTCGCGGGCCCGATCCTGTGGCTGGCGGCGCTCACCAAGCCCTTCGTGCGGCTGCTGGCGGGCTCTACCGAGTTGGTCCTGCGCCTGCTGGGCGCGCGACCCACGGCGCAGACGGTGACCGAGGACGAGATCCACGCCATCCTCGCTGAAGGCTCCGAAGCAGGCGTCATCGACGCCCAGGAGGGCGCCATGTTGCGCAACGTCTTCCGACTCGACGAGCGCCAGGTGGCGTCGCTCATGACGCCGCGTTCGGAGATCGCGTATCTGAACGTCGATGCCCCGATCGAGGAGTCGTTGCGCTTGCTCCGCGAGTCCGAGCACTCGCGCTTCCCGGTGTGCCGGAAAGATCTGTCGGAGATTCTCGGCATCGCGACCGCCAAGGGCCTGCTTACGCAGAGCATGCGTGGCGACCAGTTCGACCTTCATGCCGACTTGCTGCCCGCCGTCTACGTGCCCGAGACGCTCAACGGCATGGAGTTGCTGGAAAACTTCCGCTCGTCGAACGTGCAGTTCGTGCTCGTCGTCGACGAGTACGGGGACGTACAAGGTCTCGTCACCCTGCAGGACGTGTTCGAGGCCATCATCGGCGAGTTCAAGCCCTCGACCCCGGAGGACGCCTGGGCGATTCAACGGGAGGACGGCTCCTGGCTGCTGGACGGCTTCATCCCCATCCCCGAACTCAAGGACCGCCTGCACCTGCGCGCGGTGCCCGACGAGGACAAGGGCAGATACCACACACTGAGCGGGATGGTCATGCTGCTCGCAGGCAAGGTGCCGAGAACCGGCGAGAAGGTGGAGTGGGAAGACTGGTCGTTCGAGGTCGTCGACATGGACGGCACGCGCATCGACAAGGTGCTGGCAACCCAAAGCGTCGTTCCCGCCGACGAACTGCTGGAACGTACTCCGACCGACGACACCGGGTCGGCGTCGTAATGGCCGACTAGGACTGGACCGGGGTCAGCACGACCTCCATCTGATAGAACTTGAAGACCCCGTCGTCAGCCGCGATCGGCTGGTACCGATCCAGCACCTCGGTGATGAACGCCGCCCACTCCGGCTGCGGCAGAAAGCGCGTCCATTCGGCAAACGTCACGTGGCAGAAGTCGAAGAAGGCCCGGCGACTGCCGAAGTTCCACGCCTTGTCTTCCACCTCCATGCGCAGGACCTTCAGTCCGTTCTGCTCCGCCAGTGCGCGATAGGCGTCCGGCGCGGGATGGACGTAGGGTCGTTGCCGCGTCTCGAAGTAGCGGGCCCACCGCGGTGATGCGCAAACGTCTTCGATCACGTCTTCCAGGCACTTGCGCCGCCCGTCCGGCACGAACCGCAACAGCGCCTCTCCGCCCGCCTTCAATGCGCCATGGATGGAGCGCAGCACGGCCACCTGCTCGGGCACCCAGTGCACGGCGTTGAAAGAGACGATGCGATCGAATTCGCGGGCGTAAGGAAGGTTGCGCGCGTCGCCGATCTCGAAGCGCAGGTTCGCGTGAACGGATGAGCCGTAATGCTCCCGCGCAAAGTCGATCATGTTCTGGGAGGGATCGATGCCCAGCACGGAGCCCTCGGGGATCCGGTCGGCGATCGCAGCCGTGATCTTGCCGTTGCCGCAGCCGATGTCGAGCACGCGGTCGCGCGGACCCGGCGTGACCCGGGCGAGATCCTCGGCCGCCATCGTCTCCTGCAGGCTCGAGATGGCTTGATAGCCGCTGGCGTTCCACTCTGACATGGTCGGTCTCTCTAACAGCCCTCGCAGCTGAGCACACCAGGAAGCGAGCGAAGCTCGCGGGAACAGGTCCGCCTGAGCCGATGTTTACGCCGTAACCTGCTCGTAGGAAAACTGCGGGATTCCGGCACGCTTCGACGCGTGCTCAACAGTGATGGCACATATGTTCCCGTCCGCGTCGAGATCCAGCACCGTGTTCCCATCCAAATCGCGCGTCTCGGCGACCGATGCTTCCATAAACTCGATAAGCAGCGTGTCGGTGTCTTCGAAGTAGCGAATTTTCATGGTATGAACCGTCGATCGAAGAATGCATTGTGGATCGTTTCGCCGTCCGGAAGAAGCACGACCCCGAGGTAGCGGTCTTCCATCTCCGCCACTTGCACCCACCGCCTGATTCGGCCGTCGGCCTGAACAGACTCCCCTGTCTTCCTCATCGGCGACGCTTGTGGATCGCGGCGACCCAGTTTTCCAGCGCCTCGATGTCGGCCTTGAGTTCCGGTGGCTC
>JBDHRV010000028.1:0-29410 GCA_039807745.1 Burkholderiales bacterium
GCCGATCCGGGCGTGCTGTTCGTGGACTCGCCCGACCTCGTCCGCCGCCAGGCCGTGGCGCTGGGACCGGGCGCGAAGCGGGCGATTGCCGTGCTCGCGCTGCTCGTGTTGCTGCTCGCCTTCGGGGTGGTGCCGTCGATGATCGCGGGGGTCACCTGCGCGTGCGCGATGGTGCTCTTCGGGGTGCTCACCATCTCCCAGGCGTACAAGGGCATCGACTGGAACACGCTGATCCTGCTCGGCGGCATGATTCCGCTCTCGACCGCGATGACGCAATCCGGCGCGGCCGACCTGATGGCGGAGCACCTGCTCGCCGTGGTGGGCGACGCCGGGCCGCGCGCACTGCTCGCAGGCCTCTTCGTGCTGACGCTCGTGCTCGGCCAGCTCATCAGCAACACGGCGACCGCGCTCATCATCGCACCGATCGCGGTGGCCGCCGCGGTCGAGCTCGGCGTCTCGCCGCGGCCGGTGCTGATGAGCATCGCCGTCGCAGCCGCCGCTTCGTTCTTCACGCCCGTCGCCACGCCCCCGAACGTGATGGTGATGGGGCCGGGCGGCTATCGCTTCGGGGACTACTGGAAGCTCGGGCTGCCGTGCGCCCTGTGGTTCGGCGTGGTGGCGGTGTTCCTCGTGCCGCTCTGGTGGAGGTTCTGAGATGAAGGGTACGCAACGCACGCGTACTTCATTGTGCCGTTCAGTTGGGTATAAGCTTTCGGTCAGCCGTCGTCTTCGCAAGGTCGACGGCCGTGTTCGGCATCAACCATGGACGGAGGGCACCATGTCCCATGCACGCGAGATAGCGGCCTTGTCGGCGGTGCTTTTTCTCGCCGGCTGTGCGGCCCCGCGACCGTCCCCCGTCACGGTGCCGGAAAAGCTCAAGCCCGGCGCGAACGAATCGTTGGCGATGATCGTTCCCGCGAAGGGTGTGCAGATTTACGAATGCCGCGCTAAGAAGGATCAGGTCGCGACATACGAATGGGTGTTCGTGGCGCCCCTGGCCGAGCTCTTCGATGCGCACGGCAAGCGCATCGGCCGGCACTATGCCGGACCGCACTGGGAAGCGACCGATGGCAGCAAGATCCTGGGCACGGTCAAGGAGCGCGCGGAGGCGCCGGTGCCCGACGCCATCCCCTGGCTGCTGCTCGCCACGAAGTCGGTCGGCCCGGAAGGCTCGTTCAGCAAGGTCACGAGCATACAGCGCGTGAATACCGCGGGCGGCGTGGCACCCAAGGCCGGGTGTACGCAAGCCGAAGCCGGCACGGCGGCGCGCATCGACTACACGGCGGACTATTACTTCTTCAAGACCAGGTAAGCTCGCGCGGTGCGGTTTCTCGGACGAAGGAGCACGCGACTATGGCACGCATCGGACCGGGCTCGACCCTGACCCTCAAGGCAACGCTGCGCTACGCCGCGGGCGGCGCCGACCTGTTGCGCGAACTCGCATCGGGATCCATCGATTTCGGCAACGAGAAGCTTCCCAGGATGCTGTGGGACGCGCTGCTCGGCAAGAAGGCGGGTGAGACCGCCGTCCTCGCGCCCGAGAAGCCGTTTCGGTTGACCGACTTCCTCGATCACGAAATCTACAGGATCGAAGCGAATGCGTTTCCCGCGCCGCTGCGGGTCAACGATGTGATCACCGTGCCGGTGAACGACGTCGATACCGAGATGACGGTGCTCGTGGTCGAGCCGGATCATGCGCTCGTGAGCCCCAATCCGCTCGCCATGCATGCGGTCAAGCGCGCCGACGTGGAGATCGTCAGCGTCGAGGGGGGCGTCCTGATCGACGCCGACCAGATCGCGCCGGGAGGTGTCCTGCCCGGTGCGCTCAGCGTCGCAGGTCCGCTTGCGGCAAACGGCGGACTCTATGCCGGGAGCTCCGACCTCTACTTCACCCAGACCAACCACGACCATTGGGGATACGGAAACACTCCCGGATTCGCCGCAATAGAAAATTCCGCGAACTACAACACACTGATGATCCTGGGGCGGACCACCCTGCCGTTCAAGCGGCGGGTTTCGGTGTGGGACGAGCTGAATGTCAACGGAAACCTGAACGTCGTCGGCGGCCCGCTGGTTGTCCAGCAGGCACATACCATCAAGATCGGCGTGTCCGAAGGGCGGGCATACGGCAACGACGGCATTCGCGGAGAGCCCAACCTGTGGCTGGATGCCGCCGGTACCGTATTCATCAAGTCGGGCTTTCAGGCGCGGGGCATGGACATCGCGGAGCGCTTCAAGGTGCTCGAGGGGATCGAGCCTGGCGACGTGGTGGTCATGGGCGAGCGCAAGGAAACCGTCGAGCGTTGCACTCGCGCTTACGACAGCCGCGTCATCGGCATCGCCTCGGGCGATCCGGCGTTCATTCTGGGAATCGAGGAGGACGAGGCACCGGTCGCGCTGTGCGGTCGAGTCCCGTGCAATGTCGACGCCGATGTAGCGCCCATTGCGATCGGCGACCTGCTCACCACCAGCGCGACGCCGGGTCACGCGCAAAAGGTCCTCGACCGCGACAGGGCGGTCGGGGCGATCATCGGCAAGGCCATGGAGCCGATGGCAGCGGGCAAAGGAAGGATCCTGGTGCTCGTGATGGCGCGCTGACCGAGCTGCGCGCCGCAGCGGGCGGGGCTGCGAACCCCGCATGACTGCCGCACGCCGACACAGATCCGAGGGGCGCCTTGCACAGATCGCACCATTCAGTGAACTGCTGGTGGTTGCAGAGTTCTCAAACAAGGGTGGCAGCAGTATCCGAAGCAAGCCCCAAAGGTTCTCGCGCATGATTGACTGGTCTAGTTGCCCCGCTGTTGAACGCGACCCTGAACGCGTGAGTGGCGCCTGGGTCTTTCGTGGCACCCGTGTGCCGGTCGCGGCGCTGTTTGAGAACCTTGAAGATGGCGCCCTCGTGTCAGAGTTCATCGAGTGGTTTCCCGGGGTGACCATGGAGCAGGCACGTGCAGTGCTCGAGCATGCGGCGCGCAGCGCCCTCGCTCCCGCGTAGGTGCGCATCCTTTTCGACCAGGGCACTCCCGTTCCGCTGCGCCGGGTACTCACGCAGCATGAGGTCGTGACGGCCCATGAGCGCGGTTGGTCACAGTTGAACAACGGCGACTTGATCGATCTGGCCGAGATCGAAGGATTCGACGTCCCGGTGACCACGGACACCAACCTCAAGCATCAACAGAATCTCGTGTCACGCCGCATCGCCATTGTTGTGCTTACCACAACGAGTTGGCCGAGAATGCAAAGCGTCTTGGGTACGGTGGTCGCTGCTGTCGGCAGTGCAACCGCTGGCAGCTATCGCGAGGTCAAGATTCCATGAGGACCACCAAATCTTCTCTTGCACGCTCCCAGCACCCTCCGCATCGAATTCCGCGGCGCGAGGGCTGCGAGAGGCAAGACTGGCCCGGATGTTCTTTTCTTCGCGCGGCAGGGACTACAATGACTCGCGTGTATGCCGGCGAAGGAGCGGCCAGATGAACGCACCGCAGCGGTTCGTACCCGACCCGCGGGTCGAGGCGGCTCTCGAATACGGCCTGAGCCTCAAGCTTCCGGGTCCCTGGGAAACGAACGGACAAGGGCAGATCATCATGAACCCACCCATCGGGCTCACCCATGCGAAGCGCGCGGACCGGATCATCGCGGCGCTCAAGGCGAGCCTGCCGGACTGGCAAATCTGGCCGGAGGTGGGCATACACACCGCGGATGGCGTGAAGGCGCCCGACCTCGCGCTCGCAGCACCTGGATTCGCCGAGGCGACAGATTCACGCGGCTTCCTGGTCCGTGCACCCGACATCTGCGTCGAAATCATGTCGCCTTCCAACACTTGGGAAGAGATGCGTCACAAGAGCCTCCTGTATCTCGCAGCCGGCGCGCGGGAGGTCTGGGTGTGCGACGATGCAGGATGTATCCACTTCTTCGACGGCTCGGGTGAGCAAAGCGCATCCGCGCTGGCGGCCGGCATCGGAAACCGGGCCGACTGAGGGTTCGATTCGGCGCTGCGATCAGCCCGCGGCCACCAGTGCCGCGCCGATCGCTATTGCCACCGCGAGCAGCGATACGCCTGCCGCCGGCCAGCGCCGCAGCACGACATCCAGGCTTTCCAGGCGGGTGCTCCCGATGACGGCGGCGCGCGCTGCGGCGTCGATTGCAACCGCGATGTCGCCCTCGGGAATGCGCGGCAGACGGTCGGCGTTACGCGTGAGCACGGCCGCGAGCACGGCGCCGATCGCAACTGGCCACAGCGCCTCCCACAGATACTTCGGCGCGAGCGGATCGGGCAGCACACCGAGCGGCGCCGCGTAATACAGCAGCCACGGCACGGCGATCGATGCGATCGCCATGACGAGCCAAGGCAGGAAGAGTCCCGCCGGCGCGGCGGCGGGCGGCTCCGCGGCGGCATTCGCACGCAGCCGCACGACGAAATGCAGCATCAATACCGTGGTGCCGATCGCGGAGACGACCCCGAGCGCGCCCATGAGGCCGTCGCCGAGCGGGTCCTTCACCGCGAACTTCGCGAGCGCGCCACCGGTGAGCGGCAGTCCGCCGAGGCCGGCGGCGAGCACGGTGGCGAGCGCGAGCGTCGGCATCACGCGCGCCGTGCCGGTCGCGGCGACGACCCCGACCACCAGGAAGAGCGCGCCTTTCACCAGCACGTGGTGCGACGCGTAGAACGCCGCGAGCATGGGCGCCGCGGCGTCGCCCGCCGCCATGCCCATGCCGAGCACCGCCACGACCACACCCATCTGCGAGACGCTCGAATACGCGAGCACCGCTTTCGGATGGGTCTGCGTGATGCCGATGGCAACCGCGTACAGCGCGGTGAACATGCCCAGCGCGGCGAGCGGCTCGCCCCACGCCGCGAGCGGCGCGTCGAAGGGCAGGAAGCGGATGAGCCCGATGATGCCGACCTTCACCACCGCCCCGGAAAGCACGGCCGATGCGGGAACCGGCGCGGCCGAATGCGCGAGCGGCATCCAGACGTGCAGCGGCGCGAGCCCGGCCTTGATGCCGAATCCGACCACGAGGAGCGCCAGCGTGAGGTCGCGGTGAGGGGACGTCGGCAGCGCCGCCGCGGCGTCGCGCACGAGCAGGCTGTCGCCCGGTGTCAGCGTCGCGAGCATGACGAACGCCATCAGCGCGAGCGTTTCTCCGGCCAGCGCGAGGCCGACGTACACCGCGGCGGCGCGGCGTGCACGGGGCGTGTCGTCGTGCATCACGAGGCCGGTCGAACCGAGCGTGAGCAGACCCAGCAGCGCGTAGAGGCTCACCATGTCGGCCGCGACGAAGACCCCCAGGCAGCCGGTGAGCGCCATCAGCCAGCACACCGCGAAGCGTCCCGCCTTGGGCGAGCCGCCGAAGTAGCTCGCGGCATAGGTGCCGGCGGCACACCACAGCAGCGCAGCGACGCCGAGCAGCAGCGCACCCGGACGATCGAGGGCGAAGGTGAGCTGCACGGACGCGCCGCCGAACGCGAGCGGTGCCGCATCGACGGCAAAAAGCGCCGCCGCGAGACCCGGCAGCGGCGCGATCGCGAGCCACCCGAGCATGCGTTCACGCAGCCCGCGGAGCACGCAGGCCGCGAGCATGGCGAGCGGGAGCGCGAGGGTGGCGCCGAGCAGCAACGTCCTCATTGCGCGCCCAGTACGACGGAATGAGGGCGGCCGATCGCGGTGAGGTCGATGGGCAAAAAGGCGACGAAGCCCAACAGCACCGAGCACACCGCGAGCGCGAGCGCGACCGCCTCGCTTGCCCGCGGCACTTCGGCTTTGGGCACGAGCGGGGCTGCCGGCGCAGTCATCGCGCGCATCACGACCAGCACCGCGTAGCACGCGGTGAGCAGACCCCCGACGATCATCACCGCCGCCCACCACCACTGCCCGGTCGCGGCCGACACCGAGAGCAGCAGCCATTTCGCGAGGAAGCCGCCGGAGGGCGGCAGGCCGACGAGCGAGATGCCGCCCAGCGCGAACGCGACGATGCTCATCGGCATCAGGCGGCCGACCCCCGCCAGCTCTGCGATGCGGTCGTGGCCGAGCGCGGCGTAGACGAGCCCGGCGGACATGAACATGGCCGCTTTCGCCGCCGCGTGCGAGATCACCTGCATGAGGCCGCCTGCGAGCGCCATCGCGCCGTCCGCGGCGGTCGAGCCCGCACTGAGCGCGAGCGGGAACATGAGGAAGAGGTAGCCGATCTGCGCCACGGTGGAATACGCGACCAGAAGCTTGAGCCGCGCCTGCCGCAGCGCGACCACGTTGCCGAAGAAGATCGCCCCGGCGCCGAGTGCGGCCAGCAGCTGCGCGCCCGCGGCGCTGCCGAGCCCGACGTCGAACCAGAGCCGCACCAGCACGAAGAACGAGCCCTTGATGACCAGCGCCGAGAGCACCGTGCTCGCGGGAGCGGGTGCTCCGGCGTGCGCGGGCGGCAGCCACAGGTGCAGCGGGAAGAGCGCGGTCTTTGCGAGCAGGCCCGCCGTCATCAGCGCGGTCGCGGTGACCGTCGCGTGGTCGACGTGGATGCGCATCGCGAGCAGCGAAATGTCGAGAGTGCCGTACGTGCCGTACAGGAGCGGCACCCCCACGAGATAGAGCGCCGAGCCGGCGAGGGCGAAGATGAGATAGCGCAGCGCCGCCTGCAGTGTCTCGCCGCGCCCGTCCAGGCACACGAGCGGCACGCCGGCGAACGTGAGCAGCTCGAGCGCGACGAAAAGGGTGAAAAGATCGTGCGCGAGCAGCACCGTGTTGAGCGCGCCCCAGACCGCGAGCAGCAGCTGCCAGAACGCGAACGGGGCGCGGCGCTCCGGGGCGTCCGGCCGTGCGCCGAACTCGGGCCCGGCGAAGAGCGCCGTGGCGCCGATGATGACCGCGGTGGCGAGCATCATGGCGGCGGCGAGCCCGTCGGCGCGCAGGCGCACGCCCAGGGGCGGTGCCCAGCCGCCGAGCAGGTATTCCAGCGCCTCGCCCGAGCGCGCGAGGTGGATGACGATCGCAATCGCGAGCGCGAGTCCGACCGGGACGGTGGCCAATGCGACGCGGTGCGCATACCGGCCGCCGAGCGCGAACGCGATCAGCATGCCGGTGAGCGGCGCCATCAGCGCAAGCGGCAGCAGGAAACCCGCCGGTGTCGCGGCCCCCATGTGTTACGCCGGATCAGGTGTTGCTCGCGTCGGCGTCGGGGCGCGTGCCCGACGCGAGCGTGGCGGTTCCGGTCGCCTCGAAGAGCCGCAGCAGCAGCGCGACCGCGAGGGCGGTCGCGGCGAATGCGACGACCAGCCCCGTGATGGTGAGCGCCTGCAGCACCGGGTCGCCGCCGAGTCCGGCTCCGGCCCCGCGCCGCGCGACCACGCCGAAGATCAGGAACACGCCGCTGCCGAACAGGTTGAACGCGAGGATCTTGCGCAGCGGTTCGGGATTCGCGACCAGGCCGTACAGGCCGAGTCCGACGAGGACGGCGCTGCACAGGCCGAGCAGGGTCGCGGAGCTCATGGTTGCACCGGCCGGCTCGGCGTGCCCGCGAGCAGCATGCCGAGCATGGCGGCGATCGAAACCGTCATGGGAACCTCGATCGCGACGATCAGCGCCTTGGCGTAATCGACCGGGTACGCGAGGAACGCGTCTGCGATGACCATGCCGGCGAAACCGAAGGCGACGAACACCACGGGTCCGACGAGCACCAGCAGCCGCAGCGCTCGACCGGCGACGGGGGGCGCGTCGGTGAGCCCCGCCATCATCACGAGCACCCACATCGCGGCCAGCACGGTGCCGCCGGCGAACGCGCCGCCGGGATTGTCGGCCGCGGTCCACATGAGGTAGACCCCGATCACCACCCCGAAGGGCGGCAGCACGCGCGCGAAGAAGGTCAGCACGCCGTCGGCGTCGGGGCGATAGAGGGTGCCGGGCCGGCCGCCCCACGCCCGGTCGGGCGCGAGCGACCAGACGCCGAGGACGGCGAGCACCAGCACCACCTTCTCCAGCACCGTGTCGGTCGCACGGTATGCCATCAGCACGGCAGTGACGGTGTTGCCGAGCCCGGTCGCGTCGATCTCCCCGACGGCGGCCGGCGCGAGCGTCGGTGCAGGGTCGGGGAAAAACCAGACCGCTGCTCCGAGGGCGGTCGCGACCGTGGCGGAAAGCACTGCCGCGACGACGCGAAGCCACGCCGCGGGCCGCGCGGATTGGGCGGCGCGCTCGGTCCCGCGCAGCCGTGCCGCAGCGCCCAGCATGAGCACGCCCGTCAACCCGCTGCCGATCGCGGCTTCGGTGAGCGCCACGTCGACCGCCTGCAGCCGCACCCAGACGACCGCGACGAGCAGGCCGTAGGCGGCGAACGCGACGACGGCGGCGAATGCGTCGCGCACGGCGATGGTGAAGACGGCGATCGCGAGGAGGAGCCCTGCCATCGCAAGATCGACCGCGAACGACCAGCTCACGCGGAGGGATCCTGGGAGCGGGCGACGCGGGCGATGAGCTGCGCGACCGTGGCGCCCGACAGCAGCACGAGCAACCATGCGCACACGAGCTTGAGCGCCACGAGCGTGCCGTCGACGCGCGGCAGCAGTCCCAGGACGATCAGCCCCAGGCCCAGGTTGTCGGCCTTGGAGAGTGCGTGCAGGCGCGTGAGCGTATCGGGAAAGCGCAGCAGGCCGACCGTTCCGGCGAGATAGAAGAACGCGCCACCGAGCACGGCGACGACGGTGTAGAGGTCGAGTACGAGCGTCATTGGCGGTCGGCGGAATCGGTGGCGGGCGCCGTCGCATCCAGGCGCCGCGCCGACTTGGCCAGCGCCACCGACACGAAGGCGGCGAGCAGCGCGAGCGTGAGCGAGACGTCGATCGCGGTGTAGCGCTCGGTGCCTTCGGCGAAGAGGAGCAGGGCTCCGATGCCGCCGGAACCCAGCAGCTGCACCGCCATGATCCGGTCCGCCGCCCCCCGCGCGCGCAGCAGTGGTTTGAGTCCGACCGCGGTCAACAGGAGCACGAAGGCCGCGGCCGCGAGCAGAAACGTCGTCATCTTCCGAGGACGCGCGCGACCAGGGCTTCTTCCGTCCGCAGCGACTCGACGACGGGCTGATTCACGTCGAGGCAGTGATAGCGAAACACCTTGCCGTCGTCGGCGACCGGCACCGTGCCCGGCATCAGGCTCGTGAGCGACGCGAAAGCATTACGCAGAAGACCCGGTGCGATCGCGCACGGATACTCGATGAAGCCGGGCGCGAGCGGCAGGCGGGGGTCGAGTGCGCGGCGCGCCACGTCGCCGCCCGCGACCACCGATTGCCAGGCGAAGCGGGCGACGAGCCGGGCGAGTGCGATCAGGCGAACGCGGTCGGCAGCGGGCGGGACGAGCCGCAGACTGACCCACGTCGCAAGCGCGGCGGTGACGAAGCCCGCGGCGATGTCGGGCGGGGCGGCGCCGATCAGCACGATCCAGAGCGCGAGGTAGCACGCGCCCCGGGTCGTCGCGGCCCACACCTTCGTCATGGGCGGTGGTGCACCCGCAAGCCTCAATCGCCGCAGAGCAGTCGTACGCGCCGCTCGGCGCGGTCGAACTCGTCGTCGGTCTGCGCGGCGAGCAGCTGGCTCTTGGCCGCGACGCAGGCGTCCGCTTCCTGCACCGCTGCCTGCGCGGGCGCCGCTGCGCCCGGCGCGCAACGCGCGTCGTCGACCAGACGCAGATTGTTGAACTGCCCGCGCTCGACGGCGACACAATCGCCCACGCGCAACCCCGCTTCGTCCGTCACCATCGTGATGGTGCTGCCCCCGATCAGGATCGTGTACTGGAACGCCTGACCCCGTGTCGCCATGCGCCCCAGTTGCTGTCCGGCGACCGCACCGCCGACACCCCCGAGGATGCGGTTGCTGCCCGATCGCCCGGAGCCCACCGCGGCGCCGAGCGTACCGCCGAGCAACGCCCCGCCGACCTGCGCCCCGGAGCTGTCCGTATTCACGAGGCTCACGTTCGTGATGCGGCCGAACTGGACGGAGGACTGCGCCCAGGCTGCACTCGACAGTGCAGTCAGCGCGATGACGAGAAAGACTCTGTCCCAGACATTCGCCTTCTTCAGTTCCAGGTGCATGCTATTTCTCCTTGCGTGATCTCTTGTCAGGTCGCCGGCGCGGGTCTGCCCGGCGCCCCGCTGGGCTTGCCCTTGAAAACGGTCACATATACGGTGGGCAGGAACACGAGGGTGAGCAGCGTCGCCACCAGCAGGCCGCCCATGATCGCGAAGGCCATCGGTCCCCAGAACACGGTCGGCGCGATCGGGATCAGGCCGAGCACGGTCGAGATCGCCGTGAGCGACATCGGCCGCAGCCGCGAAGTGGCGGCGGCGACGACCGCGTCCCACACGTCCTTGCCCTCGGCGCGGTCGGTTTCGATCTGCACGATGAGAATGACGGCATTCTTCGCGATCATGCCGAGCAGCGAGAGGATGCCCAGGATCGCGACGAAGCCGAGCGGCCGGTTGAACATGAGCAGCGAGGCGACCACACCGATCAGGCCGAGCGGCAGGATGGCGAGCACGACGCTCAAGCGCCGGAAGCTTTGCAGCTGGAACATGAGCACGGTCAGCATGAGCGCCAGCATGAGCGGCACGACGGCGAACACCGATGCGCTCGACTCCGCACTCTCCTCGGCGATGCCGCCGGTCTCGATCGTGTAGCCTTTCGGCAGACGCGCGTTCAGTTCCGCGATCTTCGGGTCGAGCGCGTTCACCACGTCGTCGGGGAGCACGCCGGGCACGACATCGGCGATCACGGTCAGCGTCGGCACGCGGTTGCGGCGCCACACGAGCGGGTACTCCTGCTCGTACTCGAACGTGGCGAACTGGGTGATCGGCACCATCCGCCCGCCGGGAGTCGGCACCTGCATCGAGCGCAACGTGTTGAGCGCCGCGCGCTGTTCGTCGGTGGCGCGGGCGACCACGTCGACCAGGTAGATGCTGTCGCGGACCTGGGTCACGGTGGAACCGGCGACGGTGGCGTTGAGCGCGGCCGCGATTGACCGCGAGCTCACGCCGAGCCGGCGGGCCTGGTCCTGATCGATCTTGATCCGCAGTTGGCGCGAAGGCTCCATCCAGTCGTAGTTGACGTGGCGCGCGCCCGCATCGCTCGCGACGACCTGGGCGAGATCCTTGGCGATCGTCCTGACCTTTTCGATGTCCGGCCCGCTCACGCGGTACTGGATCGGCCAGCCGACCGGAGGACCGAGCTCGAGGGGTGCGACGCGGGAGACGACGGTCGGGAACTGCTCTTCCAGCAATTTCTCCAGGCGCGGCTGCAGGCGCACCCGCGCGTCGACGTCCTTCGCGACGATCACGAGCTGGGAGAAGAACTCGTTCTGCAGCTGCACGTCGAGCGGCAGGTAGAACCGGATCGCGCCGCGGCCGACATAGGTGCTCCAGTGATCGATGTCTTCGTCCTTGGCGAGAATCTCCTCGAGCCGCTCCACCGTTTCCTTGCTGGCGAAGATCGACGCGTTCTGGCGCAGCGTCAGATCGACGACGAGTTCGGGGCGATCCGACGACGGAAAGAACTGCTGGGGCACGAACCGGACGAGATAGATGGCCGCGATGAACGCCGCGACGGTGACGCCGATGGTGAGCCACTTCGCGCGCATGGCGGCATTGAGGAAGCGGCTATAGCCCTGCAGCAGCTTCCCCGGCTTGGCATCGGCGCCTTGCTTCGGCGGCTTCAGGATCGCCATGCCGATCACCGGCGCGAAGATCACCGCGACGAACCACGACACGATGAGCGCGATGCCGACGACGGCGAAGATCGAGAACGTGTACTCGCCCGCGGAGCTTTGCGCGAAGCCGATCGGGACGAAGCCCGCGATCGTGATGAGCGTCCCGGCCAGCATCGGCGCGGCGAGCGTCTTGTAGGCGAAGGTGGCGGCGTCTTCCTTCGTGTCGCCCGCCGCGAGGCGCCGGATCGCCGCGTCGACGGTCGTCATCGCGTCGTCGACGAGCAGCGTGAGCGCGATGATGAGCGCGCCGAGCGAGATGCGCTGCAGGTCGATGTCGGTGATGTCCATCACCGCGAACACGACCGCCAGCGTGAGCGGAATCGCCAGGGCCACCACGGCGCCCGGACGCACGCCGAGCGCGACGAAGCTGCACGCGAGGATGATCACGATCGCCTGCCACAGCGACTCCATGAACTCGCCGATGGCGGTGTCCACGGTCACCGCCTGGTCGGCGACCAGGATGGGTTCGATGCCGACCGGCAGCTCGGCGCGGATGGCTGCCATCTCCCTTGTGAGATTGGCGCCCAGCGCAAGAATGTCACCGCCATCGCGCATCGCGATCGCGAGCCCGATCGCCGGCTTGCCGTTGACGCGGAACATCGGCTGCGGCGGATCGACGAAGCCGCGCCGCACCTCCGCGATGTCGCCCAGGCGCACGTTGCGATCGCCGATGCGAAAGTTGACCGAGCGGATGTCGTCCTCGTTGTCGAACGCACCCGAGACCCGCAGCAGGACGCGCTCTTGCCCCGTGTCCAGCACGCCGGCCGGCCGCACGATGTTCTGCGTCTGCAGCACCGCGACCAGGCTCGGGAAATCGAGCCCGAGGCCGGCCAGCCGCTCGGTGGAGAACTCGATGAAGATCTGCTCGTCCTGCGCGCCGAGGATCTCGATCTTCGACACGTCGGGCACCAGCAGCAGGCGCGAGCGCACGTCTTCCACGTAGTCGCGCAGCTCGCGCTGCGTGAAACCGTCGGCCGTGAAGCCGTAGATGATGCCGAAGGTGTCGCCGAAATCGTCGTTGAAACCCGGACCGACGACCCCGGCAGGCAGGGTGTGGCGCATGTCGCCTACATTGTTCCGGACCTGTTGCCAGACGGATGCCACCTCCTCGGGCGGCGTCGAGCCCTTGAGGTCCACGTACATGGTGGTGAAACCGGGCCGCGTGAAGCTGCGCACGTTGTTGAGATGGCGCGTCTCCTGCAGCCTGCGCTCGATGCGTTCCGTGACCTGCTCGAGCGTCTCCTCGAGCGTGGCACCGGGCCAGGCCGCGAACACGATCATGGTGCGGAAGGTGAACACCGGATCCTCGGCGCGCCCCAGACGCAGGAACGACAGCGTGCCCGCCACCACCGCGACGATCATCAGGAAGATCACGAGCGAGCGCCGGCGGATCGCCCACTCCGACAGGTTCGGGCCGATCACTGCGCAGCCTCGACCGGGCGCACCTTCTGGTTGGGGCGCAGCGCCTGCACGCCGGCCGTGACGACGATTTCACCGGGCTTGAGTCCCCCGCCCACGATCACCCTGTCCGGGGTGAAGGTCGCCACCTCGATCGGGCGCAGGGAGACGGTGTCGCTTGCGGGATCGACCACCCAGATCGACGGCTGCCCATCGGCGCGGGTGAGGGCAGAGGCAGGTATCTCGACGCCCGACGCGCCGCCGACGCGCATGCGTCCGGTGACCGTGCTGCCGAGCCGCATCGCCGGGGGCGGATTGACGAGGGCAACGCGAACCTGAAACGTGCCGGTGATCGCGTCGGCACGCGGCGATACTTCGCGCACGCGGCCTTTCGCCTGCACCTTGGGATTCATCGTGAGCGCGACGGTGATCTCGGGCTGGCTCGGGGCGATGTCCTTTACCTGCGGCGGGACGTCGAAGACGGCGTCGATGCCGCCTTGCTGCGCGAGCTGGACCACCATGCGACCTGCCTGCACCACTTCGCCGGGCTCGGCGCCGACCGCGGTAACCGTGCCGCCGGACTTCGCCACGAGGCGCGTGTAGCCCAGACGATTCTGCGCGATGTCGACATTGGCGCGCGCGGCATCCACCTGGGATTCGGCGGCCTTGCGCGTCGCCACCACCTGGTCGAAGGCCGCCTTCGAGATGAAGTTCTGCTCGAGCAGCCGCTGCTGCCGCTGGAAGTTGTTCTGCGCTTCGACCATCCGCGCAGTCGCGGCCGCGAGGTCGGCGCGCGCGGCCTGCAGACCGCTCTCTTCGATCTCCGGGTTGAGCGTTGCGATCACCTGACCGACCCGGACCGTGTCGCCGACGTTCACACGGCGCTCGATCATGCGCCCGTCGATGCGAAAAGAGAGATTGACTTCCGTTTCCGCCTGCACCGTGCCGGTGAGCGACACCGCGTCGCCGCTCGCCCGCTGTTCACCGATCACGACGCGCACCGGCCGGATTTCCGGTGCGGGGGGTTCCTCGGCGGACTTGCAGGCCGCGAGCAGAGCCACTGTCGACCAAGCGAGGAGTAGGGCAACGCGCGGGGCGCGGGCAATGCGCGACGATGCGGGGTGCGTGGACACGGGAAGGTTCGTTTGTTGGTGGTTATGTTGGTGATTATTCGCGATTGTCCCTGCTGTTGCGATGCAGCGCAACCCGCCCGAGTGCGCTGCTGTGCGAAGGCCGGGGTCCGCGAGACGGCAACGTGACGACATCCGCATGCCGGCGCGGCGCGATCGTGGCGCAGATCGACGGCAAAGCCGCGTTCTGGTTCTCACCTTGACCGCGACTCGCAAGGTGCCCGCGGTTGGCTTGACTCGGTCGGTCCGAACGGCTAATTTGCTTGCCAGTCGCCGCCTTGGCGGCTTCACCAACTCAGCACCAGTATCCCAAGCGAAAGGGGTTACCAATGGATAAGCGTACTTTCCTCGCGGCCGGCGCATCGCTCGCCGCACTCTCCGTACTCTCGACCGGATGCACCACCACCGGCGGCGCGAGCGGCGATCCCGACGCCAGGCGCCGGACCATCAATGCCGATGTCGACAACGCCGTGTCCCGGTTGTACCGGGAGGCCGCAGGCTCGCAGGAACTGGTGGCCCGCTCGGCGGGCATGCTGGTCTTCCCATCCGTGGTGTCGGGCGGCTTCATCGTCGCCGGTTCGCACGGTCAGGGCGCGCTGCGCAAGGCCGGCAAGACGGCCGGTTACTACTCCATCAGCGCGGCATCGGTCGGCTTGACCGCTGGCGGCCAGTCGCGCGCGCTGTTCATCCTGTTCATGACCCCCGAGTCCTTGAAGAGGTTCGAGGCAAGCAGCGGCTGGACCGCCGGGGTCGATGCCAACGTCACCATGATTTCCCTCGGCGCCAACGCCCGGGTGAATACGCAGGACGTGCGGCAGGACGTCGTCGGCTTCGCGCTGAGCAATGCCGGGCTCATGGCCGATCTGAGCGTGAACGGGACCCGCATCAACCGCCTCGATCTCTGATCCTCCGGGCTGTTCTCGTCGGGCGCGGCGCTCGCGCCCGACCCATCGCCTCGCGTTCTCCCGGCGGCCGCTGCATACCGCTGCGCCTCGACCGCTTGCCAACGCGGTCTCGCCGTAGCGGTTGCGTGCTTCTGTCGCGATGACGCGCGGGCGAGGGGCGCTGCTGGCCGTCGCCGGCATCCTCTTCATCTCGATCGTTGCGCTGGCGGCGTTCGTCCTCGCGGGCGTGACCGTCGACCTCTCGCGTTGGCGCGATGTCGCCGCCGGCCGTCTTGCCGCCGCGCTGGAGCGGCCGGTTCGCCTGCACGGTGCGCTCACGTTGACGCTCGGCCTCGATTCGAAGGTGCACGCGGGCGGTGTCGAGATTCCCAATGTCCCCGGGTTCTCGACCGGGGAGTTCGCGACACTCGGCGATGTCGACGTCCGTTTCGATCTGCTGCAGGCAGTGCGCGGCTTCCTGCGGGTGAGCCGCGTCGAGGCCGACCGCGGCAGCGTGCGCTTGGAACGAAGCGCGGACGGACGCGCGAACTGGACGAGCGCCCGATTGGCCCAATCATCCGCCGGCGCCATCCGCATCGATGAGATCGCGCTGCGCAACCTCGATCTCGAATACCTCGATGTCGGCGCAGCGAGACATCTTCATGCGGCAGTCGATGAGCTCTCGGCGAGCGGCCGCGCTGATCAGCCACTGCGCGTCCTGCTGCGCGCGCACACGGCAAGTGCGTCGCCGTATGCGATCACGCTTACCGGAGACGCGCCCGAGAAACTGCTCGCGGCAAGCGCCCAGTGGCCGTTCGAGCTGGTGTTCGAGCATGCCGACAGCCATCTCTCGGCGCGTGGCATGGTCGCCGCGGGAGCGCAGCGCATCGAGATCTCCGCGTTGCGAGGTCGAGCGGCGGGGGCGGAGGCATCGGGACAGCTCGTGGCGGATCTGCGCGGCGCGCGCACTCGGCTGCGCGGCGCCCTGGCGGTTGCCCGGCTGGACCTGGGGCCTCTTTTCGGGGGCGGCGGCACGCGCACCCCCGAGAGCTTCGAGCGGCTGTTCGTGCGCGATCTGATGCCGCTCGATCTCGATATCGACGTGAGCATGGGCGAGTTGTCGGGCGTGCCGGGTGATCTGCGTGACGTGACGCTGGAACTGCGCGTCGACGGCGGCCGCGTGCATGTGCCGATGCGCGGGGTGTGGGCCGGTGTCCCGCTCTCCGGCGAACTCGATCTCGACGGCGCGGCTGCCGTCCCCACGCTCGCCCTCCGGCTCGAGGCGCGCGACACGGCGCTGCGCGACCTGCCACGGGGCCTCGTCGACACGCCTGCCGTGAGCGGTGAGTTGGGACACGTCACACTGCGCGCCGACGGTCGCGGCGAGACGGTCGGTGCGCTGGCCGGCGCGCTCGATCTCACGCTGTCGGCGGCGGCGAGATTGCGTTTCGACCGGGGCGCCGGAGTACCGCCACTCGCTCTCACCCTCGATGCGGTCGACCTGTCGGCGCGCCGCGGCGAGCGCCTGCACGGCAGTGGGCGCGGCACACTGCAGGGCGAGCGCATGACGCTCGCGTTCCGGGCAGGCACGCTGTCCGACATGGTGGCGCATCGCGCGATGCCGCTCGAACTCGATCTCACCGCCGCCCGCGCGAAGCTGAGCGCTTCCGGCACGATTGCCTTTCCCGGCACGCCGGAAGCGACCGACCTCGCCTTCGACCTTCGGGCACCGCGCGTGGGGGATCTCGCACGCTGGCTTCCCGTCGCGTCCGGCGCCAAGCTCGCGCTCGACGCGCGCGGCCGTCTGCGGACCGAGCGCGATGCGTGGCGCCTCGACGGTGCGACGGTGAAGCTCGGCCGCAGCACGCTGACCGCGAACGTGCGTCGTACGCGCATCGGAGGACGCGAGATCACCGCGGCGCTCGTGCGCAGCCCGCTCATCGACGTGCCGCAGCTCGCGACGTTGCGCGCGAAAGGGGGCGCGAGCATCGACGCGCCGCTGCTTCCCAGCGGCATCGAGCTCACGGACGCGGACATCGATCTGCGGCTGGACCGCGTCGCACTCGGCCGCTTCGATCTCGTCGACTTCGAGCTTCCCGCGAAGGTCCGCGAAGGGCGTCTCCTGCCATCACCCATCGCCGCGACGCTCGCCGGCACGCCGTTCGCGGGGCGCGTCGCGCTCGACCTGCGCGGCGTGGCACCGGATGCGACGATCGATGTCTCGGCGCGTGCCATCGACGTCGGCGGGCTGCTGCGCGGGCTGCGCATCGCGCAAGACATCGATGGTCGTGCGGACGCGCTCGACGTTGCGTTGCGCGCGCAGGGCAGCACCCTGCGCGAACTGGCGCAGCAGTCCTCCATCGAGGCACGCCTCACCGGCGGCAGCGTCGCGGTGCGCCGAGCGACTGGGGAGGACCCCGTCGCGGAGATCGGCATACGCGAAGCGACTGTCGTTGCACCGCCGGGGCAGCGCCTTCGACTTCACGCGGACGGTACGCTCGACGCGACGCCGCTCGTGATCGACGCCGCGGCGGGAACGTTGTCGGACTTCGCGCGCGATGCGCGCGTGCCGCTCGCCGTGACCGCGAATGCCGGGACCACTCACCTGAGCCTCGAAGGCGAGGTCGATCTCCCGCCAGGACGCGGCGGGCAGCTCGTCATGGCAATGGGCGGCGAGCGCCTCGATGCGCTCAACGCACTCGCGCGTGCGGAGCTTCCTCCGTGGGGTCCGTGGTCGATGCGCGGTCCGATCCGGGTCACCCCGACCGGCTACGCGGTGCGGGATCTCGTGGTGAGCGCGGGCGCGAGCCGGCTCGATGGCACCGGCGAGCTCGACCTGAGCGGTCCGCGTCCGCGTCTCGACGTGCAGGTGACGGCTACCGACATCCAGCTCGACGACTTCCCGCTGCCGGAACGCCTGACCGAAGACGCGCGGCCGACCCTCACCGCGCAAAGCGTGCGCGCCACCACGCGGGCGCTGGCACGGCGGACCGAGCGTCTCATGAGCGTGCGGTTTCTGCGCCGGCTCGATGCCTACATCGACGTGGTCGTGAAGCAGGTGTACTCGGGGACCGACCGCCTCGCCGACGGCGCGCTGCGCGTGCAGGTGAACGACGGGCGACTCCACCTCGGGCCGGCGCTGGTCAATGTGCCCGGCGGCACCCTGCGCCTGTCGATCGCGTACGACCCGACGGCGCCCGTGGTGGACTTCAAGGCAGGCGCCTACATCGAGCGCTTCGACTATGGCGTTCTCGCGCGCCGCCTGCATCAGGCCGAGGGCGTGCGTGGCCTCTTCAGCGGGCGAGTCGAGCTTGCCGGTCAGGCGCCGTCGCTCGATCAGATCATGCTCTACGCCGACGGCCAGATCGATTTCGCCGTGTGGCCCGAGGACGTTCGCGGCGGCATCTTCAACCTGTGGTCGGTCAACCTGTTGCTTGCCGTGCTGCCCGTGATCGATCCCGGCGGTGAATCGCACGTCAACTGCATCGTCGGCCGCTTCGACCTGGACGACGGCATCGTGTCCGACGACAAGATCCTGATCGACACCACCCGCGTGCGCGTGCGCGGCGCGGGTAGCGCGAATCTGAGAACGGAGGCGCTCGATTTCGTGTTCCGGCCGCAGGCGAAGGGTCTCGCGCTGTTTCGGCTGCAGAACCCGCTGCGCGTCACCGGCACCCTCACCGACTACAACATCGGCATCGATCGGCGCGACCTTCCGGAATCGATTCTGCGCATGCTCGCCTCGCCGATCGTCGTGCCGTGGCAGCGGCTCACCCAGGGTCCGCTGCCGCGCGATGGCGCGGACGTGTGCACCGATCCGCTGCGGGAGTAGGTCGGCTCGATCCCACGCGCGCGGGCGCTTAGCACCAAATCAGGGCAACTCCCGCAGGAACGATTCCCACTGGTCCATGTGGATTCTGATAGGCTTATTCTATCGACCGCGTAGCCTGTATCGACACCAAAGTTGTCGGTAGCGCCACTGCACAGTAGTTCGTTCTCCAGCGAACATGTCGCTTCATTGACAACCACTCAAGGAGAGATTCATGAAGAAGTGCGGCATTATTGTCGTCGATCTGCAAAACGAGTATCTGCCAAACGGCAAACTGCCACTTTCCGGAATCGAGGCAGCCGCCGCAAATGCGGCCCGTGTGATCGCCGATTCACGGAGCAAGGGAATACCGGTTTTTCATATCCGTCATGAGTTCGCCAATGGCGAAGCGCCTGTGTTTACGCCGGGCACTGATGGCGTGAAGATTCAATCCGTAGTCGCACCTGACGGTGACGAACCGGTCATTGTCAAGCACCACATTAACTCTTTTCGTGAAACAGACCTCAAGCAACAGCTTGACGCTCGAGGAGTGGAGGAGGTGGTCGTCGTTGGCGCAATGAGCCACATGTGTGTCGATGCAGTCGTGCGCGCCGCAGCGGACCAAGGTTACCCAGTTACTGTGCTACATGATGCCTGCGCTACGCTGGATCTCACTTTCGACGGCGTGACCGTACCTGCGGCACAGGTGCATGCCGCGATGATGGCTGCATTCGCATTCGGCTATGGAACTGTCAAGTCTACAGACGAATACCTAGCTTAGCCGCCCCTCTCGGGTAACGGCAACTGTCACTCCGGGCAAACCTTTTCTTCGAATATGGCCGCGACGCACGCACGCCGACCTCCGGTAACCGCTACCGCAGCGCGTGGCGCCGGAAGAACGCGAGCAGCAAGTCGTTGGCGTCGATCGCCTCGGACGGTGTGTCGCCACCGGCGCCACCCGGCAAGCCACCGGGCCAGGCATGCCCACCGTCGTCGGTCACGTAGAGATCGAGCACGGCTCGATTGGAACAGCGCCGCCATGTGGTTCGCTCGTACAGCCCCGACTTGATGCGCACGATGGGCGGTGTTTCGCAGGCGTCGATGGCCACCCAGCTCGCCATCACCGATGCCAGCGACGGGAACGTCACGCCCGCGAGACCGATACCCTGGCCACCGTCGATCGGCACGTTCGCATCGAGCCTGGAGTGCATGTGCAGCACCGGCACCGCGTGCGCAGGGGCACACGAGTCGACCATCATCGCGGCCGCATTGGCCGCGATGGCCGCGATGCGCTCCGGCAGCTCGCAGGCCAGGCGGTACGCGAGCATGCCGCCGTTGGAATGGCCCGCGGCGTAGACGCGCTTGGGATCGATCCGGTAGTTGGCCGTCAGATGCGCGATCAGCTGGCGCATGAACTCGACGTCGTCGATATCGGCGGCGACGGCGTGGCCGCAACAGCCGCCGCCGTTCCAGGTCCGAAGGCCGAGCGCGCCGGCCGTGCCGTCCGGATACACCACCGCCACCTGTGCAGCGTCGGTTTTTTGCGTGAGGCCGGATGTCGCTTCGAACTGCGCGCCGCTGCCGCCGCCGCCATGCAGCGCGATCACCAACGGTACGGGTGCCTTGCTGTCGTAGTAGGTCGGTGGCAGGTTGAGCGTGAACGAACGCTCGGAATCGCCAACCAGGATCGTCTGATCGAACCGGTAGACGCGTGGCTCGAAATACGGCACGGCGACGGCAAGCGTGGTGATGGCGAGGAGCGCCGCCGCGATGGTGAATGTTTTCGTCATGATGTTCCTCGCTGGTAGGTCGCCGTTGACGTCACGATCGCGGAAAAGCCAAGCTGGGTAAATCCGACAGGAGACCTACTCCGGTCGAGCGAGTCGGGAGAAGACTCTTTCGCCGGCGGCCAACTTCTGATCGCGATGGCGCGCGAACGGGGAGGGTGAGGGAACGTACCGCTGCGATCTGCCGCGACCGGCGATCGCGGTGCGCTCACTCCCTCACGGGCGGTGCGGAAAGAGCGCTTGGTGCGCGACGGAGCGCGAGATCGTCAGGGATCGGCGGACGGCTGCGATTGGTCGTTGTCCTGGAAAAACGTCTACTCGGTAGCTTGCTGCCTCCACGTGGGTTCGCGAATTTCTCCGCCTGCGTTTCGCTTGCCTCGACTGGTGTTTGATCCTAGGATGCCGACGAGATGTCGATTGTCACGCATCGGCGCATCGATCTCACGCGAACGACGCCGTTAGCTGTATCTGCAGTGAGGAGAACAGGATGAAGATTCGCACGTCCGCATCGGCACTGACGCTCGCCATGCTTTCTGTCACTGCCACGCCAGCCGTTCTTGCTGCTGGACCGGAAACCCAGCGTGAAACCATCGCGCCGGCGTTCAAGGAGGCGATTGCGAACGTTCCGGGCAAGACGATGACCGCGCTGATCGTCGACTATCCGCCAGGCGGCAAAACGCCGCCGCATCGCCACGGCTCGGCTTTCGTCGTCGGGTATGTGCTGTCCGGGGCCATCCGAAGCAAGATCGACAACGATGAGGAGCGCGTTTACCGCGCGGGCGAGCACTGGACGGAGAAACCCGGCGCACACCATAGGGTGAGTGAGAACGCGAGTGACACTGAGCCCGCGAAGTTGCTTGCGATCTTCGTCGCGGATGCGAAGGAGAAGAATCTCGTCACCTTCGACTAGAAATGAAAGCTGCAGCGACGCGCAGCGAACTCCTGACTCAGGACACCAGGAGGTTCGAGTCATGAACAGATGTCTTTTCCTTGCTGGCGCCTCCGGTGCGATCGGCCGCCGCCTCGCACCGCTTCTCGTCGCGGACGGATGGCGGGTAGTCGGCACCACGCGGTTCGCAAACAAGGCGCCCATGCTGCGCGAGATGAACGTCGAGCCCGTCGTCGTGGATGTCTTCGACGCCGATGCACTGCGCGACATCCTGACAAAGCTGCAGCCGGAGATCGTGATCCATCAGCTGACCGACCTGCCGCCCGGTCTCGATCCGGACAAGATGGCCGCAGCACTGGTGCGCAATGCGCGCATCCGAGACGAAGGCACGCGCAATCTCGTATCGGCCGCCGTCCAGGCCGGGGCCAGGCGGATGATCGCCCAGAGCATCGCGTTCCTGTACGCGGACGGGCCGTTACCCCACAGCGAGGATGATCCCCTGATCGCCGATTCGGACCCGGTTCTCGGCGGAACCGTACGGGGTGTGGTAAGCCTCGAGCGGCAAGTGCTCGATGCGCCGCTCGACGGGATCGTACTGCGCTACGGGTTGCTCCACGGTCCCGGCACGGGCTTCGACGCTGCCGCAGGTCCAGGGTCCGTGCACGTCGACGCCGCTGCGAAAGCCGCCGAGCTTGCGGTCACCCGAGCGGTGCCGGGTATTTACAACGTCACTGAGACGGACGGATCGGTTTCGAGCGAGAAGGCCATACGGATGCTCGGCTGGGACGCGGCTTGGAGAGTCGGTCGCTGACGCCAGCGCCGCGGACGTGTGCACCGACCCGCTGCGCGAACGACCTTCACGGACCGGCGAAGGGCTGCGGTTCGTCGGGGAGGAAGGTCGAGAGCAGCGCTTCGAGCCGCACGGGCAACCCCGGCACCGGCGTCGCGGCGAGATGGCGTCCGGTCGGACCGGACGGCCGCTCGATGCCTTCCGCCACGCGCTGGAGCACGTAGGGAAAGAACGGGTTGGACGGCAGTCGGGTCAGGAAGTCCTGGTCGACCACCAGCGCGCCGCGCTCGCCGCGGGCCTCCATCGCGCCGAGGCTGAAACCGAATTCGTTCCGCGTCTTGGGATCTGGCCGCATCCCGTAGAGCGGATCATCCATCGGGATCGGGATCGACAGGTGCGACAGCGAAAAAATGTCGTGCGGATAAGGCAGGGCGAGCGGGCGCTCCACCGTCTCGAGCTGGCCGGGCGCGATGCTGCGCTCGACCGTCGATTCGCTGTCGGCATTCGAGTTCGCGATCGCCGTGAAGCGGTAGGTCTGCGGCGTGGTCGGTGTCAGCTGATCGAGCGCGACATAGGACGAAGGCCGCAGCAGCGGGCCGAACTTGACGGTCCGGTTGACATCGAAGAGCACGATCTCGCTGCCGTTGTCGGGCAGGTTCGCATACAACGCGGACAGGATCGCCGGTGTGCTGACCGTGAAATCGATCACCGACTGGAACGTCAGCACGGGGGGCAGCTCCCCGAGTTTGCCCGCGCGCGCGAGGCGCTGGATCTGTGCCTGCAGCGCATCGGTCAACCGGAACGACTGGCGCGCGCCGTTGACGGGGAACGAGTTGTACTTGAACGGATTGAATTCCGGCAGCACGCTCAGCCACGCGGCGTTGGCGAACGGCGGCAGGATCGCCGGCAGGCCGGCGAGCCCGGCGAAGCGCGCGAAGCGCGTGATGCCGATCATCGGTGTGAAGAGGACGATGCGATCCGCGCGCGGCAGTTTCGGATCCTCGATCGCGTCGAGCGCGTACTTCATCGCCAGCGCGCCGCCGTTCGAGAAGCCGACGAGATGCAGCGGCGCCGGCGCCGGAACGCGGCGGCGAGCCTCGCGGACGGCAAGGCGCGTCGCGGCCATCCAGTCCTCCCAGCGCACGTCGGTCAAGCCCGCCGGCACGGTGCCGTGCGCCGGCAGGCGCAGGCCGATGGCGACGTAACCGTGGTCGCGATAGAGCTTGGCGACATGGCGCAGGCTGTAGGGTGAATCGGTCAGCCCGTGCAGCAGGACGACCACGCCGACCGGGGTGCCCGTGGGTTCCAGTACGTAGGAGCGATTCCAGTCCTGCGCGAAGCGTTCCGCGTAGACGGGGCTTTGCTCGAAGTAGCGATTGATCGGCGCGCGCTCGTCCGGCGCGAGCTTCTGAGTCACCTCCTTGCGCACGCTCTCGAAGATCTGCGCTTCCTGCGCCAGATAGCGCGACCAGTCGGCCCGGTCGAGCTCGTCCGCGCGCAACTCGGTGGGCACGAAGGTGTGCCACGGCTGCAGCGGCGGACCGCTCAGCGCCCGGTACGAGCGCATCGCGAGGAAAGCGGCGATGGCGAGGGCGATCGCGATGAGGATCCACTTGAGGGTGCGCTTCATTGCTGTTTTCATTCTCTTGCCTGAACGGGGAAGCAGCGCTTGCGGCGCTTATCGGGTCGACACGGGGGTGGCCGCACGCGCAGCCAGCCAGGCATCGGCAACCGGCGACCAAGGCAGGTTTATGCCTTCGCGGGCCGTGCGCGTCTGGATGCGGGACACCGCGGCACTTTCGACCGCGTACTTGCCGTCGAACAAGAGCTGCAGCATGCGCTCGACCTGCGCGGGCGACACGTCCTCGCGCGTGACGAGGAGCGCGGTCGCAGCCAGTGTGGGGATGGGTGCGGTCTGCCCGGCGTACGTCTCCGGTGGCATGGTGATGGGCACCAGACCCGACGCGATGAGCTCACGCGAGGGTCCGATGGGAACCCAGGCCAGCGGCGTCGAAGCGGCCAGGCGCTGCAACGCAGGGGCCGGTGCATGCAGAGTGATGAAGAAAGCGTCGATCCGATCCTCCGCGAGTGCCCGCGTCGTCTCGACCAGCGGATCGGCGAGCGTGGCCGCGAGCATGTCCTCGGTAACACCGTTCGCGGTCAGTATCGCCAGCGCGTTGGCGCGCGTGCCGGAACCGATCGGCCCGAGACCGACGCGCCGGCCCTTGAGGTCGCTCACGCTCGAGATGCCGGACTTTGCCTTGGTCACGAGTTGAATGGTCTCGGGGAAAAGGCTTGCCACCGCACGCAGCTCGCGTTGCGGCGCGCCGGCGAAGCGGCCGCTCCCGGCATAGGCCGCCGCGGCGATGTCGTTTTGCACCAGCGCGAACTGAGCGCGGTTGTCGGCGAGCAGCCGGATGTTGCCGACGCTGCCTTCGCTCGACAGCGTGGCGAGCGAGATGCCGGCGGCCGTGGCGCGCGCGTCGAGTGCAGCCAGCGTCTCTTCGTAGGCCCCGCCGGGCGGGCCGCCGGCGACCGCAATCTCGTCGGCCTTCTGTTGCAGGCGCAGGCGCGCCGCGCGCTCCGCGCGCTGAAACTCTTCGACCAGGATGGCTTCGCGGTCGCCTTCCGCAAGGCCGGGCGCGCGCGGCAGCGTCAAGAGTTTGCCTAACTTCGCATACTCGGTCTGTACCGGTGAAGGCGGGGGCATCTCGTGCGGCTGCTGCCGCACGGAAGAGACGAGGGCTGCCGCGGGCACCTCTGCCGCAGTTGCAGCGGGCGGTGGCGCCAGCGCTACCAGTGTCCACCGATCGCCCTGCTTCTGGAAGGCAGCGCTGCCGTAGACACCCAGGGTATCGCCGTCACGGTTACCGCCTTCCTTCAAGCCGATCACGCCCTTCGGTCCGGCCCCCAGCAACGCCGCCAGCGAAGAGACGCTGTGCGCGTTCCAGTTCGTGAAATCGTAATCGCGGTCGAATTCGAGTTCGGCATTGAAATACTGGAGGCGGCCGTCGCGGCCGCTCAACGCCGCGGTGCCCGCGGGCACCAGCGATTTGACCGTCAGCACGCGTCCCCCCAGCGCGGCATCGAGCTGTGCCTGCAGCGCCTCGCGCACGTCGGTGGCGTCGGGTCCACGGCTGCATCCGGCGGCCAGCAGCAGCGCGGCCGTGACCGCGAGCAGCGCGCATGCACGGGTGATCCGCATTACCAGCCGAACCATGGCAGCGACAGGAATCCCTGGATGGTCAGCGCGTTCGCGATGTCGATCAGGAATGCGCCCATGATCGGGATCAACAGGAATGCGAGGTGCGAATGGCCGTGACGGTCGGCCACGGCCTGGACGTTCACCATCGCCGTGGCCGTGGAACCCATCCCGAATCCCAGGTGGCCCGTGGCGAGCAGTACCGCGTCGTAATTGCGGCCCATGAAGCGGAAGGTGACGAACGTCGCGTACGCGAGGAGCGCGGCGGTCTGCGTGAGCAGGATCACCAGCATCGGTCCGGCGAGATCGACGAGCTCCCACAGCTTGAGCGTCATGATGATCATGGCGAGGAAAAGCGAAAGGGCGAGCGCGCCGATCAGCTCCAGCGCCTGATCGTTGACGCGATAGAGTCCCGACAGGGACAGCACGTTGCGCAGCACGACACCGACCAGCAGCGCCCAGATGAAGGTGGGCAGCGTAAAGGCGCCCTGGCCCAGCCAGCGGTAGAGCATAAAGCCCAGCGCCATCGAGACGAAAACGAGGAGCAAGGTCTCGATCAGCTCGAAGGCCGTGAGCGCGGCGGCCGGTGGCGTCTCGGGGATCGGGGTTGCCGCAGCCGCGGGTGCAGTATCGCCCGGGCCGCGCACGCCGTAGCGGCGCATGAGCCACGCGGCGAACGGTCCGCCGAACAGCCCCCCTGCGACGAGACCATAGGTGGCCGCCGCGATGCCGAGCTCGATCGCCCCCTGCAGGTTGCGCTCCTCGATGAACTTCTGACCCCAGGCCGCGGCAGTGCCGTGTCCGCCCGAGAGCGTGATCGAACCGGCGAGCAGGCCATTCGCGGGATGCAGGTCGAATCCCTTCGCCAGGCCGACGCCGATCGCGTTCTGCATGAAAAGCGCGCCGACCACGATGACGAAGAAGACGAGCAGCAGCCTGCCGCCCTTGGCAAGCGAGCGCGCATCGGCGGACAGCCCAACCGTCGTGAAGAACATGACATTGAGCGGACTCAACAACGCGGGGTCGAACTCGACTTTCACGTCGCCGACACCCCGTGCGATCGTGATGATGACCGCGAAGAGCATGCCGCCGACGACTGCGTCCGGGATGCTGTAGTTCGCGAGAAACGCGACGCGCCGCGTGAGCGCGCGACCCAGCACCAGCGCCGCCGAAGCGAGCGCGAGCGTGGTGAAGATGTCGATGCTGAACTGCACGCTTCAGGCGGACCGCGCCGACCGCGCAGAGGGGGGCGGCGGCGGGAAGGTGGGGCGCGTCTTCATTCGAACGAGCTTTGCCATGGCGCTGATCGGTGTCGTTGTCGGCGCCGCACATCATAGCCAAATTCGGCGCGGGCGTCGCTCGCTGCGCCGCTCTTGCGATCGGTTATAATGCGCCGCCGCTTCGCTGGCCACGTGCAGACAGCGCGCTCGACGGAGAAACCCGCATGAGGTTGGTCTACATCGCGCTGATCGTCGTGTTCACGGCGATCGTCGCCCTCTTCAAGTTCCAGAATCTCGAGACGGTGACGCTCACGCTGCTGACCGCCCGGTTCACCCTGCCGATCTCCGTGCTGGTGTTCCTCGTCTACGTGCTCGGCATGCTGACCGGGGGCTCGCTGCTCGCGCTGCTGCGCACGTGGGTGCAGCGGGGAAGTCAGGGCCGGAGGCGGTAGCATCCGTGATTCTCCACTCATTTCGTAACCTCGCGGGAGGGCGCGGCGCATGATCGGACTCATCGGCATCCTGGTCGCGCTCGGCGTTCTGATCTGGCTCTCGTTCCGCGGCTGGAGCGTGTTGATCCTGGCGCCGGCAGCCGCCCTGATCGCCGCCCTGGCTGCGGGCGAGCCGCTGCTCGCACACTGGACGCTGACCTTCATGCGCGCCGCCGCCGGTTTCATCGCGCAGTTCTTCCCGCTGTTCCTGCTCGGCGCACTGTTCGGCAAGCTCATGAACGACAGCGGATCGGTCAAGGCGATCGCACACTTCATGACCGACAAGCTCGGGCAACAGCGCGCGGTGCTGGCAGTGGTACTGGCCGGCGCGCTCGTGACCTACGGTGGCGTGAGCCTCTTCGTCGCCGTCTTCGTGCTGGCGCCGATGGCGCAGGCGCTGTTCCGCGCCGCGGACATTCCGAACCGGCTGGTGCCGGTTGCGATCATGCTCGGCACCGCGACCTTCACGATGACCGCGCTGCCCGGCACACCGGCCATCCAGAACGCGATTCCGATGCCATTTTTTGGCACCACGCCGTTCGCTGCACCCGGGCTCGGCATCATCGCGGCGGCCATCATGCTCGGTTTCGGTCTGTGGTGGATCGGTCGGCGCGAGGCGGCCGCGCGCCGTGCCGGGGAAGGTTTCCAAGGCCCGCGCAAGGTGGCGGAAGCGGCGGCCGCAGATCTCGTCGTGCGCGAGCGCGCGACCACCGCGGGCACGTTCGATCCCGCCGAGGTGCGGCACGGTCATGCGAGCGTGGACGAGCCCGGTGCATTCGTGGCGATGCTCCCGCTCATCGTGGTCGTGGTCGTGAATCTGCTGATGTCGATGTTCGTGCTGCCGCGAGTCGACACGAGCTTCCTGGCAGAGGCGCGCTGGGGCGAGACGCCACTGGCGGCGGTGAGCGGCGTGTGGTCGGTGATCGTCGGTCTTACCTCCGCCATCGTCATCCTCGTCGTGTTCAACCGCAGGCGCCTTCCCGCGCTGCGCGACACATTCGATGCGGGCGTCAACGGCTCCGGGCTGCCCGTCCTGAGCGTGGCGAGTCTCGTCGGTTTCGGGGCGGTGGTCGCCGCGATGCCGGCCTTCGCACTGGTGCGCGACTGGGTGCTCTCGATCGAAGGCGGCCCGCTGGTGTCGCTCGCGGTCGCGACGGCGGTTCTCTCCTCGCTCACCGGTTCGGCGTCGGGCGGGATGAGCATCGCGCTCGATGCGCTCGCTCCCACCTACCTGGAGATGGCAGCCGCGGTGGGGCTCGATCCCGGGGCGCTGCATCGGGTCGCGGCATTGAGCGCGGGCACGCTCGACACCCTGCCGCACAACGGCGCCGTCATCACCATGCTCGCCGTGTGCGGATCGACGCACAAGGAGAGCTACGGCGACATCGTCATGGCCGGCATCGTCGGTCCCCTCATCGGGCTCGTCGTCGTGATCGTGCTCGGTTCGATGTTCGGCTCGTTCTGATTCGGCGAAGTCTCCAGCGGCTTTTCGTCGTCGGCCGTTCGCTGTTGCGTGGTGGTGGCGCCGGGGATACCGTAGGCGCCGCCCACCGCGCGCTCCGCCAGCGCCGCATAGCTCGCCAGCAGGCGGTCGTAGCGCTCCCAGTGATTGTCGCGCAATGGCTCGGGCATGCCGGTCCCGGGACGGGTGAGTTCCTGGTAGTACAGGGCGAGCGCTTCCTCGGCGCGGTCGGTCGCGCGCTCCACCCGCCAGTGCGCCGGCCCTCTCCATAGCAGCACCGCGACTGCGATGCCGATCGCCGCTCCGACCGGTCCGGCGACGGCCATGGTCCCGCCGCTCGCCACGGACACGCCGAAGGCTCCGCCTGCGAACCCGCCCACGATGCCGGCCAGCACCGAAGAGCGAGGCCGTGCCGGGGGCGTGATCGCATCGTCGAGGCTCTGTCGCGTCTGCGTCTCCAGCTTCTGCAAGCGCGCCTGGGCCGCGTCGGCTTCGAGGATCGCGCAGTCGATGCGGGCGCGCGTCTCCCGCGGCAAAGGGTCCTCGTTGCGCGCGCCGTCGAGGGTGGCGAACGCGCGCGTGAGCGCGCTGCGTCCGTCCTCGAGCGCGAACTG
>JBDHRV010000191.1:0-5090 GCA_039807745.1 Burkholderiales bacterium
GCCACACAATTGGACCGCAGTGGTGGCTCCGAACTGATCCCGCGCGTTCGCGCAAGATGTGTTGCACGGACGGTTACCGAGGCGTTGCTCATCCCCAAGCACGAGCGGCGCTTTACCGGCTTCGACGATCGGCGACCTCGAAGGGATTGACGGCCCCCGCGGTTCCCTGCCGCCAGCGGGAAAGCGCCTCGCCGCCGATGCAGCGGCCGCTGTCGAGATCGATGGTGGGGATGTATTCGACGAAGAACTCGCGGCGATTGAGGCCGGTGCGGATTGCATCGAGATCGATCATCCGCTGTTCCTCGCAGTCCCCTTTCCCTCCCTGCCCATGCCACCGTGCCCAGGCACGATCTTGCTCACGCCGTTCTCCTCGTCACTTCGCCGAAGCGGCATCATGCCCCGCAACTATCAGAACTCCAAGTGGGGCAAGTCGCTCCCAGGCGCGGACGCAGCGGCTGGCTTTGCGCGCGCAGGTGGATCCCGTAGACTGCCGCCACGCTCACGGGTTACCCTCATGGCCAGATCGCTCGTCACTCTCGGCATCGTGTGTCTCGTCCTCGATCTTCCGCCGCTAGCGTGAGCAGCGAGACGATCCCGTTCGATTTCGATCTCCCCGCAGACCGGCGCGGCACCGGCAGCCAGAAATGGGATCGCTACGCCGGCCGCGACGTGATCCCGATGTGGGTGGCGGACATGGATTTCCGCTCGCCGCCCGCGGTGATCGCGGCGCTGCAGGAACGCGTGGCGCACGGCGTGTTCGGGTACACCTCGGCGCCCGGCGAACTGCTGCGCGTCATCGTCGAAAACCTGGTCCGCGAGCACGGATGGCGCGTCGAACCGCAGTGGATCGTGTGGCTGCCGGGGCTCGTCACCGGGCTCAACCTCGCGTGCCTGCTGGCGGGTGACACCGGCGATGCGGTCATCACGCTGACCCCGATCTATCCACCATTTCTCTCCGCCCCCCGGCACGCGCAGCGCGAATGTATCCGCGTACCGCTCGCAAATGGCGAGGCGGGATGGGTCATCGATCTCGATCGCCTCACGGCTGCGATCACGCCGCGTACGCGCATGCTGATGCTGTGCCACCCGCACAACCCGGTCGGGCGTGTCTACGCTCGCGACGAGCTTGCGGCGATCGCGCAGATTTGTCTGCGGCACGACCTCTGGATCTGTTCCGACGAGATCCACTGCGGTCTCATTCTCGACGCGGACAAGCCGCACACGCCTCTCGCCGCACTCTCGCCAGAGGTCGCCGAGCGCACGCTCACGCTGATGGCACCGAGCAAGACGTACAACATTCCGGGGCTCGGCATGTCCTTTGCCGTCGTGCCCAACGTCGCATTGCGGCAGCGGCTGTTGCAGGTCATGGCTGGATTCACGCCATCGGTCAACGCGCTCGGCTTCACCGCCGCGCTCGCCGCCTACCGCGACGGCGACGCGTGGCGCACGGCGCTGCTCGATTACCTGCGCTGCAATCGCGATCTCGTCGAGCAGCGTGTTGCCGACCTGCCGGGGCTGGCGATGCGACACGTCGAGGCGACGTACCTCGCGTGGATCGACACGCGGCAAACCGGCATTGCGGACCCACATCGCTTCTTCGAAGAGGCCGGCGTCGGTCTCTCGGACGGCCGCGACTTCGGTGCGCCCGGTTTCGTGCGGCTTAACTTCGGCTGCCGCCGTGCGCTGCTGGAGACCGCGCTGGAACGCATGTGCGCCGCGCTCGGACGCCGCTGACCAGGGACCGCGTTGCACAGCCAGAACTACCGCTACTACGACCTGGTGATGGCGGCGTTCGTCACGGTGCTGCTCACGGCAAACGTGATCGGCCCACGGGTTCGGGATAGAGTGCGCCGCTGCCGTCCATGTCCCCGGTCTCCGCGTATGTCATAGGCACTGCGTCGGCGTCCAGGATTGCGCCGTCGACGACGTGACCGACAACGAGCTCGTGATCCCCGGCCTTCAGGCTGCCCGCCACACGGCAGTCGAAGTACGCGAGCGCAGCGTCGAACACCGGCGCGCCGCTCGCCGCGGGATGCCACGAGACGCCCGCGAGTTTGTCCCCCTCCCGTCCCGAGCGGGTCCCGAAGCGCCGCGCGAGATCGAGCTGGCCGCGTCGCAGCACGTTCACGGTGAAACCCCCGCTTGCCTGGAGCAGCCGGTACGAGGCGTTTCCGGGATTGATGCTCACCGCGAGGAGCAACGGATCGAACGAAGCCTGCACGACCCACGCCGCGGTGAATCCATCGCGCTTCGCTTCGCATGCGACGCCGATCACGTACACGCCGTGCGTGATGCGGCGAAAGAGTTCGTGGGCGTTGGTGATCGAGTTGCGCTCCATGCTCAACCTCCCGCGCCCCGCTCCGCCCCGGTGGCACCGATATCGCGCATCAGCGCCTTGAAATCCGGCGCGCTCGTCACCAGTCGACCTCCCAGCGCGCGCAGCGCGTCGACATCTTGTCGATCGAGGTGAAGGGTGGTCGGGATGGTCATGAAGTGCTCACGCTCGCGCGGGTCGGAGATCGATCGCAGCGACGCGTCGATGATATGGAACTTCACTTCCGGCGCGTCCGCCGGCCGCGCGGCCCTGAGCTCTTCACGCCAGCGTGCCACGCTCTCGTCGACCAGCACCGACGAATCGAACGAGCTCAGGTTGAAGACGTTGCCGAGCGCTTCGATGGTCGTGGCCGGCCCGGGCACGTCCGCGTCCTGGTCGAGATCGAAGATCGGGTCGCGCTCGGCATCGACCGCGATGAACACGGCGTGCTTGAGATCCTGGAAACCGAATGCCTCCAGGGTCGGCAACAGGCCGCCGCGCCGCATGACGAGACCCATCGGTTGGCGCAGACTGAGATTGTCGACCAGCCCACCGTCGAACAGATGGATGTGCGGGCGGCGCTCCCGGTCCAGATAGGAGCGCATCTCTTCCTGGTCGTGCCGCGCCCGCTCGTCGGCCTCCGGGTGCTCCTTCAACCAGGGCGGCTGCGTGTACGCGCACTGCCCCGCATAGTTCCAGAGTGTGAGCGGACTGAAATACGGCGGCAGCGCCATGGACGCCGCGACCGCGCGGGCCACCGGTACTTCGCCCAGGTCCGAGCACAGCAGGTCGAATCGCTCCTGGGTGAACGGAAACTGCGCACCGAGCGAAATGTCGGTGGCGCTGATGACGACGAAGGGCCGCGGCGCGCGTGTCAGGTTGCGGAAGGTCGCGCCGTCGAAAACCTCCTCGTCCAGGTACTCCGCCAGCAGATCGCCGCGCCCGTAACGGGGCGACGCTACGCGCCAGGCGTTCCATATCAACTTCGACTTGAGCTCCTGCTGGACGTCGCGGTAGAGGAAGCGATCGCGGAAGTCTACGAAGAGTCGATCGCGATACAGCCCGTAGTAGGCAGCGACCGTACTGCCCCCCGAAACGGCACTGATGTAGTCGACTTCATCGAGCAGTCGCTGCTCCTTGCCACCGACGAGCACGCGCGCATCCCGCAGTGCTTCGAATGCACCGTAGGCAAGAGCCGCCGCCCGCGTGCCGCCACCCGAGATCAGCACCACTACCAGCACGTCCGCGGACTGACCGGGCTGCACCCGGCTGTTCTCGAACCGGTGACCGTAATCGGGATCGTGTCGTGCCAGCGGTGGATTGACCGGATAGTGCGCAGCCTTTTCGCATCCGCCGGCTGCGAACGCCAGCGCGCAAGCCAGTATGGACGTAGCACGCAGCGGCGGACGCCGGGCCGGCATCCTACTGACCCATGCGCCGGTTGTAGGCTGCGACGAGGCGTTGGTTGAGGGTCGGATCCTGTGCCTCGGGACCCTTCGACTTGATGCTCACCCGCACGCTGCCGTCGGCCTGGGTGAACACGCTGATGGTCACGTCGAACGGTCCCCTGCGGCCGAGGATGAGTCCTTGCGCCCGGTCCTCCGCGGTGACGACCACCCCTTCGTCGGAGGCCGCCCCGCGTGCGGCGTCCCACGCCCGGTCGAAGGCGCTCGGAGGCGCCGGCGCATACACGCCGGGTGCGGTCTGATAGACGGTGCAGCCAGCACTTACCGCCGCGGCGAGGATAATGGAAAGGTATCCCAGAACGTAACGGAAGCTCACGGATCCTCCACGATGGCAGCAGGGCGGACTCATCATGCGGCAGCGGCGTGAAATGCGCAACGCGGCGAAGCCCGCAACGAATCTGCGCACCCGGGGTCGCAGATCGGAGATAATTCCGCCGCCGCTTGAGCGCCCGCTTCGCGGCCGCTCCTGCCTCGTTCGCACTCGATGAAACCTGCCATCCTCGCGTTCCTCGCACTCGGCGTAGTCGATGTCTCGCGCACGGCTGCGGCCGCACCGCCCCAGTTCAGCGGCAAGGACCTCGCGCGCAGCGCGGCGCTCTACGAACGGACGCGGGCGAAAGGGAGTTTTCGCAACGAGCAGGAGGAGCGGGAGGTCAACTATTTCCTCGGTTACGTCGAGGGTGCCGCGCTCGCATCGCGCAAGGTCTGCATCCCGCCCACGCGCGGCGTGCGCGATCAGGCGGGCGATGCCACCGCAACCTACTTGCGGCAGCATCCACGCGAATGGCATCTCGCCCCCGATACCCTGGTGGTGAAGGCGCTGCAGCCCGTCTACCCCTGCTCGAAGCCAAAGCGCTGACGGATCTGTTCAACCATCATGAAGCACCATCGTGTCACTCTCGGAGCGTTGCTGACGATGTGCCTGCTGCCTGCCTTCGCGGCGGCACCGGAGCGGTGGGCGCTCGTGACCCAGACCGACAACGTTTCCATCTACGTCGATACCCGCAGCATCACGCTCAAGGATGGCGTAGTGCGCGCCTGGGAGAAGTGGGAATACGCCTCGGATCGCCCCGGCACGCCCGCAACGGGACATCGCCCCTATCGGTCGGCCCGCTTTCTCACGCACTATAACTGCCGCGACCGAGCCTCGGCAGAAGTGCAGTCGATCTTCTACGACACGGCCGGCGAAGTGGTCGGCAAGATCACCGAGGACCCGAAGAGCATTCGTCTCACGTACCTGGTCCCCGGACTGCTGAGCGAATCAGCCCTCAACTTCGTTTGCAAGGCGAAGGTCCAGAAGAAATCCTGAA
>JBDHRV010000029.1:0-29129 GCA_039807745.1 Burkholderiales bacterium
GGCTCGATCTCCTGCGCTCTCGCGGTGGACACGATGATCACACACGCGGCGAGCGTTCCTATCGCATGCAGTGCGTGCAAGATTGTGCCGCTCAGGCAGCCAACGGAGTCGGCAGTCATGGATCATGGGGGCAACGACGAAGAGATCTTAATTTTTCTTGCGGCGCGAAGCCATATTGCTGTTCGCTTCGGCAGACTCAGCAGGACCGGGGCTACGCCGCGCTGATGGAGGTCAGCGGTGCGGAGGCAGGGTCACACCGCAGCATGCCGGGGCGAATCAGACGGCGCAGCGTCCTCAGGCATATAATCCGCTTCGCACTGCGCGTCCCCGGCACTCCGCCGGCCCTCTTGAAGGCGACGTAGCTTGAAAAAGTCGCAATTGATGGCCGTCTCCGATCAGTTCAGGGCCAGCAACATCCCCGCTGACGACCATGTCCGCGCCGCCCTTCCGCGTTTCGAACGGCGGCGCACCGCGCTCGAGTACGAGGCCATCCTGCAGAACGCGTGGGTGGGCATCCTGTTCACCCGCGGTCGTCGGGTACTGCATTGCAATACCCGGTTTGCCGGCATGTTCGGTTACGGCCCTGCCGATCTCGCCGGCCAGGAAGGCGCGATTCTCTTTCCCAGCCGTGAGAGTTTCGACGACCTCGGTGCGATCGCGGCTCCGCGGCTCGCCGCCGGCGAGACCGTGGATCTCGAATGGCGCATGCGCCGACGAGGCGGCGACGAGTTCTGGTGCCGCCTGCTGGCCAAAGCGGTCTCTCCCTCGAAGCTTTCCGAGGGCACGATCTGGATCGCCGAGGACGTCAGCGAGCGTCGGCTGACCCAGGAATCGCTGCGGCAACTCGTCCGCGAGCAGCAACAGTTGCTCGACCATGCCACGGTGGGCATTGCGCTTCTGCGCAATCGCTGCCTCGTCCGCACGAACCCGCGGATGGAAGCGATCTTTGGTTATGCACCGGGAGAGGTGAACGGGCAGTCGACCCGGATCATCTTTCCGAGCGAGGAAGGGTTCGAGCGCATGGGGCGCGCCCTCTATTCGGCCCAACCCGGGGCCGCGCCGTTTCAGGGCGACATGCAGTTGCGCCGCAAGGATGGCAGTCTCTTCTGGGCGCGGTTGCTCGGCACCCCTCTCGACCCCCTCGACCATGAGCGCGGGTGGATCTTCGTGGTCGAGGACATCAGCGAGCAAAGACAGGCGAAGGAAGCACTGGAGCGTGCGCGCGACGAACTGGAGCGACGCGTCCGCGAACGCACCGCCGAGCTCGCTTCGACCAACGAAAAGCTTCGCGTCGAGGTCGGAGAGCGGCGCCAGGCCGAAGAGCGGGCACGGCACCTCGCCAATCACGACGTACTGACGGGCCTGCCGAACCGGCGCTTGCTCAAGGACCGGCTGGGCCAGGCCTTGGCGCTCGCCCACCGCCGCGAACGCAATGTCGCGGTGATGTTCGTGGATCTCGATCGTTTCAAGGCCATCAACGATACGCTGGGGCACGAGGTCGGGGATAAGCTGCTGGTGGCCGTTGCCGACCGGCTGAAGCGCGTGCTGCGCGAAGGCGACACGGTCGCCCGCGTGGGTGGCGACGAATTCGTGGTGGTGCTGCCGGAGGTCGGCAAGGAACGGGATGCTGCCGTCGTCGCGCGCAAGATCCTCGACCTGCTGGCCGAACCGTTCCGGGTCGAATCCCACGAGCTGGCCGTCACGCCGTCCATCGGCATCGCCGTCGCACCGGGTGACGGTGACGACCCGGAGACGCTCCTTCGCCACGCCGATGCAGCCATGTACGAGGCCAAGGCAGCCGGACGCAATACCTTTCACTTCCACGGCGAGGCCGCGCATCAGGCAGCGAGCCGCCGCTTGAATCTGGAATCGGAGCTGCGACAGGCACTCGACCGCGGTGAGTTCGAGCTGCATTACCAGCCGCGCGTGGATATCGTTACCGGGGAACTGGTCGGCTGCGAGGCGCTCGCCCGCTGGCGTCATCCAAAGGAAGGTCTGCTGCCCCCCGAGCGCTTCATTGCGCTCGCGCAGGAGAGCGGGCTCATGGTGCCGCTGGCGCAGTGGGTGGTACAGACTGCCTGCCAGGCCGCCGCGACCTGGCAGCGAATGGGTGTCCGACCGCGCGTCGTGGCCGTCAATCTCGGGGCCAAGGAGCGCGCGCTCGAACTTCTGCCAGCGCTCATCGAGGAGGTGCTCGCGGCGACCGGTCTGCCCGGCGCGTGCCTCGAGCTCGAGCTCGATGTCGAAACCCTCGATCTCGCAGGCGACATCGAAGCCAGTCTGGGGCGGCTGCGCGCGCTCGGCGTGCGGATTACCGCCGAGCGCTTCAAGATCGGGCCGGAAGCGCTGCTTACGCTCCGCCGCCTGCGCGTGGATCGCATGAAAGTGGACCTCGGCGTCTTCCGCGATGTGCCGGCGAACGCGGACGAAGCGGCCGTGGCCACGGGGCTGCTGCAGCTCGCCCACGGCCTTGCGCTCGAGGCGAGGGTGGTTGGCGTCGAGTCGCTCCCGCAGCTCGCTTTCCTGCGCCGTCAGGGCTGCCGCGAAGCGCAGGGCTTTCTGATTGCACGGCCGCTTGCCGGCTCCGAGCTCGCGCCGCTGCTCGATCCCGGCTTCCGATTCGAACTCGGCGGCTGAAAGCCGTCAAAGGCTTCATGCACTTTCCGACTCGAGTCCGGGCGGTCGGCCACGGCCGACTGCTGCCGTGGAGCCTGCTCACCGCTGTTCTGCTTGCGCTCGCCGGCTGCAGTTCGGTGAAGATTGCCTACAACAACCTCGATCTCTATCTTCTCTGGAAGGCGGATGACTATTTCGCCCTCGCAAGCGAGCAGAGGGAACAGCTCAAGGCGACGCTCGACTCGACCACGGCGTGGCATCGAAGCGAGGAACTCTCGCGATATGCCGCGGTGCTCATGGAGGCGCGCGAGCGCGTCGGCGGTTCGATCGGCGAAACCGACATCGAGTGGCTACTCCATGCTGCGCGCCTGCGGTACGAAGCGCTGGCGCAACATGCCGCTCCCCGTGCCGCGGAAGTGTTGCGTTCGCTCTCCCCGGCGCAGATCGCCCATTTCGAGGCGACGCTGCGACGCGACAACGACGCCTTTGCAGCAGAGTACGTGGATGTAACGCCCGAGGTGCAGCGTCGGCAGCGCCTGAAGCGCACCACCGAGCTCGTGGAAGAGTGGGTGGGACCGCTCTCCGAGGCCCAGCGCACGCGCATGGCGCAGCTATACTCTGGCATCCCCCTGATCAATGCGTTGCGCCTTGCGGACCGCCAGCGCCGCCAGCGCGCGCTGGTCGTGCTGCTCGCGCAACAGCGCACGGCCGCGTCACTTGCACCTGCGCTCGAGGCGTGGATGATCGAATGGGACCAGGGACGTTCGCCCGAATACGAAGCCGCCTTGCGTGAGCAGAGGCAGCAAACGGTGGCGATGGTGGTCGACATCGAGCGCACCCTCTCGCCGGCGCAAAGGGCGCACCTGCAAACACGCCTCGGTCGCTATGCCGGCGAGCTCGCGTCCCTGGCAACTGTGCGCGCCGCGGCGCTCGATGCCGCAGGCTTACTGAGACCGATCGGGATCCACTGACGCGCGAGCAGGCGGGCGGGCCGCCTCCGACTTGACGCGTTTCATGAGTGCCGGGTCCGCCAGCATCTGCCGACTCAGCTCGCTGAAGGCCGTCGCGTACGCCGCCTGCAGGGGAGGGTAGGAATAGATCCGACCCCAGGCGCGCCCCGTTCCCCGGTACTTGCCGATCTGTCGCTCACCGACTTCCGTACGCACGAACACATCGGCGACAGCGGTAGCGAAGTAGGTGGAGATGGCAGGGTTGATCGACGTGTATCCGCTGATCTGGAACACCACGCCGTTCTCGGTCGGACCTTCGGACAGCACCACGTCGGAGAACATGTCGCGCATCATCTCGAGCGCGGCAGCCTTCATCAAGGGCGACTCGCGGTAACTCCAGACGTAAGGGCCGAAGGCGGAAACGTTGAAGTCGCGCTGATCGGGTGCGACCTCGAACAGCACCGTTGCGGCCATGGGCAGCTCCACGCCCGCGGGAGCGATCACCACGGGGCGCGGCGGCGGCACCGTCTGGCAGGCGGTCACGCAAATCGACAGCAGGAAGGCCGCGGCAAGCACGCCCGACGGTGATCGCATGCTTCTCCCTCTTCCGTCCACACTCGGAGCGTGTGACAGATATCGGGCTACGCGGGTTTCTCCGGTAGGCGCGACATTTCTTACTTTCGGGCTTGCGCCTGAAGGCGCGCGAGCAGTTGTTTGTCCGCCAGCATATCGTTGGCGATCTGCGCGAAGGCGGCTTCGTAAGCTTCCAGGATGCCGCTGCGTGAATAGTTCGACTGCGAGGCCTTGCCGTTGCCGTTGAACGCTGCGATGGGCATCGCGTGGGCGTCGGCTCCTGCGAACACGGTTGCGGTCGCGTTCGCATAGTATTCGTTCAGCGTTGGATTCAATGACGAATCGCCCTTGAGGACGATCGTGATAGTCGGCCGGTCGACGGTTGCTGCCGGTCCTGCATCCGAGAACAGTCGGTGGAAGATGTTGAGCCCCGCCTGCTGCATCAGCTGCGCGTCGGGGTAGCTCCACCAGGCCGAACGCATCTGCATCTGCGGCATGCTGGGGTCGGGTTCGACGGCAACCCGCGCCGGTATCGGAAGCGCCACACCGGGCGGGGGATTCCAACCCTGCGGGGTCCAGTTCTGATAGCTCGGGGTGGCGCAGGCGCTCAGCCAGAACAGGAAGACGCTACCGACCAGAGCTTGTGTGGCGTGACGAGTAAGGCGCATCATAATGTTATCGCTGGAAGGTCGGGGATGGTTGCCGAGGGGCGCATGATAGCAAGGGTTCGCGCCGCGCGGCAGCCTGTGGCAGCGGCGCCACTCTCGCCAAGTCGACACAAGAACACACAGTTCAATCAAGTACTTGAGGGGAGGCGCGCGGCAGTGCGTCTTTTGCTATAGTTCGCGTAGACGTTACAACGAGGGCCGCCATGCACATGGACACCGCAGAGCTCGAAGCCATTCACGAAAAGCTCCAGGCGCTCAAGATCGAGCACAAGGACCTGGACGACATCATCAACCGCCTCGCCGTCGCCTCCGGCCAGGATGAACTGCAACTGCGCCGGCTCAAGAAACGAAAGCTGTACATCAAGGACCACATCGCCTTTCTCGAGCGACAGGTCACGCCCACCGTCCCCGCCTGACGCTCTTCTGCCGGGATCAAGGTGACTGAACCCGATCCCGGTAGCCCTTTCCCTCCCCCTCCGGCCGCCGACAAACTCGTCGTTGCACCGGGGTTCGTCATCGATCGCTCGGAGATCGAGGCGAGGTTCGTCCGCGCCTCCGGTCCTGGCGGCCAGAACGTCAACAAGGTCGCTACCGCCGTGGAGCTTCGCTTCGACGTCGGCCGGTCCGCTGCCCTGGCGGATGACGTCAAGGTCAGGCTGCGGCGCCTGGCCGGACGCCGCATGACCGAGGACGGCGTCCTGGTGATCCAGGCGCAGCGGTTCCGCACGCAGGCGCGCAATCGAGAGGATGCCCTGGAGCGACTGTTGACGCTGATCCGTCAGTCGCTCGAAGCGCCCCGGCGGCGCATCGCCACCCGCCCGACCCGGGCTTCGCGGAAACGACGGCTCGAAGCGAAACAGCGGCGTGGGGCGCTCAAGCGGATGAGGACCGCCAAAGGCGTGAACGAGTGAAGGCGTGAAGGGGTGAAAAGGTCGCGCGCAGCGCGTTCACTCCACGCTGTCAGCCCTTGACACACACCTTCGGTCGCAGGAACGCGACCCGCTTCGCCAGACCGGCCTGCTCCGTCGCTGCCGCAACTGCGTCCACGTCCTTGTAGGCGCCCGGGGCTTCTTCGGCGGCCCCGCGCAGCGACTGCGTGCGGATCAGAATCCCGTCCGCTCGCAGGCTGTCGATCAACTCGCGTCCGTTCCAGCGCTTCAGCGCCGCGGTGCGGCTCATGGCGCGGCCGGCGCCGTGGCTTGCCGAGGAGAAGGCGATCCGCTCGCTCTGCGCGGTTCCGGCCAGCACGTACGAACCCGTACCCATGCTGCCGCCGATGATCACTGGCTGACCGACCCCCAGATAAGGCGTGGGGATCTCGGGATGACCCGGGCCGAACGCGCGGGTCGCGCCCTTCCGGTGCACGTAGAGCAGCTTCGGCGCGCCATCGACCTCGTGCCGTTCAGGCTTGCACGTGTTGTGGGAGATATCGAACAGCGTGGCCAGACGCGCTTCCGGGAACACGCGCTCGAACGCATCGCGCGTGAGCTGGGCGAGAATCTGGCGATTGGCGAGCGCGACGTTGATCGCGGCATTCATCGCGCCCAGATACCGCTCGCCCTCGGCGGAGTGGATCGGCGCACACGCGAGCTCGCGGTCGGGAAGATGCACGCCGAGCCGACCCGCCGCCTTTGCCAGCGTGACGAGATAGTCGGTGCCGATCTGGTGTCCGAGCCCGCGCGACCCGCAGTGGAGCGACACGAGGATCTGTCCTTCGGCGAGGCCATACGCGCGCGCTGCTTCTGCATCGTGGATGCGGTCGACCACCTGCACTTCGAGATAATGGTTGCCGGAACCGAGCGTGCCCATTTCGCCCCGTTGCCGCTTCTTCGCGAGCTCGGAGACGTACTGCGGCTTGGCGCCTGCCATCGTCCCGTGCTCCTCGACGAATTCGAGCTCTGCCGCCGTTCCGAAACCCTCCGATACCGCCCAGCGCGCCCCGCCCTCCATCACCGCGTCCAGTTCGGCGGGCGTCAGGCGAATATCGCCTCCCTCTCCGACACCGGCAGGGATCGCCCGAAACAGCACGTTCGCCAGCGCTTCGATGCGCGGCTCGATCTGCGTCAGAGTGAGGTTGGTGCGCAGACAGCGAATGCCGCAGGAGATGTCGAAGCCGACCCCGCCGGCGCAGATGATGCCGCCTGCCTCCGGATCGAAGGCGGCCACGCCGCCGATGGGAAAGCCGTAGCCCCAGTGGGCGTCGGGCATCGTCATCGCGCAGCCGACGAGCCCCGGCAACCGCGAGACGTTGGTGATCTGCTCCAGCACCTTGTCATCCATGCCGGCCAGCAGTGCCCCGCTCGCGAACAGACGCACGGCGGGCGCGACGCACCCCGTTGCCGGGGCAGGTCGCCAGCAATGAGGAGATAGCGGCTCGAGCGCTTCGAGCTTCATGGCGCCGCCGGTGCAGATCTAGAATTCCAGTATAGGCGCACGCAGCGCTGCGCGCCGGGTATTCTCAGATCCGCCTCGTCATACGTCGACTACACAGCGCGCCTCCCAACCGCCCGGGATCTCCTTGACGGAAAGCCCCGTAAGCGTCGCGCCCTTGACCTCCGTGCCGCGTGCGAAGTCGCGGCGCCAGGGTTCCCCCGCCGCCTCACCCCGCCACCGATCGCCGGTGCGCGTGAGTCGAAAGCAGGCGAGCGCGAGACCGTGTGCACGGGCTTCCGCCAGGAGTTCGTTCAGCCAGCGCACCAACGCGAGCTCGGGATCGGACTCCACGAATCCGACATAGATCCGATCGAGGGGCTGCACTTCGGCGGGATGCACCATGAACGCGAACATGGCCGCGGCCGCCGCCACGAACGCATCCTCGATCTTCGGGCCGCGGCCGATCACACCGATGTCCGCATCGTGCTCGAAGTAGTCCGCGTCGTGGGCGGCAACTCTACTCATCACGCCATCTTACTCGCCCGCCTTGAAGGGTACACGCTCGGCGAGCTCGTCGAGATACGCTTCCATGCCCTTGGACTCGCGCACGAGAAAGTCCTCCACTGCGTGAGCAAACGCGGGGTGAGCGAGCCAGTGGTTCGAGAACGTGGCGACCGGCTCCAATCCGCGTGCGAGCTTGTGCTCGCCCTGTGCGCCGCCCTCGAAGATCGGGATGTCGTGTGCGATGCAGTAGTCGATCGCCTGGTAGTAGCAGGCCTCGAAGTGCAAGCCTGGCACGAACCGCTGCGTGCCCCAGTAGCGACCATACATGCGACCGCCCCCGACCAGATGGAGGGAGGCGCACAAGGGCGCGTCGCCCAGGTAGCCGATCATCAGCAGCACCTCGTTCGGCATGGTATGCCCGATGCGCGGAAAGAACGAGCGGGTGAGGTAGGGCGACCCCCCATGCAGGCGGTACGTGCGGCGATAGCAGTCGTAGAAGAACGCCCAGTCGTTCACGCTTGCCTCGTCGCCTTTGACGTGCCTGAAGCGCACGCCGGCCTCGCGCAGCTTGCGGCGCTCCTGGCGGATCTTCTTCCGCTTCTCGTGATTCATCGCACCGAGAAATCCGTCGAAGTCGGCGTAGCCCTGGTTCACCCAGTGGAACTGCACGCTGCGGCGGAGCAGGAGACCCTGGTCGGCGAGCGCCAGAGCCTGCGCGTCGTCGGGAAAGAGGATGTGGAGCGAGGAGCGCTGCTCGTCCTGCGCAAGGGCGAGCGCGGCGCGCAGCAGGGCGACCCGGTCTGCCGCGTTCCCGGCCAGAACCCGCGGTCCCGTCACGGGCGTGAACGGTATCGCACACAGAAGCTTCGGATAGTAGGCGAGCCCATGGCGCTCGTAGGCGTCGGCCCAGGCCCAGTCGAACACATACTCGCCGTATGAATGCGTCTTGAGGTAGAGCGGCATGGCCGCCGCGAGCAACCCGTCACGCCAGAGCAGCAGATAGCGGGGCGTCCAGCCGGTCGCGGGCGTCGCGCAGCCGGTGTCGTGCAGCGCATGCAGAAAGGCGTGCTTGAGCGCTGGATGGTCGCTGGTCAGGCGGTCCCACGCGGTCGGGGCGATGTCCGCGAGGCCCGGACGAACCTCTATCAGCGGGTCGGGTGCCATCGGCGCAGCGCTCGGTCAGCCGGTCAGGTTGCCGGTGTCGCGCTTCAGCTGCACGGTCATCCCGGGATCGAACTCCTCGACCCGGGCGATGATCTTCTTCACCTCCCTGGCATGACCGAGCGCGTGGTGCGCCATGGCGAGCTCGTACCAGGCGTGGGGGTTCATCGGCTGCAGCCGTGTCGCCTCTTCGTCCGCGGCGATGGCTTCGTCGTAACGCCCCAACGTCCGCAGCGCGACACCCATGCCGTACCAGGCTCGATCCTGGGCCGGCTTCAGGCGCACCGCCTCGCGGAAAGTCGCGATCGCCTGTTCCTCCTTGCGCTGCTGGTGGCGGACGAATCCCAGATTGAACATCGTATCGGCATCGTCGGGGCGGATCGCAAGCACGCGCTCGAACGACGTCTCGGCTTCGGCGAGTCGACCCCGCTGCGCAAGCAGATGGGCAATCCGGGTCGCGGTTGCAAACGACGCCGGGTTCGCCCTGAGCGCGTCCTCGTAGGCAGCGAGCGCCGCGTCGTGTTTGCGCAGCCACTGCCACACGCGTGCCCGCATGAGGTGCGCCGCTTCCTCGAACATCGAAAAACCTCTGGTGGCCGGGATGTTGCTGCCGTCGAGCGCGCTTCCCCCGATGATTTATCTTGCGGATTTTAGCGACTATACTAGCCGCAATTCCGGACCGGCGAATCGCATGGGTGCGCGCGTCGCGCGCAATTGTCTTCGCGGCGATTCCGCTTCGGTCAACCCACCGAACCTGGAGTCATGACGTGAAGAAAATCGAGGCCATCATCAAGCCCTTCAAGCTGGACGAAGTGAGGGAAGCCCTGTCCGAAATAGGTGTGACTGGCCTGACCGTGACCGAGGTGAAGGGCTTCGGTCGCCAGAAGGGACACACGGAGCTCTATCGGGGTGCCGAGTACGTGGTGGATTTTCTTCCCAAGGTCAAGGTCGAGGTCGTCGTTCCCGACGCCTTGGTGGACGGCGCGCTGGAAGCTGTCACCAAGTCTGCCCGGACGGGCAAGATCGGCGACGGCAAGATCTTCGTCACCACGGTCGAGCAGGTGATCCGGATTCGCACCGGCGAGACCGGCGAAGCGGCGATCTGATGGCTTGAAGCACGCACATCCCCGCGGCATGCGCCTGCGCTGCCGTTGCCGCCACACTCATTGAGGCTTTTCGCTGGTACCCGCCAGTTTGAGTGCGGCTGCCAGCTCGGCGCGTGGGTCGGCAAAATCCTCGTATCGCCGGCCGCCGCCGGCTCGGCTGTACCAGTAGCGGCTGTTGCCGGCATCGCCTTCCATCTTGTGCAGGATCGCGTGCACCCAGCACGCGAGCGGGTCGTCCAGCTCCTGCACGATCTCGTGCGCCCGCGTCCAGTCCGCGGCCAGGGCGGCCTCGATCGCGAGGGTGTGGACAGTCTTCGTCATCGTGACAGTTCCTTGCGCGGCGCCGCGGCCCGGGAGATTTTCAACGGTCTTGCCAACTATCCAGACCGGTGCGGCGGGCGTCCCCGCACCAATACCAGGACCGCCCCGGCACCGCCATCGGCCGGGCGCGCCTGGCAGAAGGCCAGGATCTCCTGGCGCTGGCTCAGCCAGAGCGCCGTTTTCGATTTGAGCACCGGTTCGCCGTTCTTCGAGCGCAGGCCGCGCCCGTGAATGATGCGCACGCAGCGCCAGCCCTCGCGCAGGCAGCGCTGCAGAAAGGCGACGAGCGCCTCGCGCGCGGCGGGCACGGTCAGACCATGCAGATCGAGCTCGCCCTGCACGACCCAGTGGCCGCGGCGCAGCTTTCGCAGTGCCTGGCGCGACAGCCCCTCCCGCACGAAGCCCAGTTCCGCCCCGGACTCGAATCCGTCTTCGAGCGGTGACTCGTCCGACAGACTCTCGGCCAGGATCTCCTGCTCCGCGCGCAGGCGCTGGACCGGAACCGGTTCGACGCGCCGCGGCGGGTGGCGCACCCGGTCGGGCGGCTTGATCGGCGTCACGTCGCGCAGCGCCTCCCGCAGCAAGTCGAGCGCCTCGCCGTCGTCGTCGGGTGCGGGTGGCAGCGGTTTCATCCGAGCAATCGCGAAACGCGCGCTTGCATCCGTTCTCAGCCGGAATGCTCGTCGAGATACTTCTGGGCGTCGAGTGCTGCCATGCAGCCGCTGCCCGCGCTGGTCACCGCCTGCCGGTAGACGTGATCCTGCACATCTCCAGCGGCGAACACGCCGGGGACGCTGGTTGCGGTCGCATCGCCCTGATTGCCGCCGTGGGTGACGATGTACCCGTTCTGCATCTCGAGCTGCCCTTCGAAGATGCCGGTGTTGGGCGTGTGCCCGATGGCGATGAACACGCCCTGCGCCGCGAGCTCGCGGGTCGCGCCGGTCTTCGCGTGCTTGATGCGAAGGCCGGTGACGCCGCTCTTGTCTCCGAGCACTTCGTCGACCACGTGATCCCATGCGAGCGAGATGCGGCCCGCCTTGACCTTCTCCATGAGCTTGTCGACCAGGATCGGCTCGGCGCGGAACTTGTCCCGCCGGTGCACCACACTGACGTGGCTGGCGATGTTGGACAGATAGAGCGCTTCCTCCACCGCGGTGTTGCCGCCGCCCACGACGGCCACGTCCTGATTCTTGTAGAAGAAACCGTCGCAGGTGGCGCAGCCGGAGACGCCCTTGCCCATGAATGCCTCCTCGGACGGCAGGCCGAGATACTTCGCCGATGCGCCCGTGGCGATGATCAGCGCGTCGCAGGTGTAGGTGGCCTGATCCCCCTGCAGATTGAACGGCCGCGTCTTCAGGTCGACCGTATGGATGTGGTCGAAGATGATCTCGGTGCCGAAGCGCTCGGCGTGCTGCTGGAAGCGCTGCATCAGCTCCGGACCCTGGACGCCCATGGCATCCGCCGGCCAGTTGTCGACGTCGGTCGTGGTCGTCAGCTGGCCGCCTTGGGCCAGGCCGGTGACGAGCGTCGGCTTCAGATTGGCGCGGGCGGCGTAGACGGCAGCCGTATAGCCGGCGGGGCCGGAGCCGAGAATGAGAAGTCTGTCGTGTCGGGTGGGATTGTTCATCGCGGCGTCGGCATGGTGCATTGGATTGGTCGGCAATCTAACAGGCCGGGCGAGATTTTTCACGTCCCCCGGGTCTGTACCGTGTTACCCTCCGCCGCGGCCAACTTCGCCGATCCGTCATGTCCATTGTAGACAGTCAGGCCGTAGCCGATCACTACCTCGACTGGGTCCGTCGCGAGAGTGCGCAACTGCCCTTCAGACCGTGTCTCGCGACCCTGCTCTACACGCCGGCGTCGGACGCGGCGTCGCTGCAGTACCGCAATCTGGTCCTGAAGGATGCCGCCAAGGCGGGATTCGCGGCACGGTCCATCGAAGCCGCCGATGCCCACGCGTTGCGCGAGCGCATCCGGGAGGTCAACGAGGATGGCGGCGTTCACGGCCTGGTCGTGCTCTATCCGCTGAAGAGCAGCATGCGCGACGAGGACATCATGGACCTCGTGCTGCCGCACAAGGACATCGAAGGGCTGCATTCCATCAATCTCGGCTATCTCATCAAGTACAAGGTGTACCTCGACGAGGCGCAGACCCGCAAGTGCGTGGTGCCGGCGACGGCGAAGGCGGTGGTGAAGGCGCTGCAGTGGTACCCGCAGGTGGCGATCCGCGGGGCGTTCGTCGCCCTCGTCAACAACTCGATGCGGGTCGGCAAGCCGCTCGGGCTCATGCTCGAGAATCTCGGCGCCACCGTGGTGAAGTGCTACGACCTGACCCGTGCCGAGGATCTCGAAGAGTGCGTGCGCCGCGCCGACATCGTCGTGACCGCCGTGCCGGACCCCGCGTTCGCGCTCGACCCGTCGTGGGTGCGGCCGGGTGCGACCGTCGTGGACGTGTCGTACCAGGGCAATGTCGACGTGCGCGGGCTCGAGGGACGGGCAGCGCTTTACACGGTCCCGCAGAACCGCATCGGCCGCATCACGCGCGCGATGATGCTGGTGAATCTGATCTACTGCGCGAAGGCTGCTTAAGCCGCAGGAGACTGACGACGCAGCCGGCCGATCATGGCGACGTTCCGAAGAGCGCGCCGACGCCTGCGGTCACCGCCATCGCGAGCGCACCCCAGAACGTCACGCGCCAGGCTCCCGGCGCAACCGCCGCACCCCCGACCCATGCCGCCAGACCGCCCAGAGCCGCGAGCGACGCAAGCGAGACGGCAGCGACGGTCGGCATGATCGCGGCGGGGGGCACGAGGGCGACGGCCAGCAGTGGCACGGCGGCGCCGAGCGAGAAGCTGCAGGCCGATGCCAGGGCCGCCTGCAGCGGGCGTGCGCGCAGCGTCTTGGAGATGCCGAGCTCGTCGCGGGCGTGTGCGCCCAGCGCGTCGTGCGCCATCAACTGGAGCGCAACCTCGCGCGCAAGCGCGGGATCGAGGCCGCGGCGGACATAGATCTGGGTCAGCTCGCGGCGTTCGCCTTCGATGTCGGTCTTGAGTTCGGTACGTTCGCGTTCGAGTTCCGCCCGCTCACTGTCGGCCTGTGAGCGGACGGACACGTATTCGCCCGCCGCCATCGACATCGCGCCCGCGACCAGTCCCGCCAGGCCGGCGAGCAGGATGCTCTCGCGGGACGCTTGCGCCGCGGCGATGCCGACGACGAGACTCGCGGTCGACACGACACCGTCGTCGGCGCCAAGCACCGCGGCGCGCAGCCAGCCGATGCGGTCCGTGTGGTGGCGTTCACGATGGCGCCGGACCATGCCGATGTGCCGATGAACGAGGCGGGCAGCGTCGCCGGTGCCGGGTCAGGCAAGGCGCATCCGCGCGAGCGATGCCCGTGCCGCGCCGCCGCCGATGTCGGGCGTGATCGCGAGCTCGAGCACCGTGACGCCGGCGAGCTCCACGCGGTGATCTTCGGTCTCCGCAGTGGCGCCGCGCGGGCTGAAGTTCCACTGCTGCCGCACGATCTCGCGGAAGGTCTGCCCGCCATCGGGCGACCAGCGCAGCACGTACTCCTGGGTCCGTTCGGCTTCGGTCTCGACGAAGTCGACGCGGATCCAACGCACCCGCTGTGGCCGATCGAACAGAAGGCGAATCGTCTGCGGACCCGGTTCCCCTGCGCGCCAGCCCGCACCTTTGCCCGGGACCAGCGCCGACTCGACGGGGCGCTCCGGATCCTCGGAGGTGATCTCCACCTCCGCCAGTTCGGACACGTTCAGCCAGTCCTGTTCGGGGGGTACGCTTTCGTGCCGTGGTTCGGTGATCATTCGCTTGCGCATGCTGTCTCCTCCTGGTGAAGGTACTGCCGCCGGTGCGTGCAGCGTTCACCGCTACTTCTTCGCGTAATCGGCGATCTTCTGCGAGAGCTTCGCCAGCAGGCTGTCGAAGCCTTCGCGCTCCATGATGCTTGTGTACTGCGCGCGCTTGAGCGCCAAGTCGCTGATGCCGTCGGCGACGATGTTGACGATACGCCACTTGGCGCCGTCGGGGCTCACGATGTAATCGAACTTCACCGGCTCGCCTTTCGGAACCAGCAGCGTGTAGCGCACGATCGACCGCCCGGCGCGCGCGCTCTCGGTCCCTTCATAGCGAAAGCTCTGCCCGTCGTACGCGTTGAACTGCGATGCATAGGTGGCGATGCTCAGGTCGGTGAGCTTCGCGACCAGCGCGCCGCGCTGGCTCGGCGTGAGCGTTTCCCAGTGCTTGCCGAGCACCGACTTCGCAATCGCATCGAACTGGAACACCTCCTTCACCACGGGCGCGAGCTTCTTGTAGCGCCCTTCATAGCCGAGGCGCCCGGCATCCTTCATGACATCGATCAGGGTCGCGTTGAGCTTGTCGGCGGGCTGGCGCTGCGGGTCGATCTGCTGCGCAATGGCGCCCTGTCCCATTGCGACGAGCAGAAGCACGAGCACGGCATTGAGGAGTCGCATCATTCACGAGGCGGTGGCGGCGGGGGAAGTATCTGCGGCCGCGGCGCGGCGGTCAAATGCGCGCCGCGCGCTGCGAATCGAAGCGCTGGACGCGCGAGAGCAGGGCGGGCAGGACTACCAGACTGCAGAGCAGGGTCGTGAGGATGCCGATGGCGAGCACCATCCCCATGCTTGCCATCCCGCGATGCACCGAGAGCGCGAGGCTGCCGAAGGCACTGACGTTGGTGAAAGCGCTCAAGAGCACGGCGAGCGCGGTGCTGCTGTGCAGGACGATGCCGTCCGCGGGCGGTGCGGTCCGGAAGCGGTGCACCATATGGATGCAGTTGTCGACGCCCATGCCGAACACGAGGGGCAGGGCGATGATGTTGGCGAAATTGAAGTGGATGTCGAGGACCGTGATGGCAGCGCCCGTGAGCAGCGAGGCGAGGATGAGCGGCACCAGCACCAGGACCACGTCGATCTTTCGCTCGAGCGTCAGCAGCAGGACCACGGTGATCGCCACCAGGGCGTACGCGAAGGCTTCGAGAAACGCTCGCACCACCGCGGCACCCGATTCGAGATACACCACCGGCAACCCCGTCGCATGCGGGGCCACGGCCCGCACCTCGGTCACGAACCGCTGCATCGCCGCCCGGTCGTGTAGATCCTCCCTGGGCTTGATCTCTACCCGATAGAGGCCGCTATCCGAAACCCAGCGCTGCCTGAAGTCCGCCGGCAGGTCGGCAACGTCCACGCGCCGCGCCCGCAGGGCATCGGAGAGCTGCGAGAGCTGGCGGTCGAGGGAGCCGAGCAGGGTGGTCGTCGCAGCCTGCAAGGCTTGGTCTCGCGCGTCCGGTGGCAACGCGTCGATATGCGCCAGCAGACGCTCCAGTTCGTGTTGGAGCTCCAGGGCAGGGGCCGCATCGGGCGCTTGCTGGTGTGCGGCAAGATACGCCGAGAGCGTGGCGAGAAAAGCCCGCAGCGCGTTTTGCTGCTCGTCGGCGCTAGGCTCGGGCTTGCGCTTGGCGTTGTTGAGATCGGGGCCGAGCGTCAAGGCAAGCTCGTCGATGAGGGCCAGTTTCTCGTCCTGATGCGTCGGCACGAAGTCCGCGAGGGTGCGCACCCCGGCCACGAGCGGGAGCTTTTCGAGTCTGGCCGCGATCGAGGTTGCCTCCTCCGCATTCGGCGCCAGCACCGCGAGCGACCAGGGCGAGCTGCTGCCGTCGTGGAGCAGCTCGCGGAATGCGCGAACCGATTCGGCCTGTGGATCCTGCAGGTCGAGCGGATTGTAGTCGAACTGCGCGCCGCGCAGCGCGAACAGCGCGAGCACGCCGAGCGCGAGAAAGCTCACGAGCACCGCTGCCGAGTGGCGCATCGGGATGGCCATCGCCGCCAGCGCAAAGCGCGGAAGGGGCCGCAGCAGGGGGTGGCGCCCGCGATACCGCACCGGCCGGCGCAGGCTCAGGAGCGCCGGCAGGATGGCGAGCGTCACGACGAGGCTCACGAACATGCCGACACCGGAGATGATCCCAAGCTCCGCGACGCCGGCATAGCTGGTAGGCACGAAACAGAAGAAACCGATCGCCGTCGTGAGCGTGCCGATTTCGAGCGAACCGGCGACGTGCCGCGTTGCCTTTTCGAGCGCCGCGCGATGACTGGGCAGCGTGCGCGCGAGCTCGCGGTAGCGCAGGCACAGATAGATCGCGTAGTCGGCGCCGATGCCGATGTACATCACGGAGAACGCGACCGAGATCAGATTGAGCGAGCCCAGGGCGAACGCGGCAAACGCCGCGGTGAAGATCAGCCCGAGCACCAGCGCGATCTGGGTGGCGAGCACCAGCCACAGGGAGCGCAGGCCGATCAGCATCACCAGGCTTACGCCCAGAAACGACCCGATGCTCGCCATCTGCGCGCCCAGGCTCGCGCTCCGGAGCTCGTCCAAGGAGAGCGCGCCTTCGCCAGTGAGCCTGATGGTGACGCCGCTTGCCGCCGGATCGAGCGCTGCGATGGCGTGTCTGATCTCTTCGGTCAGCGCCGTACCCGGCGCCAGCGAGTCGAACTCGATGCGCGGCATGACTTCGAGCAGCACGCGCCTGTCCTGGGGCGTCGGGCTCTTGCCGCTCATGAGCTCGATCCACGAGAGGTGAGCGGGCGAGCCTTGGAGGTAACCCCGAATCGCCGCCGCGATGCTCGCGAAGACGTTCCCGAGATCGACCTCACCGGTGCGATCTTCCTCGATCGCGCGACCGAGCAGCGCGAACAGCCCGCGCAGGCTGCGGTCGGTCGAGACCTCCGAGAGAAAGGGCTGCACCTGCGCGAGGCGCTCGGAGAGGCTGTCGAGCCGCTCGCGATCCTCGAAGAGCAAGCCGTTCTCGCGGAAGAACCGGCTCTCCTGAGGGAAGAAGACCCATTCGAGATGGCGCGTCCCGGTCGTGAGCTTCTGGTACAGTCGCGCGGCTGCGTCGCGTGCCTGATCGGGCGTCACGCCGTCGACCACGATGATGATCGAATCGCGCGACTGGGGGAAAGCCTTCTCGTACGCCAGAAGATCCTGCCGCCAGGGCAGCTTGTCCGACAGGACATCGCCGGGGTAGGTGTTGATGCGCAGGTTGTGAACCGTGTAGTACAGCGCGCCGGCAGCGGTCAGCGCGGCCACACCGATCACCAGCATGGACCATCGTATGGCGAAGGAAAGCCACGACGCCAGCAGGCGGTCGAGTCGGCCGCGCAAGCCAGGTCCCGGACGCATCGACGTATCATGCATGCGTCGCAGAAGCCCTGTTCTCGCCTGCATCCTTCTTACGCGGATTGCGACCGCGCGTGCTCGCCGAACCTGAAACCATCGTTCGTGTCCTGACCACCTGCTCGCTCGCGGGGCTGCTCCTCGCGGCGGGCTTGAGACTGCGCTGGTCCGAGATTGTCGCGGCGCTCGCGAGGTGCCGCGTCACGTGGATCGTGCTCGCGAATTTTCTTCTCGTGCCAGTCCTCGCCGTGGCGATCGCACGGGCCGTGCCGCTGTCGCCGGAGCGTTCCGCCGGCATGCTGCTGCTCGCGGCCGCGCCGTTCGCGCCCGTCGTGCCGGTGTTCGCGCGGCTGGCACGCGCCGACCTGGCGCTGGCGGTCGGGCTCACCTCGCTCTTCCCCGTGCTGTCCGCGGCGATGACGCCCGCCGTCCTGCTCCTCGCCTTGCCGTGGTCGATCGGCGCCGAGAGCTTCCAGTTTCGTGCCGGGGTCATCCTTGCCGTGCTATTTACCACGATCACGCTGCCCCTCGCTGCCGGTGTGGCCCTGAACCATGTCTGGCCCGGTCTGCGCGCGCGCCTGCTCCGGCCGCTGGACATCATCGCGGAGGCCACCGGCGCGGCATCGCTGCTCTTCATCGTCGGAGTCGAATTCCAGAACATCGTGGCGACACCGTGGCCATCGCTCGTCGCGATGATCGTTTTCATCGAAGCCTCGTTCCTGCTCGGGTACGCGTTCGGCGGCGCCGTCCCGGCGCGGCGCATGGTCGTTGCCCTCGGCACCGGCAATCGCAACATCGCCCTCGCGCTCCTGGTGGCCCTCGACAGTTTCGCCGGCACGGGGATTCCGGGCGTGGTCGTGACCATCGGATTGCTGCTGATCCTGTCGGGACTCCTGCACGTGGGCTACTACCGCTTCTTCGGACTCGGCACCGGGTCGTGACGACGGTCCGGCGCCGGGTCGGTCAGGCGGATCGTTCCAGCGGCCGAGACGTCGAGCAGCGATCCGCGTTGAGTCCGTAGGCCGCGATCACGTCGCCGAGCTCGCGTTCTATCCAGTCGTTGGACAGACCGAAGTCCTCGAGCGCGTAGTCGTGTCGACTCTGGTAGGTTCGTTGCCGTTGCGCCGCCGCGTCGAGCTGCGCCCGGTACGCGGCTCCGATCGACCATCCGAAATGGCGGTAAAGCGCTTCCACGACGCCGCGCGGGTCCCGCACCAGATCGCGGTAGTCGATGCAGTAGTAGCGCTCGGGAGCGATGCGGCTGCCGAACCGGAAGAGGTGGCGATACCACGCCACGGCGAGCTTCGCGTATGACTTAGCCTCGGCGCCGTTCTTCGGGATCTCGGGGGAATGGGCCTGCCACGCCGGCACGAAGAGGCTCACGTGGGAGGCGATCGACGCGGCGGGGTGGCGCACGATCGTGATGAAGCGGGCATCCGGAAACGCCTCGGCGAGCGCTTCGACCGCGCCGGCCGAGCAGGTCGACTTCACGAGCATGATGCGACCCTTGCCATGCGCGTGGGCCTGGCGCTGCAGGCAGCTGCGATAGTACGACATCAGCGGCCGACGCTTTGCAGCGGGGAGTGCGTCGGGAAACCCGACCTCCCACAGTTCGTCGACGAAGGGGAACAACATGTAGACCGCTTCGCCGGCGAAGGCGTAGACGAACAGTGCGTGGTCCTCCTCCGGCTCGGAGAGCCGCATCCGGTGCATGTCGTCCCAACCACCGAACCAGTTGCGCTCCCCGCTCGCCAACATCCGTGCGAACGGCGCCCCGAGCCTGTCATCGACCCGGGCGAGGACATCGAGCGCTCGTTGCAGACACACCGCCGGGAAGATCGTGTGGTACATCTTCCAGTGCACGAAGCGCTCTTCGTCGAGGCTCATCAGCTTCTGGAGGAAGCTCGTCCCGCTGCGGGGCGGCGCGACGATGAAAACCGGTGCCGCGACCGGCTCGCGCCTGAAGCCGGGAGCGACGACATGATCGAGTGCGCGAGCTGCCCAGACCAGTCCACGAAACAGCAGGAAGAGGGCGGTGAAGAAGACTACGTAAGCCCACCTGCGCAGCCGAAACGGCTGGCGCAGCAGTGCGAGATCCAGTGCCTTGAAGAACGACCGATAGTTGAAAAACATGGGCGGCGAGGGTGCGTGAAGTCGAACGGCGGACTCGTCATGGCGCAGCTTCGAGAACGCGCTTCTGCGCAGCCGTCGCCTTCCCGATGCATCGGGCTCTGGCGCCGCCTTCCCGTTCGGCTGTCCGCGCCGGTCGCGGATGATGACACAGGCGGATCGCCTCGGGAATGGGCTTTCCTGATTTCAGGCGGCGTCGATCGCGCTTTCGAACACCCCGCCCACCGCGTCGTCGAACGCCGCCAGGATCACGCTTTCGAGGTCGAGCCCGCCCGCCAGCGCGGTGCGGATCTCCTGCACGGCCACTGCGGTGGCGAGCTCGAGCGGGTAGCCGAAGATGCCGCAGCTGATCGCAGGAAATGCGATCGACCGGGCACCGTGGTCGCCCGCGAGTGCCATCGCGTTGCGATAGCAGGCGGCGAGGAGCTGCTCCTCTCCCTGGCCGCCGCCGCGCCAGACCGGCCCCACGGTGTGGATCACGAACCGGTTCGGCAACCGGAAGGCGGGGGTGATGCGCGCCTCGCCCGTCGGGCAGCGCACGCCGGGACGCACTTCCGGAATGCGACGGCACGCCTCCAGCAACTCGGGACCCGCGGCACGGTGGATCGCCCCGTCGACCCCACCGCCGCCCAGCAGCCGCTCGTTCGCGGCGTTGACGATCGCATCCACCCGGAGCGTCGTGATGTCGGCGACAGCAACGCGGATTCTCCTCATCGCGCGATTATCGGCCGGGTCGACGCGTGCTTCAATTGCATCCACAGACACGTTGCGGTCGTGGGTCCTCGAGGTCGAGGCGGTGATGGACTGAGCAGCGATCACTCCGGGGTGTCGTCGAGCTGGCCTGCACACCGCCTGCAGAGGCAGGCGCGATTGCGCTGCGCCGGGGGCACGCGGGCGAGGGTCTCGGGACCGATTGCCACGTCCTGGCACCAGCATGGCGTATCGAAGCGGCCGGACGCCGCAACGGCACAGCCGTTCTCCTCTCCGCAAAGCGGGCAGGCGTGATGCGGGAGCGGCCGGACAGACATCGGCAAGTGTGGATCACTCTCGGAACGGAGATCGCGGTCGGCAGCGATCGATGCCAGTACCGGGCGCATCGTCAGGGACGTCGCGCATTGAGGGTGCAGGCAATGTTAGCAAGACGATGACAAGGGGGCGAGACGATTCGGCCGCAAACCGAGTACGGCAGTCACGAGATCGTGACTCCTGTAACTCTTGGAGCCATTGGTGGACCAGAGAGTGCTTTCGCGGCGGGACCTGTGGTGAAATGTCCCGACTCTTCATTTTCGAGGTGGCAACTCTATGGCTTGCATATTGGTGACGGGAGGAGCTGGATACATCGGCTCGCACGCGTGCGTCGAGATCCTCGCGGCCGGGCACGACGTCGTCGTTCTCGACAACCTTCGGAACAGCGCACCGGAAGCCATCGATCGCGTTTCGCGCATCGCCGGTCGGGCGTTGGGCTTCGTCCGTGCCGACATCCGGGACCAGGATGCGCTGGACGAAGTATTCACAAAGCATCCGATCACGGCCGTGATGCACTTCGCCGGCCTGAAGGCGGTGGGAGAGTCGGTCGCGAGGCCGCTCGACTATTACGACAACAACGTGGTCGGGTCCCTGAGGCTGCTCCAGGCGATGTCCAGGCACCGTGTTCGTGAGATCGTGTTCAGCTCCTCGGCGACGGTTTACGGCGAGCCGAGCGAGATGCCCATCCGCGAGGACGCCCCTTTCAACGCCGCCAACCCCTACGGCCGGACCAAGGTGATGATCGAGGAGATCCTGCGCGACGTCGCCGTCGGGGAGGACGCATGGCGCGTGGCCGTCCTGCGTTACTTCAATCCGGTCGGCGCCCATGCGAGCGGCCTCATTGGCGAGGATCCAAAGGGACCTCCCAACAACCTGATGCCCTACATCAGCCAGGTCGCTGTCGGCAGGCGGGAGTTCCTGTCGGTCTGGGGCAACGACTATCCGACGCCGGACGGCACCGGGGTCAGGGACTACATCCACGTGGTCGATCTCGCCAGGGGACACGTCGCGGCGCTGGAGAAGCTGCGCGGGGTGGAGGGAGTCGTCACCTACAATCTGGGCACGGGATGCGGCCATAGCGTGCTCGAGGTGGTGCGTGCGTTCGAACAGGCCAGCGGACGAACCATCCCGTATCGCATCGCCGCACGCCGGCCCGGGGATATTCCCACCTGCTACGCTGATCCGCGCAAGGCCGAAACCGAGCTTCGCTGGAGCGCGCAGAAGGGATTGCTGGACATGTGTCGTGACAGTTGGCGGTGGCAGTCGAACAACCCGGAAGGGTACGCCGCAACGGGCGCTGCGTAAGGCTTCGATAGCCGACTCAGGCAAAGGCGCGCACTGCGTGGCGCGGACGCGTCTTCACCCCGCATCCCAGATTGAATCGCGCGTGGTCGCCTGTAAACAGGCGAGCGTGCCAGGTTAGGTCGAACTACCGCCACCGGCTATAATTCGTCCTCGAATTACCCTGATGGATTGACGCTCTTGATGGCCAGATCGCGGGTCGACGCTGCCGCGGAGAGTGCCCTCCCACCCAGAATCGCCGCGCTGATCCGGGAGTCGTGGTGGCTCCTGCTGGTGGGTGCTTCCGCCTACCTCCTCCTCGTCCTCTTCACGTACCACAAGGGCGATCCGGCCTGGTCGGTGAGCGCGTCGTCGGACGTGGTGCACAACGCGGGGGGGCGCCTCGGCGCGTGGCTCTCCGACATCCTGCTTTATCTCTTCGGCATTTCGGCCTACTGGTTCGTGCTGTTCCTGCTGAACGCGGTGCGCTGGGGCTACGGCCGGCTCGAATCCGCGTCGTTCATCGACCGCCGTTCCGTGGCGGTGGCGGGCGTCGGTTTCGCGATGCTCGTGTGCGCGAGCGCGGCGATCGAGCACCTGCGCCTGTACAGCCTGACGACGCCGCTGCCGCTCGCGCCTGGCGGCATGATCGGGACGCTGCTGGGCGATCTCTTCGTCAAGGGCTTCGGCTTCGTCGGATCGACGCTGCTGCTCCTCACGCTCGTGGGAATCGGGTTCTCGCTCTTCACCGGTCTGTCGTGGGTCCGCTTCATGGAGCGCCTCGGCGGCTGGACCGAGGACGCATGCGCCTGGATCGCAGCCACCTACCGCGCATGGCAGGATCGCCGCGCTGGCACGGTGGCGGTGGTGAAGCGCGAGGAAGTGGTCGAGGTGGTGAAGAAGATCGTCGAGGAGCACCAGCCGCTGCGCATCGAGCCGCCGGTGCTGGACATTCCACGCTCGGAGCGCGTGGAGCGCGAGAAACAGGTGCCGCTCTTCGAGGACCTGCCGGATTCGCCGCTGCCGCCGCTCGCGCTGCTCGACCAAGCGGCGAAGGAGGTCGAGCTGTTGTCGCCCGAGACGCTGGAATTCACCTCGCGGCTGATCGAGAAGAAGCTGCTCGACTTCGGCGTCGAGGTGCACGTGCAGGCGGCGTATCCCGGTCCGGTGATCACGCGCTACGAGATCGAGCCCGCGGTCGGCGTGAAGGGCAGCCAGATCGTGAACCTGGTGAAGGACCTGGCGCGCGCGCTGTCGGTGGTGAGCATCCGCGTGGTCGAGACGATCCCCGGCAAGAGCTGCATGGGTCTCGAGATCCCGAACCCGAAGCGGCAGATCGTGCGCCTCTCGGAGATCCTGAGCTCGGAGGTGTACGCGGACGCGCCGTCGCCGCTCACGATCGCGCTCGGCAAGGACATCTCCGGCAAGCCGGTGGTGGCGGACCTCGGCCGGATGCCGCACGTGCTGGTGGCCGGCACCACCGGATCCGGCAAGTCGGTCGCAATCAACGCCATGATCCTGTCGCTGCTGTACAAGGCGCCGCCGGCGCGGGTGCGGCTGATCCTGGTCGATCCCAAGATGCTCGAACTCTCGGTGTACGAGGGTATTCCGCAACTTCTGGCGCCGGTGGTCACGGACATGAAGCAGGCCGCGAACGCGCTCTCGTGGTGCGTGGCGGAGATGGAGCGGCGTTACAAGCTCATGTCGGTGCTCGGTGTGCGCAACTTGGGTGGCTACAACCAGAAGATCCGCGAAGCCGAGAAGCACAAGAAGCCGCTCACGAATCCCTTCACGATCACGCCGGAAGATCCCGAGCCGCTCGCCGAGATGCCGGTCATCGTGGTGGTGATCGACGAGCTCGCGGATCTCATGATGGTGGTGGGGAAAAAGGTCGAAGAGCTGATCGCGCGGCTCGCCCAAAAGGCGCGCGCGGCGGGCATCCATCTCGTGCTGGCGACGCAGCGCCCGTCGGTGGATGTCATCACGGGGCTGATCAAGGCGAACATTCCGTCGCGGGTCGCATTCCAGGTTTCCGCCAAGGTCGATTCGCGCACCATCCTCGACCAGATGGGTGCGGAGACGCTGCTGGGGCAGGGCGACATGCTCTACCTGCCGCCCGGGACGGGGATTCCGCAGCGGGTGCACGGCGCGTTCGTCGCCGACCAGGAAGTGCACCGGGTGGTGGACCATCTCAGGCAGGCGGGCGAGCCGCAGTACGTCGATGGCGTGCTCGACAGCCCGGATGCGGAAGGCGAGGGCGAAGGCGAGGGCGAGGCGGCCGACGCCGAAGCGGATCCGCTCTACGATCAGGCGGTCGCGATCGTGCTCAAGACGCGGCGGCCGTCGATCTCGCTGGTGCAGCGGCATCTGCGCATCGGCTACAACCGGGCGGCGCGCCTGATCGAGCAGATGGAACGCTCGGGGATGGTGTCGCCGATGGGCGCGAGCGGCAATCGCGAGGTACTGGCGCCGGCGTCGGACAGCCGGTGAACGGGAATCGCTGCGCGCTGCCGCGGTCGAAGTCGCAGATTGCGGACCTTTCCAGACTTCGCCATGATGCAGCGCCTTCTCGCCGGTTTCCTCCTCGTCTGCGGCCTTGCCTTGGCGAGCGCCGCGCCAGCGCAGCAGGTCTACAAGTGGGTGGACGACAGGGGCGTCACGCACTATGGCGAGAAGCCGCCCGGCGGCCGGCCGTCCCAGGCCGTCGATGCCACGCCGAGTGGCTGGGTGCGCGAAACCGGCGACGTGAAGGAATGCCACACCATTCGTTGCCAGTACGACCGCCTGCGCGCGGAGCGACTGCAGGACGAGGCGCAACGGCTCGCGAACGAGCAGAGCGCTGCGATCCAGAGCGCAGCCAATCCCCGCACCCGCGGCATGAGCTTCGACACTTTCCGCAGATTGGAGACGGGCATGCCGGAGGGCGAAGTGCTGCTGCGAGCGGGGCCGCCCGATTACCAGTCGAACCAGTTTCTCTCGTCGGGTTATCTCGGCAAGACCTGGTACTACTACCCGACGCGCTCCGATCCGTTCACCACGGTGATCCAGATCAGCGGCGGGCAGGTATTCTCTCTCGACCGCGTCCGACAGTTCTGACATGACACCACTTTCGATTCGCCGCGCGGCGGTCGCCGCTGCGCTGCTCGCGGGGGCCGTCTGCGCCAGCGCCGCGAGCACCGACCGGCTCAAGACCTTCGTCGAGCAGACCCGCTCGGCGAGCGCGGACTTCACCCAGACCGTGGTCGATCGCGGCGGCAGGAAGATCCAGCAGGCAAGCGGCAGTCTGCAGTTCTCGCGGCCCGGTAAGTTCCGCTGGACGTACGAGACTCCGTACCAGCAGCTCATCGTCGGCGACGGCACCAAGCTCTGGATCTTCGACAAGGACCTGAATCAGGTCACGGCGCGCAAGCTCGACGATGCGCTGGGTGCGAGCCCGGCGGCGCTGCTTGCCGGCGACAACGCCATCGAGAAGAACTTCGATCTCCAGAACGCTGCCGCGAAGGACGGCCTGGAGTGGCTGGAGGCGACGCCGAAGAACAGCGAGACCACGTTCGAGCGCATCCGCATGGGATTCCGGGGCGCTGACCTCGACACGATGGAGCTCAAGGATCAGTTCGGTCAGCTCACCGTCATCCGCTTCACCGATCTCAAGCGCAATCCGGCGCTGTCGCCGGAGCTCTTCACCTTCACGCCGCCGCAGGGCGCGGATGTGATCGGGGAGTGACGGGAGGGGGGAGGAGGGAAGGGTGTGAAGGTTGAAGATGTGAACCGGTCGACGCGATACCCATCCAATCCCCGCCTCCCGCCTCCCGCCTCCCGCCTCCCGCCTCATGTCCGACCTGTTCGCCCACGCCGCACCCGACGCGCCGCTCGCCGACCGGCTGCGGCCGCAGCGTCTGGAGGACGTGGTCGGCCAGTCGCACCTGCTCGGGCCGGGCAAGCCGCTGCGGCTCGCCATCGAATCCGGCAAGCTGCACTCGATGATCCTCTGGGGACCGCCCGGGGTCGGCAAGACAACGCTCGCGCGCCTGCTCGCGCGCGCCTGCAACGCCGAGTTCATCACCATCTCCGCCGTGCTGTCGGGCGTGAAGGAGATCCGCGACGCGGTCGCACGGGCGCGGGCGGTGCTGGCGCAGTCGGGACGGCCGACGATCCTCTTCGTCGACGAGGTGCACCGGTTCAACAAGGCGCAGCAGGATGCCTTTCTACCTTACGTGGAGGAGGGGCTCATCACCTTCATCGGGGCGACCACCGAGAATCCCTCGTTCGAGGTGATCGGCGCGCTGCAATCGCGCGCCACCGTCTACGTGCTCGGCTCGCTCACCGAGACGGAGCTGGGCGTGCTCTTCGATCGTGCACGGGGGCAGGCACTGCCGGATCTTGCGTTCTCGGATGCGGCGCGGCGGATCATCGTCGACTATGCGGACGGCGACGGCCGCAGGCTGCTGAACCTGCTGGAGCAGCTTCGGACTGCTGCAACGGTGCGGGGCACGTCGACGATCGACGATGCCTTCGTCGCGGAGACCCTGACCCAGAGCCTGCGACGGTTCGACAAGGGCGGCGACGCCTTCTACGACCAGATCTCCGCACTGCACAAATCGGTGCGCGGCTCCTCGCCCGACGCGGCGCTCTACTGGCTGTGCCGCATGCTCGACGGCGGTGCCGATCCGCTCTACCTGGGGCGGCGGCTGGTGCGGATGGCGAGCGAGGACATCGGGCTCGCCGACCCGCGCGCGCTGCGCCTCGCGCTCGACGCCTGCGAGACCTACGAACGCCTCGGCAGTCCGGAGGGCGAACTGGCGCTCGCGCAAGCCGCGATCTATCTCGCCTGCGCGCCCAAGAGCAACGCCGCCTACCTGGCCTACAACGAGGCGCGGGCGCTGATTCGGGGAGAGCCGTCGCGCCCGGTCCCGGAACATCTGCGCAACGCGCCGACCAGGCTCATGAAGGAGCTGGGATACGGCCGTGCGTACCGCTACGCCCACGACGAACCGGAAGCCTACGCGGCCGGTGAGCGCTACTTCCCCGAGGGCATGGCAGTGCCGACGTTCTACGTGCCGACCGCCCGCGGGCTCGAAGCGAAGATCAGGGACAAGCTCACGCACCTCAAGGCGCTCGACGCGGAGGCCGAGAAGGACGACAAGAAGGCGTGAGTCCGTGCCAGATGGCAGAATGCCGCGGCTGGACGACCGCGGCATTCCTTTTCTTGTGGGAGAGACCCTGAGCGTCCCTCCGGCGCGGAAAGGCTGCTCGTTGCTGATTTCCTTACCAGCCGGAATTATATCTTCAGCACCACCCGACTTGTAGCGGGACCGCCGACCGCACACCGCGGTTGCGCCTCGCCCGCCAGCGGGTAAACTTCCGCGTTCATTCACGGCCCACCCTGCGATCGCGATCTCCGATGCTCGATCCTCAACTGCTCCGTACCAGCCTCGAAACCGTCGTCAACCGCCTGGCCGCCAGGGGTCATCTGTTCGACCAGGAGGCCTACCTGGCCACGGAGGCACAGCGCAAGCTGATTCAGAAGGAGACCGAGGATCTCCAGGCCCGGCGCAACAGCCTCGCCAAGCAGGTAGGGCAGGCGAAGTCCAAGGGCGAGGACGCCGCCGCGCTCATCGCGGAAGGCGCTGCCCTTGGCGATCGGGTCGCCGGGCTCGGACGCCAGCTGGAAGCCGTGCAGGCGCGCCTGGAGGCGCAGCTCCTCACGACCCCAAACGTGGCGCACGAGACCGTGCCGCTGGGAGCATCCGCCGAACAGAACGTCGAGGTGCGCAGAGTCGGCACGCCCCGCGCCCTCGACTTCGAGCCGAAGGACCACGTCGATCTCGGCGCGGCGCTCGGGGGGCTCGATTTCGAGACCGCAGTCAAGATCAGCGGCGCGCGCTTCGTCGTGATGAAAGGGGCGATCGCGCGGCTGCACCGTGCGATCACGCAATTCATGCTCGACGTGCATACGACCGAGCACGGCTATACCGAGATCTATGCGCCGTACCTCGTCAACGCCGACAGCATGCGCGGCACGGGACAGTTGCCGAAGTTCAAGGAGGATCTCTTCGCGGTACCGCGCGGGGATCTCGGCGAGTTCTATCTCATTCCGACCGCGGAAGTGCCGGTCACCAACATCGTCCGCGACGAGATCGTCCCGCAGGGCGAGCTCCCGCTTCGATTCGTCTGCCACACGCCCTGCTTCCGCAGCGAGGCGGGCTCCTACGGCAAGGACACGCGCGGCATGATCCGCCAGCATCAGTTCGACAAGGTGGAGCTGGTACAGGTGAGCCACCCTGCGCAGTCCTATGATCAGCTCGAAGAGCTGACCGGTCACGCGGAGACGATCCTGCAGCGGCTCGAGCTGCCATATCGCACCGTGGTGCTGTGCACCGGCGACATGGGGTTCTCGTCCGCCAAGACCTACGACATCGAGGTCTGGCTGCCCGGGCAGAACGCATACCGCGAGATTTCGTCGTGCTCGAACTTCGAGGCATTCCAGGCGCGGCGTATGCAGGCGCGCTTTCGCAACGAAAAGGGCAAGCCGGAGCTCGTGCACACGCTGAACGGCTCGGGGCTCGCCGTCGGGAGAACACTGGTGGCGGTGCTGGAGAATTATCAGAACGCGGATGGCAGCGTCACGGTTCCTTCGGTGCTGCGACCCTACATGGGCGGGCTCCAGGTCATCCGGGGTTGATGGGAGGCGAGCGATGGTGGAGCGAAACAGACCCGAACGGCGAACGAACGCTATCGCGGCGGCCGTGCTCGGCGCAGTTCTCGTCAGCGCGTTGCCGGCGCTTCGGGCCGAGACCGCTGCACCGCCCGCGTCTTCCAAGGAGCTGTTCGAGTGGCTCAAGACGGGTAGCTACAAGGACTGGGCGCGCGAGATCGTCCCGCACCCCGCAGCCGGCGCGCATCCGGGCGGCGTCCGGGCCAATCTCAATCCTGCGCTCGAAGCTTCGCTGAAAGGCGGCGGCCAGGCGCACCCGGCGGGTGCGGCCGCCGTGCTCGAGCTCTACGGCAAGAGTGGCGCGCTCCACGGCTGGGCCGTTGCCATCAAGACCCAGGCCGAAAGCGCGGGCGGTCAGGGCTGGTACTGGTACGAGGTGCTTTCGGTCAAGGACGGCAACCGGACGCTGGCCGCCGACCGCGGTGTTGCCGCCTGTGTCGAATGCCACGCGCAGGGACGGGACTTCGTGATGACGCCTTATCCGCTCAAGTGAG
>JBDHRV010000030.1:0-28888 GCA_039807745.1 Burkholderiales bacterium
GGTGCCGACTGCGTGACTCGAACACGCGACCTGCCGATTACGAATCGGCTGCTCTACCAACTGAGCTAAGTCGGCCTCAATGCAGGCACCGGATTATAGATGAATCCCTAGCACGCCTGAAGGCATGCGCATCCGCCACGCGCCCCGGATGTATCGGGGTGCTCAGGCGGCAGGGCGAATCCTAACGATCACATCCACTCCATCCGCCACCATGCCGTTCGGCAACGGAGGCAAACCTACGAGTGCTATCGCGTTTGCGTCAATGTCGGTAAGGCGTCCGCTCGCGATGTCATAGAAGTGATGATGGGGTGCCGTGTTGGGGTCGTAAAGAACCTTGTTCGGATCGACGATCACTTCGCGGATCAGCTTCTTCTGAACGAACAGGTTGAGTGTGTTGTAGACGGTCGCCTTCGATGCTTCGGCGCATCGCTTGTTGACGATGGACATTACTTGATCCGCTGACAGGTGCTCCTGCCGAGCGAAGAGTGCGCGCGCAATCTTGAGTCGTTGACGCGTGGGGTTGATCCGGTGGTGGCGCAGGACTCCCACAAGGTCGACATTTGTAAAGGTGTTCTTCCGCACGGTCGGGATGCTACGTCAGCTTCTGGACCTTGTCTAATTCGACCTTCACCCCGGCAGGACTCCCGGGAAGCAGTGCTTCGAGAACGTTGCCCAAGGCTGCGTCCTGACACCCAACGTCGGTTCGAACACGCCACCGTTCTCGGGTCTCGCACCAGCACGCTACGAAGCCGGATAGACAGTCGGCACATTGCACCGGATAGCCGGCACGCAGAGCGCACTAGCCTGACCGAGTAGCGCTCCCATTCATCGTCGTGATGAGCGGCCAGGACTCGCCCAGTCGGGAATCCACCGCGCCCCATCGGACCCCTTCGCCTGCTCGCCGACCGATGGCACAGACTCTGCTCGATCTCCCGCACTCCCAGGCACGCTCGACTAACCGCCCATTCCCGCGGTCGGCCCGGCAATCGGGGCCCTGTGGTGTCTCGTGCAGCGACTTCCTAACATGCAAAGCAAGACGAGAGGGATCCCGCTATGACGACCGAAAAGGGCTTCACGCTGATCGAACTGATGATCGTTGTATCGATCGTCTCGATTCTGGCAATGATCGCTTACCCAAGCTATGCCGCCTACATGCAACGTGCCCGGCTTGCTGAGGCGCGGTCGCAACTGATGGATGCCAGGGCCAAGCTCGAGCAGTACTTCCAGGACAATCGCCAGTACACGAATGCCGATGGCACGGGATTCCCGTGCAATAGCACGGTCCTAGCCGCCAACACGAAGTACTTCACTTACACCTGCACCCTTGCTGCCAATACCTATACCGTGACGGCGACCGGCAAGGCTGCAGAAGGTATGAGCGACTTCGTCTTCACAATCAACCAGGACGGCGTGCGAGCGACGACCGGGGTTCCAAGCGGATGGTCCAATCCTGGAAGCTGCTGGGTCATGAGGAAGGATGGATCATGCTGATCCTCCAACCCAGCGAGCGGGGCGTTTCCCTGATAGAGCTCATGATCGGTCTGGCCTTACTGGCGTTCGTTCTGATGATGGGGGTCCCCGCGTTCGGCACCTTTCTACAGAACCAGAAGCTACGGGAGGCGGCGAACACGACGTTCGCCGAGGCAACGTATGCACGCGCCGAAGCTGTTCGCCTCAACGCGAACGTCCAACTCGTCTTCACCGATGTCGAGCCCGACGTCAGCAACTTCACGGACGCCACGGCGAGCACATCTGGCCGCAATCTCCTGGTACGGGGAAGCGTTTATAACCCGGCAACAGGTCAGCCCGACCAGAAGATCCTCGACGTCAAGCTGCAGCGCGAAGGCTCCGGCCAAACAGACACGTCCGCCACCGGGGTAGAGCTTGCATCGACGACCGGCCTGATCGAATTTACACCCCTCGGCGGAACGACGCTCGCAGCGGACGAAACGATCCAGATAACGAATCCCGCCGGTGGGGAGTGCAAGAGTGCCGGCGGGACGATGCGCTGCCTCAATGTGGTGATTACGCGCGGCGGTCAGATCCGCCTGTGCGACCCCGCCGTGACCACGCCTGGCGATACACGCTCTTGCGGCTAGAACGACTGCGGAGAACGGCTCATGATGATTAACCGAGGCGAGCAGGCTGGCATGACGCTCATCGAATCGATGGTCGCCATGCTTCTCTTTTCGATGGGCATCCTGGCACTGGTGGGGATGTACGCGACTGCCACCTCTCGCACGTCGGACAGCCAGTACCGCATCGAGGCAGCGAACTTTGCCAATCGCATGATTGGGGAAATCTGGGCCAACGTGGACCGATCAACAGCCGCAAACCTGACCAATACCCTTATGGCATTTCAGCACCGCCCCGGAGACGGCGGTTGCGCCTTCAGCGGGAACGTATCGGCCAACGCGGCCGTAACGCAATGGGTGACCGACATTACTGCTGCCGGAACGGGGCTCCCTGGCGCTGACAACACCATGCAGCAGATCATCGTCGATACCGCCAACGCCAACCGGGTCACAGTCACGGTCTGCTGGCGGGCACCAACCGATACGACTCCTCACCGCCACGTCGTCGTTGCCAATATCAACTGAGCGTCTTTCCATGCGTGCACCCGCCCCCGTTACCGGCGCAGCGCCCCGGCAGCCCGAACGAGGCATGAGCCTCATCGAAATCCTGGTGGGTATCGTGATCGGGATGCTGGGCATACTCGTGATCTTCTCCGTGCTAGCCGTCGCAGAAGGCCGCAAACGGACGACGACCGCAGGCTCCGACGCGCAGATGGCCGGCGCAGTGGCGCTCTTCTCGCTGGAGCGGGATGTGAAGCAGGCCGGTTACGGCTTCGGCACATTCGGCGTGAGCAACCCGATCAACTGCACCGTGGATGCGTACGATGCCCAGCGCGGTGGTGGCAGCCAGGATTTCGACTTTCCGCTGGCGCCGACGCTCATCACGCAGGGCGCGGGGGGAGCACCCGATCGCATTGCCGTGCTCTATGGGAACACGGATCTGATCGTCGCGGGCAAGACATTCACGTTTTCCTCAAACTCCGCCAAGGCGACCTCGGCCACGATGGGGGGACGAACCGGCCTACTCCGCGGCGATGTGCTCTTGATCGCAGGTGTGGTTGGAGGAATCACCAACTGCCAACTGATCGAGGTCACCGGAAACACCAGCGCTGACGCCGTGACCATCGATCATGGCACGGGCAGCTACACGCCGCAAAGCGGCGCTGGCAGCGCCACCGCGAGGTACAACAAGGCAGGCGGACCAGCGTTCTCGAACGGCTTCATCTACGAGCTTGGCTCCTCCCCCAGACGCAATCTCTGGTCGATCCAGAACGGGCGGTTGGTTGTGCAAGACGATCTTCACTGGAGCGATGCTGACGCGGACGGCACCAACGACCCCGTAGCGGTCTACGACGACATAGTCGACCTGCAAGCGGAGTACGGCGTGGCACAGGACTCCAACGGCGACGGACAGCTCGACAGCATCGGGGCATGGACCACCACAGCACCAGCCGACATGGCTTCCGTACACGCGATCCGCGTCGGCATTCTCGCCCGCAGCAGACAAGCCGAGAAAGTCAAGGTGACGGGGACCGCCCCATCCTGGGCGGGCGGCAGCTTCGTGATGAAGAACGCCGACGGCACCACCGACTCCAACCCCGGCGACGCTTCAGCCGGCGACCCTAACAACTGGCGCAACTACCGCTATCGAGCCTACGAGACGCTCGTGCCACTGCGCAATATAGTCTGGGGGAGCATGCCATGAGCAAGCACGCGGCCACGCGCAATGGGCAGGAGATGCTTCGCAACGCATGCGCACACGTTCGACAGCAACGTGCCCAGCGCGGTGTCGTCCTATTCATCGCACTGGTGGTACTGGTCGCGATGATGCTCGCAGGCCTCTCCCTCATGCGCTCTGTGACAAGCAACACCATCGTCGTCGGCAACCTCGCTTCGAAACAGACGATCACGAATGTCGGAGACTGGGGAGTCGAAGCGGGTCGCGCCTGGCTGCTCGCTCAACCGGTCGGCAATCTTTCCAACGACAACCACTCGTCGGGCTACTTCTCTAGCTGGGACGCAGCCATCGACCCGGTGAATGCGCCCCCCAACTGGTGGAAGGAGAAGGGACACGCCGTGGCACTCACGGGCTCACCACTCGACGTCGACGGGATGGATGTCCGCTGGGTGGTGCACCGCCTGTGTTCGACCGCGAACCTCGATGTCAACAATCCGAATCAACGCTGCGTAACCCTGCAAAGCGCGGGTTACGGCTCGTCGAAGGGGGCTGGCGACTATACGACGCAGCCACTGGCAAACTCTCAACAGCCCTATTACCGGGTCACCGTGCGCGTGGTCGACCCAAGGATGACGATCAGCTATATCCAGACGGTGGTCTACTGACCCGTCGCGAGGGCGCAAGACTCGGCCGCACTTCAGAAGCCGCGCGGACTACAGAATTGAATATTCAGGAGTAGAAGATGGAAAAGACTCGAGGTAATCGACACGGACACGGTGCGAGGCACCTCCTTACGACTGCGACGCTCACCGGCATGATGCTGTCTCAAGGGCAGGTGTTGGGTCAAGTAACGGACATCTCGACCATGCCTCTTGGAAGCTCGTCCACGGCGCTGGTGAAGCCGAACATTCTGTTCGTGCTCGACGACTCGGGGTCGATGTCGTGGTCGTACATGCCGGATGCTATCTTTGATAGCCCGCCGAAGAGCGATCCGCTCGGGTGGACCGGGCTCACCAACAAGGTGGGATACCGCAACCATCTATGCAATACCGTCTACTACAACCCGAACACGAAGTACCTGCCACCGCGCAAAGCTGACGGCACCAGCTACCCGGACGCATCATTTACCGACGCCCTGTACGACCCCTATCTGGCCCCAACAGGAACCAAGACGGACTTGAGCACGAAGTTCAAGGCATTCGACAACACCACCTGCTGGAGCCCCGGCACGGAATATTGCAGTACCTACTACACCGAAGCAGAACAGCCCGCATACTATTACAAGTGGAAGGGCTCGGGCTCACCGGTCGATGCGAAATTCACCAATCTCAGAACAGGAGAGTGCGCCAAGCCCATGTCCGGAGGAACCAATCCTGGCGCAAACTGGGAGAAGGTAACCGTCGGTTCAAGCTCTGGCCCTGGAGGCACAAACGAGGAAACCAATTTCGCCAACTGGTACAGCTACTATCGAACCCGAATGATGTCGATGAAGGCAGCGGCCAGCCGCGCCTTTGTCCAGCTGGGTAGCCAGTTCCGCGTCGGCTTCATTACCATCAATCCTGGAAGCCCAGTATCGAAGAATATGTATTTGGCCATCTCCGACTTCGATTCAACGCAGAAGACGAGTTGGTTCAGCACGCTCTTCTCGCAGGAGGCGAGCGGCGGCACACCCTTGCGCGAAGCCCTGTCCCGGGTCGGACGGCATTTCGCCGGGTATCAGAACGGTATCAACAACGGTATGAAAGGCGACCCGGTCCAGTATTCGTGCCAGCAGAACTTCACGATTCTGACCACCGATGGCTACTGGAACGGCGGCGGCGGGGAACAGCTCGACGGCACGACCGACATCGCAAACCACGACGGCACACTGACCAGCCCGTTGTCACCAAGACCGATGTGGGATGGCAGCACGAGCTCCACTGTCACGGACACGACGAAGCAAACAAGCTACAGCTATTCGTCCAGTGGATGCAGCGGCGGAAGGCAGCGAATACGCGAAACCGTCACGACCACCGTTCGCACCAGAAAGTACAGCGACACGATTCTGGTCAGCGACGTAACGAGCGATCCCAAAACCTCTTCGTCGAATTACAAGGACAAGGGTTGTTCCAACAACCCCGGAAGTCTGCCTGCCACGAGCACTGCGACCACGACGGACTCTTCGGCGGGAGAGGCAGCAAGCTCGAACTCTCTATCGGACGTTGCCCAGTATTACTACGCCACCGACCTTCGCACATCGGCCACCAAGGCGACCGGTGCGCTTGGAAAGGATGTAACAACCAACAACGTGCCCTCTGGTGGGAGCGGAGCCGAGGACGACAAGGCCGATTGGCAACACATGACCACTTTCACCATGGGCCTCGGCCTGACGGGTCAGCTCGTCTTCGATCCACAGTACCAATCGGCAAGCACCGGCGACTTCGCCGACATCCGCAAGGGTACCAAGACCTGGCCGATACCGAAGGCGGACACTCCCACGGCGCTCGACGACCTCTGGCATGCCGCGGTGGACGGGCGCGGCAAGTTCTTCAGCGCACGCGATCCCGATTCGGTTGTCAACGGCCTCGCCGAGGCCTTGGCCGGCATCAACGCCCGCATCGCTTCTGCCTCGGCGGCCGCGACGTCCAACCTTGAACCGGTGGCCGGAGACAACTTCGCCTATACCGCGAGCTACACCACGGTGCAATGGACGGGCGAGCTCTCGGCACGCTCCATCGACCTCGGAACTGGCGTCGTCAGTCCCACCCCCATCTGGTCCGCGCAGGAGAAGCTCGACACCAAGGTCGGCAAGGTCTGCGACAACAGAAGCATTTATCTCTTCCGCGATACTGCGACGAACAAGCTGGTCGATTTCAAGTGGGATACCCAAACGTGCGACGCCACGGGCGCCCCGACTGGCTCCTCGGAAACGACCCTCGACTCGACGGAACAGGGAAGCTTCGGTGCCACGAAGGTCCAGCAGTTCAGTCAATACACTGCGATGACGGACGGCTCGAGCGGCACGGTAAACCAGCGAACCGCGGCCGCGGGTGCGAACCTGGTGAACTTCCTGCGCGGTCAATCGGGCAAGGAAGGCTTCGTGACGAACGACATCGACAAGCTGTATCGCGATCGAGAGCACGTCCTGGGCGACATCGTCAACGCCCAGCCCGTGTTCGTGAAGAAGCCTTTCGCCAACTACGCCGACACGGGGTACGCGGCGTTCAAGGTGGCCCAGGCCGGCCGAACGCCCATGGTCTATGTCGCCGCGAACGACGGTATGCTCCATGCCATATACGCCGGCACCAGCGAGAGCGACCCTATGGGCGGCACCGAAGCGTGGGCCTTTATTCCGACCACGGTGCTCGACAAGTTGTGGAAGCTTGCTGACAACAACTACTCCAACCTGCACGACTACACCGTCGACGGCACCCCCGCCGTGAGCGACGCCGCGGATGCATCCGGGAACTGGAAGACCATTCTGGTCGGAGGACTGGGAGCCGGCGGACGCGGCTACTACGCGCTCGACGTGACCGACCCCGCGAACCCGAAGGGATTGTGGGAGTTCAAGCAGGGGGCCTGCTTCAACGCCGGCTCCGGCGCCGCGCAATACACCGACTGCAACCTCGGCTTGTCCTTCGGCAATCCCATCATCAGCAAGGTTGCCTGGAGCGGTTACGCCGAAGGGCGCTGGGTTGTGTTCTTGACCTCCGGCTACAACAATGTCAACGGTAACGCGGACGATGGCAAGGGTTTTCTGTACGGACTGGACGCTCTTACCGGTCAGGTTCTGTTCAAGATCGGGACCGGACAGGGTTCCGCGACCCACCCAAGTGGTCTCGGCAAGATCAGCGTTTGGGTAAACGACACGCTTACCAACAACTACACTGACCGGGTCTACGCAGTGGACCTGCACGGCAACGTATGGCGTTTCGACGTGAACGGGACTTACGGCGCGGCTGGTCGCGAGGCGCAGCTTCTCGTTACTGTCAAGGATGCCTCCAACGGCACCCCGCAGCCGATTACGACCAAGCCCGAGATTGCAGAGCTCGGCAGCCCGCCGGCCCCTTTCATCTACGTGGCGACCGGCCGCTACCTGGGCGGGACCGACATCGGCAGCACTCAGAAGCAGACCGTCTACGCGATCAAGGACCCACTTACTTCGACCACTCTCCCGGACTTGCGCGACACTCTGGTTGGCCGCACGATCAGCACCACCACACCGTCTGGCGGCGGTTCGAGCTATCGCACACTGCAGTGTGCGTCAAACTGCTCGAACACCACCGACAACGGCTGGTTCGTGGATCTTCCCGACAGTGGCGAGCGCGTCAACATCGACCCGAGACTACAACTCGGCACCCTTGTCGTCGCGAGCAACGTTCCGCAGAACAGCGAGTGCACGATCGGTGGTTACAGCTACATCAACTTCTTCGATTTCAAGACCGGTCTCGCCGTCTCCACGTCTGCCAACTCGAGCATCGGTTACAAGATCGCCGATGCGCTGGCCGTCGGCTTCAACATCGTTCGCCTGCCCGATGGTAAATCCGTCGTCATCACGCAAACCGGTGACGCAAAGCAGCGGACGATGGAAGATCCGATCGCATCGCCAGCGGTGGGCGGCCGCCGGACAAGCTGGCGCGAACTAATGCGGTAGAAAGTCTCGGATCACGGATCACGAGCCGGGCGTGGCGGTTGCACGCCCGGTTTCGTTTACAGATCGAAACGAGGAATGATTGCGCGGTAGCGCCCGCTATGCCCCGAGTCCCTTGGGCATGGGGAAGACGACGCTCTCCGTGATCCCTTGCAGCTCTCTCACCTGCCCTGCCCCAAGGGCACGCAGGCGCGCGACAACCTCAGCGACCAAGACCCCTGGCGCCGAAGCGCCGGCGGTCACACCCACCCGACGCTTCCCGTTCAGCCAGTCTGCCTCGAGCTCCGATGCGCTGTCGACCATATAGGCAGCGATGCCGAGATTCAAGGCGACCTCGCGCAGGCGATTCGAATTGGAGCTGTTCGGAGAGCCCACCACGATCACCAGATCGCACTGCTGAGCCATGAACTTCACCGCGTCTTGACGATTCTGCGTCGCGTAGCAGATGTCGTCCTTCTTCGGCCCGATGATGCCCGGGAAGCGCGACTTGAGCGCATCCACGATTCCGGCTGCGTCGTCGACCGACAAGGTCGTCTGAGTGACGAAAGCGAGATTCCCGGGATCGCGCACCTGCAGTCCTTCGACGTCCACGGCGGTTTCGACGAGATGCATGCCATTCGCCGATTGTCCCATCGTCCCTTCCACCTCGGGGTGCCCGCGGTGGCCGATCATGACGATCTCCCGGCCCTGCTGCCGCATCTTCGCGACCTCGATGTGCACCTTGGTCACGAGCGGACACGTCGCGTCGAACACCCGCAAGCCGCGCGCGCTGGCCTCGTCCCGTACTTGCTGCGACACGCCGTGCGCACTAAACACGACCGTTGCCCCTCGGGGTACTTCGGCGATCCCTTCCACGAACACTGCGCCTTTCGCCCGCAGGCCGTCCACGACGAACTTGTTGTGCACGACCTCGTGGCGCACGTAGATCGGCGCCCCGTGAATCGCCAGGGCGCGTTCCACGATTTCGATCGCGCGGTGGACACCGGCGCAGAAGCCACGTGGATTGGCGAGCAACACTTCCATGAGAACCCCTTACTTGACTGCCGTTTCCGGAAGCACCCTTTCCTCATGCTTGCCGAAACTCGCGAGGATGAGCAGCAGCGCCCCGCAGGAAATGGCGGAATCGGCAACGTTGAAAGCCGGCCAGTGATAGCCCACCGCATGAATATCGATAAAGTCGACGACAGCGCCCAATACGACACGATCGATCAAATTGCCGATCGCCCCGCCCAGAATCAATGCCAAGGCAAGACAGAATAGCCGCTTATGGGGATGGCGCGCGAGCAGGTAAACGACCCAACCGCTAGCCAGCGTCGCGATGGCAATGAAGAAGTTCTTCTGCCAGCCTGCTTGATCGCTCAGGAAGCTGAACGCCGCGCCGGGGTTGTAGACGAGCACCAGGTTGAAAAACGGCAACACCTCGATCACCTGGCCGTGCGTCAGTCTCTGGTGAATCCAGTACTTCGTCAGCTGGTCGAGAACGATCACGACCAGAGCGACGCCCAGCCAAGGCAGCATGCTACGCCAGGGCACGCTGCTCCCCTGTCCCGAAGAGGTTGGCAGCACAGCGACCACAGATCTCCGGATGCTCGGGATCCAGGCCCACGTCGGACCGATAATGCCAGCAGCGCCCGCACTTCTTGTGAGGGCTCGGAGAGACCCGCAACGAGACTCCATCCAGAAGCGGCTGCGCATCGGGATGGGTTCCTGCGTGCAGCCGCGCCTGGCTGGTGAGAAAAACGAAACGCAGCTCGTCGCCGAAGTCCGCCAACGACCCGAGGTCGCTGTGGGATCTCGCGTACAAATCCACTTCTGCTGCGAGCGATGATCCGATCTTTCCCTCCGCGCGCAGATCCTCCAGACGCTTCTGGACACCCGTGCGCAACTCGCGAAGTCGCCCCCACGTCGATCTCAGGTCGCGGCATTCGGCTTCATCGAGAGACGGCAACTCGTGCCACGTGTGCAGGAAGATGCTGTCGTCTTCGTCGCGCGCGAGCACTGCCCAGGCTTCCTCTGCGGTGAAGCTCAGGATCGGCGCGATCAGGCGCAGCAGGCTGTGCGAGATGTGATACAGAGCAGTCTGGGCCGAGCGCCGCGCGCGCGAATCGGTGGCGGCAGTGTAGAGCCGGTCCTTGAGAATGTCGAGGTAGAATGCTCCCAGCTCTTCCGAGCAGAAATGATGCAACCGCTGCACCGCGAGGTGGAATTCGAACCCGCCGAAATAACCACCGGCCCACGTCCCATCGGCGCCTCGGGTTCCCACGATGGCGGCTTGCGCATCTTGCGCGAGCACGAGCGCGTAGCGGTCGATCTCGAGCCATTCGCCGACGGGCACACCGTGCTTCGCAGGTGCGAAGTCCGTCAGGTTCGCAAGGAGAAATCGGATCGTGTTCCGAATGCGCCGATAGGATTCCACGACGCGCTTGAGGATCTCATCCGAGATGGAGAGCTCGCCCGAATAGTCGGTCGCCGCCACCCACAGACGCAGGATATCGGCGCCGAGCGTGTTCACGACTTTCTGCGGTGCGACGACGTTGCCCCTGGACTTGCTCATCTTGTGTCCGTGACCGTCCACCACGAACCCATGAGTGAGCAGCGCATCGTACGGCGCCCGGCCTTCGATCGCTGCCGCAGTCAGGAGCGACGACTGAAACCAGCCGCGGTGCTGGTCCGAGCCTTCGAGATACAAATCGGCAGGCCAGCGCAACCCAGGCCTCTGCCGCAGTACGCTTTCGTGGGTGGTGCCGGAATCGAACCAGACATCGAGGGTGTCGGGCGACTTGACATAGTCTCGAGCCTCTGCGCCGAGCAGTTCATCCGCGGCAAGATCGAACCACGCTTCGATGCCGCCGTCCTCGACTCGCCTGGCCATGGCCTCGGTCAGTTCACCCGTACGCGGATGCAGCGCGCCGGTCTCACGGTGGACGAAAAACGGGATCGGCACGCCCCAGCTGCGCTGCCGCGACACGCACCAATCCGGCCGGCTGCGCACCATACCCTCGAGCCGCGCGCGGCCCCACGAGGGATAGAAGCGAGTTGCCTCGACTGCCTGCATCGCGTCCTCGCGAAGCGGCGTTGTCCGTTCGCCCGTCAGATCCATGCCGATGAACCACTGGCGGGTGGCGCGAAAAATGATCGGTGTCTTGTGTCGCCAGCAGTGCGGGTAACTGTGTTCGATCTGCTCGTGTGCGAGCAGCATGCCGCGCGCGGCGAGCAGATCGACGATCATCGGATTCGCCTCCCATACCGACTTGCCGCCTACCACCGGCACGCTCCCGACGAAGCGGCCATCGCCGCCCACCGGGTTATCGATCGGAAGGTGGTAACGCGAACCGACGACGTAGTCATCGAGACCGTGAGCGGGCGCCGTGTGCACGAGGCCGGTTCCGGCGTCGAGCGTGACGTGATCGCCCACGATGATCGGCACGGTGCGTTCCTGAAACGGATGCGCGAGACGAAGATGCTCCAGTGCCGCACCATTCACGGTCGCGAGGATCTCCTCGACGCCCAGGCCATAGCGCTTCAGGCATGCTTCGGCAAGCGTTCTCGCCAGTATCAGCACACCCTTCTGCGTGCGAGCGAGTACATATTCGAACTCTGGATTCGCGCTGACAGCCTCGTTGGCCGGCAACGTCCACGGTGTCGTCGTCCAGATCACGGCGGCGGCGCGCCCTGCGATCTGGGCCAAGCCAGCGCGGCGAGCGAGTTCCCGTACATCGACCACCGGAAATGCAACATCGATCGCCGGCGAGATGTGGTTCTCGTATTCGACTTCGGCCTCTGCCAGCGCCGAACCGCAGTCGACGCACCAGTGCACCGGCTTCGCGCCCTGATACAGGTAACCGCGCGCCTGAATGCGACCGAGTGCGCGGATGATGTCCGCTTCGGTCTTATAGTTCATCGTGAGATAGGGATGATCCCAGTCCCCGAGAATGCCGAGGCGCACGAAGTCGGCCTTCTGGCGCTCGACCTGGGCCCGCGCGAACTCGCGGCACAGACGACGAAACTCGTTGCGCTCGACGTTCTTCCCGTGCAGCTTCTCGACTTGGTGCTCGATCGGCAGGCCGTGGCAGTCCCAACCTGGAACGTAGGGCGCGTCGAAGCCGGACAGGGTCTTCGCCTTGACGATGACATCCTTCAGGATCTTGTTCACCGCATGGCCGATGTGGATGTCGCCGTTGGCGTACGGCGGGCCGTCGTGGAGGATGTACTTCGGCCGCCCGGCCGCCGCCTCGCGTATCTGCCGGTAGAGGTCTTTCGCGCGCCACGCCTCCAGCATGCCGGGCTCGCGGCGGGCGAGATCCCCCCGCATGGGAAACGGCGTATCGAGAAGATTGAGCGTTCCCTTGTAGTCAGCCATTCTGCGTCACTAGTCGTCTTGCCTCGCGGCGATCGAACCACGCTCGCGCCTCGCCCACATCGAGCGCGATCTGGCGTGCGAGCGCCCTCAGGTTCGCATATTTGCGTTCCTCCCGTAATCGTTCGAGGAACTCGATCCGCACATGGGCGCCGTAGATCTCGCGATCGAAGTCGAGGAGATGAATCTCCAGCACGGGCTTGCCCACGCCCGCCACCGTCGGCCTCACGCCGAGGCTCGCCGCGCCGCGCAGCGGGCCCTCGGGCAAACCGTGCATCTGCGCAATGTAGATGCCGTAGAGCGGCGGACGATTGTGCTTCATCTGCAAGTTGGCGGTCGGGAAGCCGAGTTCGCGTCCTATCCGATCTCCGCGCACGACCCGTCCACTGATGCTGTAGGGGCGTCCAAGAATCCGCGCCGCTTCGTCGAGGCGTCCCGCGGCCAGCAGATCGCGGATCGCCGTGCTCGATACCCGCAGCCCCCCGACCTCCACGCTCGGCATCTCCGCGACTTCGAAGTCAAGCGCCCGACCCGCTGCCCGCAGCATGGCCCCGTCGCCCGCGCGCCGGGCACCGAACCGGAAATCATCCCCCACCAGCAGCCAGCGAACATCGAGACCGCGCTTTACGATGTGTTGGATGAAGTCAGGCGCCGACACGCGAGCGAAATCGAAGTTGAAGCGGCAGATGTAGACGTGGTCAACGCCGCTGCGCTCCAGCAGTTCGAGCTTTTCGCGCAGCGATGTGAGCCGGGTCGGCGCTTGATCCGGTGCGAAAAATTCCCGCGGGTGCGGCTCGAACGTCATCACGCAGGCGGGGACGCCCAGCGCTGTCGCGGCATCGCGCAAACGACGCAGCATGGCCTGATGCCCGAGATGAACGCCGTCAAAATTGCCGATGGTTAGGGCAATGGGTCTCTCGGCGACGGCAGGTATCGTGCGATGAACGTTCATGGCTGGGCAAAGGCTTGAAATTCTAGCCTTTACCGGCCATTCCGGTCTAGCGACCGACCGTTTCGGGAAGCGTCAGGCCGAAATCAGGGTAATGTCGGCGTCGGGAATACCCGGAAGCGCCGTGGCCGCAGAAACACGCGCTCGCCGGGAAGCACGTCGAGCGAGCGCCACACTTCCCGGCTCACCTCCGCCTCGATTGCCTGATCCCCCTCCTCCAGATTCAGTTCGAGTCGAATGCGCGGACCCACCGGGATTGCCCGTTGCAGAGTGGCGGGAATCGCCGCCTCCTGCCCCGGGTCGCGCAGCACTTCGATTTCGTGTGGACGAGCGTAGGCTTCGGCCGGCGCGTTGTTCGCCTTGGCGTGCTCCGGCGCGTCCAGCACCAAGTCGCCGATCTCGGCGCGCCCCTGGTGCACGCGACCATGAAAGAGATTCACGCTGCCCAGAAACTTGTACACGAAGGGGGTCGCCGGATGCTCGTACACTTCGTCCGGCGTGCCTACCTGCTCGATGCGGCCTTCGTTCATCACGACGACGCGGTCCGCCACCTCGAGCGCCTCCTCCTGGTCGTGCGTCACGAAGACGCTCGTGATGTGCATGTCATCGTGCAGGCGCCGCAGCCAGCGCCGCAGTTCCTTGCGCACTTTCGCGTCGAGCGCGCCGAACGGCTCGTCGAGAAGCAGCACCCGAGGCGCCACCGCGAGCGCGCGGGCGAGCGCGACGCGCTGACGCTGACCGCCCGAGAGTTGATGAGGATAACGGTCGGCAACCCAATCCAGCTGCACGAGCCGCAAGAGCTCCATCACCTTTTCCCGCACCTCGCTTTTCGGCGCGCGGGCGCGTCGCGGCCGCACCTGCAACCCGAAGGCCACGTTGTCAAAGATGGTCATGTGGCGGAAGAGAGCGTAATGCTGGAAAACAAAACCCACGCGCCGTTCACGAACATGCTGCGACGTGGTGTCTTCGCCGCAGAAGAGCACTTGTCCGGCGTCGATCGTTTCAAGACCCGCGATCGCCCGCAGAAGCGTGGTCTTCCCGGAGCCGGAAGGGCCGAGCAATGCCAGCAGTTCGCCGGTCCTGACCTCCAGGCTTACGTCCTTGAGGGCGGCAAAAGTGCCAAATCGCTTGGAGACGTTACGTACCTCGATGCTCATTCGGACTCCTGAATACCCTGAAACCGGGTCTCGACGATGGCCTTGACGACCAATGTCAGCAACGCCAGCAGCGCGAGCAGGGACGCGACTGCGAATGCCGCGACGAAGCTGTACTCGTTGTAGAGGATCTCGACCTGCAAAGGCATCGTGTTGGTGGCGCCCCTGATGTGACCGGAGACGACGGACACCGCGCCGAATTCGCCCATCGCGCGCGCATTGCAGAGGATGACCCCGTACAGCAGCCCCCACTTGATGTTGGGGAGCGTCACGCGCCAGAACGTCTGCCAACCGCTCGCGCCGAGGACGACGGCCGCCTCCTCTTCTTCTGCCCCCTGTGCCTGCATCAACGGAATCAGTTCTCGCGCGACGAACGGAAACGTCACGAACACGGTCGCGAGCACGATGCCAGGGACGGCAAAGATGATCCTGATGTCGTGCGCCTGCAGCCACGGACCGAACCAGCCCTGCGCTCCGAACAGGAGCACGAACACCAGACCGGCGATCACCGGGGAAACCGAGAACGGCAGGTCGATGAGCGTCGTCAGGATGCTCTTGCCTGGAAACTCGAACTTTGCGATCGCCCAGGCCGCCGCCACACCGAACACCAGATTGAGCGGCACCGCGATCGCTGCCGTAAGCAAGGTCAGGCGAATCGCGCTGAGCGCATCCGGGTCCGTGATCGCACGCCAGTAGACGGCGAGTCCCTTCTTCAAGGCCTCATGGAACACGGCCCCGAGCGGCACGAACAGAAACAGGGTGAGGAAGCCGAGAGCCAGTCCGATCAAGATCCAGCGTATGACAGGGGACTCCTGGTTACCGCGTGCGCCAGCAACCGACGGCACTGGCACGGGGATGGACAGGACTGCGCTCATGCTCCGGGCCTCACGCGGCGCCGCGGCGGCGGCGCGTCCACCACTGCAGCAGATTGATGATCAGAAGCAGGATGAAAGAGATAACGAGCATCACCACCGCGATCGCGGTGGCCCCCGCATAGTCGTACTGCTCGAGCTTCGTGATGATGAGCAGCGGTGTGATCTCCGAGACCAGGGGAATATTGCCGGCGATGAAGATGACCGAACCGTACTCACCGATGGCGCGGGCGAAGGCAAGTGCGAACCCGGTCAGCAGCGCTGGCAGTATGGTCGGAAAGATCACGCGCGCGAAAGTCTGGAGCCGCGTTGCGCCGAGCGTCGCTGCCGCTTCCTCGAGCTCGGGTTCGAGCTCCTGCAGCACCGGCTGCACCATCCGCACCACGAACGGCAACCCGATGAAGATCAGCGCGACCAGCACGCCGACCGGGGTAAAGGCGATCTTGATGCCATAGGGTTCGAACAGCTGGCCGATCCACCCGTTTCCGCTGTAGATCGCGGCGAGCGTGATCCCCGCCACCGCGGTCGGCAACGCGAATGGCAGATCGACCAGCGCATCGACCACCCGGCGACCCGGAAAGGAATAGCGGACGAGCACCCAGGCGACCAGGGTGCCGAACACGGCATTGACCAATGCTGCCAGGAAGGACGCCCCGAAAGTCAGCCGGTACGACGCCACCACACGGGGTGAGGTCACCGCTGCCCAGAAGTCCGACCACCCCATCGTGGCCGCCTTGAAGAACGTTGCCGACAGCGGAATCAGCACGATCAGGCTCAGGTAAAGAAGCGTGAAGCCCAGGGCCAAGCCGAACCCTGCAAGCACGGTGTGGCGTCGGCGCAGCGTCGGCAGGCGCAATGCACTCGCGCTCATGAGCGCGTGCCCCAGGTCGTGCGCGAAATGTCGCTCGTCCTCGTCTTCATGTCCTCACCCACGCGGTCTTGTTCGATGGTTCCGTTTCCTGGCGCGGCCGAAGTGGCGCTTGACCGAAGGTTTAGAGTATGTCCGACTCCTAACTAACTCAGAAGTACCATTTCGGCATGACTTTATCGCTGGAGCGCATATGGCTCGCCCCGCTGCAGCGCAGCATTGGCGGAGTTAGCCGGCTGCGCTTCGCTTGCGGACGCTCGATGTCGGTTGATGGCGCCTCGCACTCGGTCTATATTTCCAGACACCGGAATCGCCTCGCGCGTCGACGCGTTCAGCTCGCGAAATCGGCACAATGACGCGGTAGAGGGAGGTACTGCATGCCGGAGTACCATCTAAGGAGGGGATCACTTGGACATCAACCGTCGGCAGTTCCTCAAAGTCTGCGCGGCCGGAGTCAGCAGTTCCAGTCTCGCCATGCTCGGCTTCTCGCCCCAGCCCGTGCTGGCAGAGGCGCGCAGTTTCAAGCTCGCACGCACGACCGAGACGCGTAATACCTGTCCCTACTGTTCGGTAGGCTGCGGGATCCTGATGTACAGCCTGGGCGATAACGCAAAGAACGCCAAGGCCGAGATCATCCACATCGAAGGCGATCCGGATCATCCGGTGAACCGAGGTACGCTCTGTCCCAAGGGGGCCGGACTGCTCGGTTTCGTGCACAGCGAGAACCGCCTCAAGTACCCGGAGTATCGCGCCCCCGCCAGCAACGAGTGGAAGCGCATCTCGTGGGAAGAGGCGTTCGACCGTATCGCCAAGCTGATGAAGGCGGATCGGGATGCGAATTTCGTCGCGCAGACCGCCGACGGCCTGACCGTCAATCGCTGGCTGACCACGGGCATGCTCGCCGCGTCCGCGTCCAGCAACGAATCGGGCTACATCACGCACAAGGTGGTGCGCACCCTGGGGATGCTCGTATTCGATAATCAGGCGCGTGTCTGACACGGCCCGACGGTGGCGAGTCTCGCCCCGACGTTTGGCCGCGGTGCAATGACGAATCACTGGAGCGACATCAAGAATACCGACTTGGTCCTGATCATGGGCGGCAATGCCGCCGAAGCCCACCCGTGCGGCTTCAAGTGGGTCACCGAAGCCAAGGCCCACAACAAGGCCAAGCTGGTGGTGGTCGATCCGCGCTTCACGCGCTCGGCGGCCATGTCGGACTACTACGCCCCGATTCGCACCGGCACCGACATCGCGTTCCTGGGCGGCGTGATCAATTATCTGATCAGCAACGACAAGATCCAGCACGAGTACGTCAAGCACTACACCAACGCGACCTTCATCATCAACGAGAAGTTCGAGCTGAACGAAGGCATCTTCTCCGGCTACGACGAGACGAAGCGCCGCTACGACCCGAGTTCCTGGGGATACGAACTCGACCATGACGGCTACGCCAAGGTCGACGAGACGATGCAGCATCCGCGCTGCGTCTACCAGATCCTGAAGAAGCACTATTCACGGTACACACCGGAGCTGGTGTCGCAGATCTGCGGCACGCCGCAGGACGCGTTTCTCAAGGTGTGCGAGCACATCTCCTCGACCGCCGCGCCGAACCGTGTCATGACGATCATGTACGCGCTCGGCTGGACGCAGCACTCCCAAGGTTCCCAGATGATCCGGACCGGCGCGATGGTGCAGCTTCTCCTCGGCAACATCGGCCTGCCGGGCGGCGGTATGAACGCCCTGCGCGGTCATTCGAACATCCAGGGCCTGACCGACCTCGGACTCCTGAGCAACCTGCTCACGGGCTACATGACGCTGCCGGGCGAGAAGGAGCAGGACTACGAGAAGTACGTGGCGGCGCGCACACTCAAGCCGCTGCGCCCGAACCAGGTGAACTACTGGCAGAATTTTCCCAAGTTCCAGGTCAGCCTGATGAAGGCGTGGTACGGCAAGGCGGCGACGAAGGAGAACAACTGGGCCTTCGAGTATCTGCCCAAGCTCGACAAGCAGTACGACGTGCTGCAGGCGTTCGAGCTGATGGGACAGGGGAAGATGAACGGCTACATCTGCCAGGGGTTCAACCCGCTCGCTTCGTTCCCGAACAAGGCCAAGATCATCCACGGGCTGTCGAAGCTCAAGTTCCTGGTGACGATGGATCCGCTTGCCACCGAGACCTCGGAATTCTGGAAGAACTTCGGCCCCTACAACGACGTCGATCCGGCGAAGATCCAGACGGAGGTCTTCCGGCTTCCGACCACGTGCTTCGCGGAAGAGGACGGGTCGATCGTCAATTCCGGCCGCTGGCTGCAGTGGCACTGGAAGGGCGCCGAGGGACCGGGTGAGGCCTTGACAGATCCGGAAATCATGGCCGAACTCTTCGTCCGCCTGCGTGCACTCTATGCCAAGGATGGCGGCGCATTCCCGGACCCCATCATGAACCTCGAATGGTCGTACAGGATTCCGACCGAGCCTTCACCCGAAGAGTTGGCCAAGGAGTACAACGGTCGTGCCCTCGTCGACCTGACCGATCCAAAGGATCCGACGAAGGTGCTGCTGAAGGCGGGCGAGCAGGTGCCCGGCTTCGCGATGTTGCGCGACGACGGCTCGACCGCGTGCGGGTGCTGGATCTTCGCCGGCTGCTGGACCCAGGCCGGCAACCAGATGGCGCGGCGGGACAACAGCGATCCCTACGGCATCGGCCAGACGCTGAACTGGGCGTGGTCGTGGCCCGCGAACCGGCGCGTCCTGTACAACCGGGCCTCCAGCGATGCCGCCGGCAAGCCGTGGAACCCGCACCACAAGCTCGTGTTCTGGACCGGGGACAAATGGGGCGGATCGGACGTGCCGGACATGCCGCCGACCGCGGCACCGGACCAGAACGTCGGACCCTTCATCATGAACGCCGAAGGTGTGGCGCGGCTCTTCGCGCCGACTGGCCTCGCCGACGGGCCGCTGCCGGAACACTACGAGCCCTTCGAATCACCGGTGCCGGTGAACCTGATGAACCCCAAGAACCCGAAGGCGTTCTCCAATCCGGCGGCGCGCGTGTTCAAGGGGGACATGGAGGCCTTCGGCACCTCGAAGGACTTTCCGTACGCGGCGACGACCTACCGCCTGACCGAGCATTTCCACTACTGGACCAAGCACGTGGACGTGTGCGCGATCATCCAGCCGCAGCAGTTCGTGGAGATCGGCGAGGAACTGGCGAAGGAGAAAGGGGTCAAGGCCGGCGACAAGGTGAAGGTGCGCTCGAACCGCGGCGAGATCATCGCCGTCGCGGTCGTGACCAAGCGCATCAAGCCGCTCGACTGCGGCGGCGTGAAGGTGCATCACGTGGGCATCCCGATCCACTGGGGCTTCAAGGGGGTGGCGCGCATGGGCTACCTCGCGAACACCTTGACGCCTTTCGTGGGCGACGCGAACACCCAGACGCCCGAGTTCAAGTCGTTCGTCGTGAACATCGAGAAAGCGTAGGGGGGCGCCATGGCATCGCTACAATCGTTGGACATCAAGCAGCGCTCGGCGACCACCACCTCCTCGCCTTCGGTGCGCCGTCAGACCGAGGTCTCCAAGCTCATCGATGTTTCCAAGTGCATCGGCTGCAAGGCCTGCCAGGTGGCGTGCATGGAATGGAACGACATCCGCGACGAGGTCGGGGTCAACGTCGGCGTGTACGACAACCCGCCCAACCTCACGGAGAACTCGTGGACGGTGATGCGCTTCACCGAGTACGAGAACACCGAAGCCAACCGGCTGGAGTGGCTGATCCGCAAGGATGGCTGCATGCACTGCGCCGACCCGGGCTGCCTCAAGGCGTGCCCCTCGCCAGGCGCCATCGTGCAGTATTCGAACGGCATCGTCGACTTCGTGCAGGAGAACTGCATCGGCTGCGGCTACTGCGTCGCCGGCTGCCCGTTCGATGTGCCGCGCATCTCGCGCAAGGACAACAAGGCCTACAAGTGCACGCTGTGCTCCGATCGCGTCGCGGTCGGGCTGGAGCCGGCCTGTGTCAAGACCTGCCCCACCGGCGCGATCACCTTCGGCAGCAAGGAGGACATGATCGAGCACGGTCAGGAGCGCATCGTCGATCTCAAGGAGCGTGGCTTCCAGAATGCGGGGCTCTACGATCCGCCGGGTGTCGGCGGCACGCACGTGATGTACGTGCTGCAGCACGCTGACCGCCCCGAGATCTACCACGGCCTGCCGAACGATCCGTCGATCAGTCCCACGGTCAGTCTGTGGAAGGGAGCGTTCAAGCCACTGGCGCTGCTTGCGATGGGCATGACCGCGCTCGGCGGCTTCTTCCACTACATCAAGGTCGGCCGCTACGACGTGGACGCTCACGCGCCGGACGAGGAACACGAAGAGGAGGTCCGCTGACATGAACGGAATGATCCGGCGCTACACCGATTCCGAACGCATCAACCACTGGATCGTCGCGATCCTGTTCATCCTGTCGGGCCTGTCCGGGCTCGCCCTGTTTCATCCGGCAACGAGCTGGCTCGCGGGTCTGTTCGGCGGCGGTCCGTGGACGCGCGTGCTGCATCCGTTCTTCGGCGTCTTCACGTTCGTGGCGTTCCTCGCGATCATGGCGCGCTTCTGGCACCACAACATGATCAACCAGAACGATCGCAAGTGGCTGACGATGATGGGTGACGTGATCGCCAACCGCGATGCCGCTTACCCCGAAGTCGGGAAGTACAACGCGGCGCAGAAGCTTCTGTTCTGGACCCTCGTCACCTGCATGATCCTCCTGTTCGTCACCGGGTTCCTGTTCTGGCGCCCCTGGTTCGCCCAGTATTTTCCGATCGGCGTGGTGCGACTGGGCGCGCTCGTGCATTCGCTGGTGGCAACGGTGGCGATCATCGCCGTGATCGTGCACATCTACGCCGCGATCTGGGTCAAGGGCGCCATCGGCGGCATGACGACCGGGTGGGTGTCCGAGAAATGGGCGCGGGTGCACCATCCGGGCTGGTATCGCGAGGTCACCAGACGTTAAGCTTTCAGGCCCCAGTCTTCAGGTTGCCCGTCGGGCACGAGGGACAGGATGCAGCAAAGAATGATGACGCCGGAGGAGATCGCCGTTCAGGCGGCCGGCGACATCCCGTTCTTGCGCTTGCCCGATCGCCACAGCGTGTTCTCCGACCGCTCCGCGCGACTGCGTCAGCTCGCGTCCGGCAGCACACTGGGCGGCTACCTCGAACTCATGGCGCGGGTGGCCGATCTGCAGCAGGCGCTGCTGACCGATCAGCCACCGTTTCCACTGCCGAGCAGCGAGCACGTGGCGCAATGTCGCGAGCACGCCATGCCGCCGCTCAACGCCCAGACCCTGCGGCGCGACCCGCTGTGGCATGACCTGTTGCGGCGGATGCTGCGCACCCTCGCGGCGGATGCGGAGGGCGGGCTGCGCACCGCGTTGGTCGGGCTCGAAGGCCGTCGCGGCGAGTTCTACGAGGCGCAGGCGAGCCGCTTGCTCGCCAACGTCCCGGTCGGGATCGATCCGGCGACCGCTCCGTTCATTGGCGCCGCGCTGCAGGTGTACTGGACGCATCTGGTGACGATGCTCGGCCAGGAGTGCTTCGGACGCATCGATATACCGAACATCTGCCCCTGCTGCGGATCGCCGCCGGTGGCGAGCGTCGTGCGCATCGGCGGAGACGGCGGCTATCGCTTCCTGCACTGCTCGCTGTGCGCCGCCGAGTGGCACATGGTGCGGGTGAAGTGCTCGAGTTGCGGCACCACCAAAGGCATTCACTACTTCGAGGTCGAGGGTGGCTCGCCGGCGATCAAGGCCGAATGCTGCGACGAGTGCGACACCTATCTGAAGATCTTCTATCAGAACAAGGATGCTCAGGTCGAACCGGTGGCCGATCACCTTGCCTCGATCGCCCTCGACCTGCTGGTGTCCGATACCGGCAAGTCGGCGAGCGGGGTGAATCTGCTTTTCGTTCACGGCGACGAGAACGCGGCCTGATGCCTGACGCCCTGCCGCTGCGGCTGCCCTCGGTGGACCGTCTCATGCAGCAGCCGGCGATGCTCGATCTCGCCGAGCTTCATGGTCGCAGCGAAGTCGTACGCGGCGTGCGCGAGGTTCTGGCGCAGTTGCGGCAAGCCGCGCTCGCCGGCCGCGCCGATGCCGACGCCAGCAGCGACGTCGGTGCTCTCCTGCGCGAGCGCCTCGCGCAGCGGCTGCGGCCGCAGTTGCAGCGCGTCTACAACCTCACCGGCACGGTGCTGCACACCAACCTCGGCCGCGCCCTGCTCCCGGACAACGCAGTCGCGCATGTCGCGATGGCGATGTGCCAGCCGTGCAATCTGGAATTCGACCTCGAGGACGGCGAGCGCGGCGATCGCGACCAGCTGGTCGAAGAACTGCTGTGCGAGCTGACCGGCGCCGAGGCAGCGACCGTCGTCAACAACAACGCGGCGGCGGTGCTGCTCACCGTCGCGGCGCTGGCCGCGCGGCGGAAGGTAGTCGTCTCGCGCGGCGAGCTGGTGGAGATCGGCGGCGCCTTCCGCATGCCCGACGTCATGGCCGCAGCCGGCGCCGCGCTCAAGGAGATCGGCACGACCAACCGCACCCATGCGCGGGACTACGCCAACGCCATCGACGGCGACACGGCGTTGCTGATGAAGGTGCACACCAGCAACTATGCGATCAGCGGTTTCACCACCAGCGTCGCCGAAGACACGGTCGCACGCATCGCCCATGATGCCGGTCTGCCGATGGCAGTCGACCTGGGCAGCGGCAGCCTCGTCGATCTGTCGCGCTACGGACTGCCGAAAGAGCCGGTCGTGCAGGATGTCGTGGCAGCCGGCGCCGACGTCGTCACCTTCAGCGGCGACAAGCTGCTCGGCGGTCCGCAGTCGGGACTGGTGGTGGGCCGGAAGGCGCACATCCAGCGCATCAAGAAGCATCCGCTCAAGCGCGCGCTGCGCGTGTCCAAGATCACCCTCGCGGCCCTGGAAGCGACACTGCACCTGTACCGCGACCCGGACCGACTGGCCGCCCGGCTGCCGACGCTGCGGCTGCTCACCCGACCGCAACCGGAGATCGCGGCGCTGGCGGCGCGGCTGCAGCCACCGCTCGCGGTGGCCGTGGGAGATGCGTTCCGGGTGACGATAGAGGACGCATCGAGCCAGATCGGCAGCGGATCGCTTCCGGTCGATCGCCTGCCGAGCGTCGCTCTGACGATCGCGCCCAACCTCTCCGGGAAGCGCGGCGCAGGCACCGCCCTGAGCCAGCTCGCCACACGCTTTCGCCGACTCCCGATCCCGGTCATCGGCCGCATCGCGGACGGCTGCCTGCGGTTCGACCTGCGCTGCCTCGAAGACGAAGCGCGCTTCGTCGAGCAACTGGCGAAGCTGTGAGGAACCATGCCGGCGCAGGGTCGCAGACGGCTGTGGGTGCTGATCCATCGCTGGCTCGGCGTCGGACTCGGGGTCTGGTTCGCGCTGGTCGGCATCACCGGCAGCATCCTGGTCTACGAGGTGCCGATCGATGCATTCCTGAATCCACAACTGTTGCGCAACACCCTGCCCGGCCCCTGGCTGTCACCGGAAACCATACACGACCGGGTGACGCGGGAGTTCGGCCCCGCGCGCATCGAGCGCCTCACGTTGCCAGCCGCGCCAGCGGACGTCTACCGGGCGATCGTTCGCGTCGGCCCGCGCGTGCGCATCGCACCGGCACGCGTGGAGGCGACGTTCAATCCCGTGAACGGCGAACTGCTCGGAACACGTGATGCGGCGGCGCGCGGGCTGGCGCGCCCGCACCTCATGAAGACGATCTACGACTTTCACCGCAACGTCCTGCTCGGCAACGCCGGCTCCAACCTGGTCGGCATCGCGGGTTTCCTGATGCTCGCATCCGCCCTCACCGGCATGTACGCGGCGTGGCCGCGCCAGCGCAGCGGCTGGAAGCGGCTGGTGACGGTCAAGCTGCGCGCCAACGCGACGCGGCTGCTGTTCGACATTCACCGCTCGCTCGGTTCGGTGATCTGCCTGCTGCTGCTGCTGGCGACGGTGACGGGAAGCACACTGGTCTATCTCAACTATGCCCGTGACCTCGTCGGCCTGTTCTCGAAGGTGGCGCCGTTTCCCGTCGTGCCGTGGCGCGACGACCCGCAGGCGAGCTGGCCGTCGTTCGGTGAGCTGGTCGAACAGGTGCAGGCGGCGCACCCCGGGCAGACCATCACCGAGATCCATATCCCGACGCGACTTCCCGGGGGCTATCTCTTCTACCTGCGCGCACCCGGCGACGTTCACCGGCTGGGCGACACGCTGGTCTGGGTCGACCCGGCGACGGGAGATTCTCTCCTCGAGCGCGGCGATCGCACCCGGACCGCCGGCGAGACCTTCATGCACTGGCTGTTTCCCCTGCACAGCGGCACGGCGTTCGGCACGCCCGGACTCGTCGCGATGTTCGCGACCGGTCTTGCGCCACTGCTCCTCATCTCGACCGGTCTCTGGGTGTGGCTGCGCAAGCGGCGCGCCGCGCAGATCGAGCTGCGGCGAAGAAGCGAGCAGGAAACGCTGGCAAGCCGGGAGCGCACCGCCGAGCGATCCGTCTCGCCGCCCGTCTCGACCCCGTTCGCGGCCGGCATTGCCCGCGCGGCCCCCGAGTAGGCGCGCGCCATGATCATCGGTACGGCCGGCCACATCGATCACGGCAAGACCACGCTGGTACGCGCGCTCACCGGCGTCGACACCGATCGGCTGCCCGAGGAGCGCGCGCGCGGCATCTCGATCGAGCTCGGCTACGCGTACACGCCGCTCGCCAACGGCGATGTTCTGGGATTCGTCGATGTGCCCGGGCACGAGAAGTTCGTGCACACGATGCTCGCCGGGGCGAGCGGGATCGACTTCGCACTGCTCGCGGTCGCGGCGGACGACGGCGTCATGCCGCAGACACGCGAGCACCTCGACATCCTCCGGCTGCTCGGCGTTCCGGCCGGAGCGATCGCCATCACCAAGATCGATGTCGTCGAGACCGGGCGCATCGCCGAGGTGGAGCGTGAACTGCGAGCGCTGGTGGCGCGCACGGTGCTGGCGGGCGCTCCGATCTTCGCCGTGTCCGCGCGTACCGGTGCCGGGCTCGACGCGCTGCGCCGCTTGCTGGAGGCACGCGCGCAGGCGCACCGGCGCCGCGCCGACGACGGGCATTTCCGGCTGGCGGTCGATCGTTCGTTCGCGCTGACGGGGATCGGCACGGTCGTCACCGGCACCGTGCATTCGGGCGAGATCGCGGTGGGCGCGCACCTCGTCATTGCCCCGGGCGGCACTCAGGTTCGCGTCCGCTCGATCCACGCGCAGAACCGGGCGAGCGAGCGCGCCCGCGCGGGCGAGCGCTGCGCGCTGAATCTCGTCGGCATCGGCCACCAGGATGTCGGCCGCGGCGACTGGGTGGTCGCACCGCCCATCGGGCTCGCAACGGCTCGCTTCGATGCGCGGCTCGATCTCCTCGATGGCGAAACCAAGGCGTTCGGTTCCGCGGCGGCCCTCCACGTTCATGTGGGCACCGCGCGCGTGCCCGGCCGCCTCGTGACACTCGAAGCGCAGGTCGATGACGCCGGTTCGGGCTCGCGCCCGCTGGCGCAACTCGTCCTGCAGGCGCCGATCGCCGCTTGGCGTGGTGACCGTTTCATCCTGCGCGACGCCTCCGCGATGCGGACCATCGGCGGCGGCCGGGTGCTCGATCCGTTCGCACCCGCGCGCTACCGCCGCTCGCCGCAGCGCCTCACCGTGCTGCGGGCGCTCGAGGCCGATACCCCCGCATCCCAGCTGACGGCCCTGATCGGGTGCGAGCCGTTGGGCGTGGACTTGAGGCGCTTCGCGAGCGCGGGCAACGTGCGAGATGTTTCCGCCGTGGTGCCGGAAGCGGGTGTGCGCCGCGTAACGGGAGAAGGCGTCGATTTCGCGATCGCCGAAGGCCATTGGCAGACGCTGCAGGTGCGCGCCGAGGAACATCTCGCCACGTTCCATCAGGCCCACCCCGACGAACTCGGTCCCGACAGCGCGCGGCTCAAGCGGATGGCCTTCCCCCGGCTCGACAACGCGCTCTATCGCGCGCTCATCGCCGACCTGCTCGCGCAGGGACGCATTCTTCGCGGAGGTCCGTGGCTGCATCTGCCCGGTCACGACGACGCGCCGTCGGCGGCCGATGCGGCTCTCCTCGAAAAACTGCTGCCACACCTGCTCGACACGCCGTTCGACCCGCCCTGGGTGCGCGATCTGGCGCGCGCCTGCGCGCAGCCGGAGACACTGGTGCGCAACGCACTCATGCGTGCTTCGAAACGCGGACAGACATTTCAGGTCGTGCGCGACCTGTTTTATCATCCGCGGGCGATCCGCGAGCTTGCCGCGCTGGCAAACAGCCTCCAGGCGACTGAGGGCGAAGTGCGCGCCGCGGCGTTTCGTGATCGTACGGCGCTCGGCAGAAAGCGTGCGATTCAGATTCTCGAATTCTTCGACCGCGTCGGCTTCACCCGGCGTGTACGGGAGAAGCACCTCGTGCGCGCCGACAGTCTGGCGACGATCGACATCGCACCTGCGGTGAGGCGGGAGTGCGGTCAATGATGAGCTCAGGAAGAGAATCGTCCCTGGTGGGGCGGCCGGGCTTCAAACCCGGTTGGGGGCGCTATGCGCTCCCGGGTGGGTTCGACTCCCATTCTCTTCCGCCTGCACAACGACGTGTCGGCGCTGCCAGGCGCGATCGACACGGCTTGCACCGGTTCGTCGCCGGTCCGGCGCGAACGCATTGCGAAGGGTATCGACATGGACAGACGTACGTTCCTGAACTTTTCGGCTGCGGCTGCCACGGCCGCGGCCATGCCGCAGGTGGCGATGAGCGCAGCGGAGACGGCTCTCGCCGCGCCGCCGCTCGACGCCGGATGGCGCCAGTTCGAAGTGATCACGACCGTGGAGCTGCCGCCGGAGGCACTCCCCGCGAAACTCTGGCTGCCGCTGCCACTGTATCGCGACACCGACTACCAGCGCACAGAGGATATCCGCTGGAGCGGTAACGCCACGCACACCGGCATCTACCGCGATCCGAGGTACGGCGCGCCGGCGTTCTTCGCGAGCTGGGACGCCACCGGCACGGTGCCTGCCCTGCAGCTTTCCACGCTGGTGGCGACACGCAACCGGTACGTCGACACGACGAAGCCGGGCCCCCTGCACCCCGTTTCGCGCGAGGAGCTGGACCTGTATCTGCAGCCCTCGGCGCACATTCCCACCGATGGGATCGTGCGCGCGACGGCCACGCGCATCCTGCCCACGGCCAGCGCCAGCACCGTCGAGCGCGCCCATGCCATCTACGACTGGATCGTCGAGAACACCTACCGCGATCCCAAGGTGGTCGGCTGCGGCACCGGCGATATCCGCTTCATGCTCGAATCGGGCAATCTCGGCGGCAAATGTGCGGATCTCAACGCGCTCTTCGTCGGGCTTGCCCGCTCGGCCGGCATTCCCGCGCGCGACGTCTACGGCGTGCGCGTGGCGGATTCCGCGACCTGGAAGAGCCTGGGCAAGAGCGGCGACATCACCAAGGCCCAGCACTGCCGCGCCGAGTTCTTCCACCCCAACTTCGGCTGGATTCCCGTCGACCCCGCGGACGTCCGCAAAGTCGTCCTCGAAGAGCAGAAGGAGCAGCAGCTGCCGCTCGACGATGCGCGCGTGGCGCTCGCGCGCAAGACGCTGTTCGGCTTCTGGGAGATGAACTGGATCGGCTTCAACACGGCGGCCGACACGCGGCTCGCCCCTGCGACGAGCAAGGCGCTCGGGCATTTCATGTACCCTTATGCGGAAACGGCCAAGGGCACGCCGAGCCAGTACGATCCCCAGAAGTTCCGCTACGGCATGACGGCACGCGAGGTGAAGGGCTGATGCTCGCGCGGGTCGTCGCCACCTGATCGCGGTGCGAGTCGCGAGACCATGACAACGATCCGCGGCTTCGACTTTCCGGACGATCTTCACTACCTGCTGCAGCATGACACCTGGGTGCGCCTGGACGCCGACGGTATCGCAACCGTCGGCATCACACCGCTGGGTGCGCACATCTCGGGAGAGTTCATCGAGTTCATGCCGAAGCCCGCAGGAGCCGTCATCGAACGCGAGCGCTCGCTCGGCCTGCTGGAGATGTCGAAGGTCGTCCGCGCGGCGCGCTCACCCATCGGCGGCACCATCGTCGAGTCCAACGCCCGGGCACGCACCGACCCCGGCCTGATCAATGTCGATCCTTACGGCGGCGGCTGGCTGGTGCGTCTGCGCCCGAACGATTGGGATGGTGACGTGCGCGCTCTCGT
>JBDHRV010000192.1:0-4981 GCA_039807745.1 Burkholderiales bacterium
CCTGGGTCTGCGGACCATACGCTGCAGGGGCTGACCTCTCTTCGCGGCCGCAGTCGGTCGCCCGTATCGTGTGCTGCCGCGGTCACGCCCCAGGTGCCAGACCGGTCACAACGGGCTGCTTTCGGGACAGCACCCGTCCGCTGCAACGTTTGCAGATTGTGCTGATCTCAGCTACAGGCCCGCATTGCCACGGGAAAACCGATATGTCTACCAGCGAAAGGTCTGCCGACGGGGGCGTCCCCACCCCTGCCCGCGAGTGCATCACCGTCCGCCCCGACCGCGAGGTCATGACCCGCCAGCGGCTGCCCTACTTCGTCGGCATCTCGGGCGCCACGGCGGGGACGCAGGGCTTGTCCATGCACCTCGTCGTGATCCCGCCAGGCGCAGCCGCGTCGCCGCACTGCCACCGCGACTTCGAGACCGCCATCTACGTCCTCGAAGGCCGTGTCGAAACGCGCTACGGACCGGGGCTCGCGGAATCGGTGGTCAACGTGGCCGGCGACTTCCTCTTCATTCCGCCCGACCTGCCGCACCAAGCGTTCAACCTGAGCGACACCGGGGCGGCGCGGGCGATCGTGGCCCGCAACGATCCGCATGAACAGGAGAACGTCGTCCCGTACGACCCCGCCGGTGAGGATCGCGCCTGAGGATCGGCGACCGGCTCTGCGCGGTTGGAATAACAAAATAACCACTTCGTTTCAACCATTCTGTTTCGCGCGCACCCGCGTCCGTGGGAAAATGCCGGATTTTCATCGGCAGGAATCCCCATGAACGACCCCACTCTGGTCGCGGACGCCCAGGGCACCGCCCTCGATCTCGACTTTGGCTTCCGCTTCGAGGACTTGTACGACAGTGAGGCGCTGCGGCGCCTCGACGGGGCGTTTCTCGATTTCATCGGCGCGGCGGACGGGGCAGTCCGCGACCGTCTCATCGCCGCCCGTACCGCGCCGGACGCGTTGGCGCCGAAGGCTTACTCCGCGCTGCTCGTCGACTTGGCACCCCATCTCGACGACTTCATCGCGCAGCTCTTTCGCATCGAAGACGAAGTCCGCGCGCTCGCCGCCCGTCATCACGAGCTCGCGCCGCTTTATTCCTGCAAGCGCCTCTTCGTGCAGCGCCGCGCCGCGAACAAGGTCGCGCCGGAGATCGCGGCGGCGATCGATGGACCCGCGACGGAAGCGCGGCTCGCCGCCCTCTTCGCGGAGCCTTTCACCGAGCTCGCGTTCGCGCGACACGTTACGGAGTGGCTGAAGGACGAACCGGCTCACGCCGCTAAGATCGAGCTCGCCGCAAACTACGCCGCGTGGGCGGTGAAGACCGATGCCGGTCGCAGGCGGCACCGGCAGGGTGTGCTCTTCAAGGTGCCGAGCAAGCTCGATTCGCTGCACCTGGTACCGGTCGAGGTCGACGACCACTTCGGGTTCCCCACCTATCACATGGCGGCAGACCACCTGAGGCGCCGCGAAGGGTTCGCGCTGACCGACGCCGGCACCGGCCTCGTCGGAGCGCTCGACCAGGCGAACTACTGCATCTGGTGCCACGAGCAGGGGAAGGATTCGTGCTCGAAGGGTCTGACCGAAAAGGCGCCGGCCGACGGCGGACGCGCACCGTTCAAGAACAGCATCTTCGGCGTGCCGCTCGCCGGCTGTCCGCTCGAGGAGCGCATTTCCGAGTTCCAGATGGTGAAAACGCGCGGGGAAACGATCGCCGCGCTCGGCATCATCTGCGTGGACAATCCGATGGCGGCCGCGACCGGGCACCGTATCTGCAACGACTGCATGAAATCGTGCATCTATCAGAAGCAGGAGCCGGTCAACATTCCGCAGGTGGAAACCCGGGCGCTGAAAGACGTGCTGGACCTGCCGTGGGGCTTCGAGATCTACAGCCTGCTCACGCGCTGGAACCCGTTCGACTTCGCGCGCCCGTTCCCGCGCGAGGCAACCGGCCGCAAGGTGCTCGTCGTCGGCGTGGGCCCGGCCGGCTTCACGCTCGCCCACCATCTCATGAACGACGGTCATGCGGTGGTGGCGATCGATGGCCTCAAGATCGAGCCGCTGCCGCCGAGCCTGGCGGGGGTGGCGGCGGGCGGGGAACGCGTGCCCTTCCGTCCGGTGCGCGACGTGCACGAGTTGTACGAAAGCCTCGACGAGCGCCTGATGGCCGGCTTCGGTGGCGTCGCCGAATACGGCATCACGGTCCGCTGGGACAAGAACTTCCTCAAGGTGGTCCGGCTGCTGATCGAGCGCCGGCGGGAATTCGCGCTCTTCGGCGGCGTGCGCTTCGGCGGCACGCTCACCGTGGACGACGCCTTCGCGCTCGGCTTCGACCACATCGCGCTCGCCGCCGGCGCGGGGCGTCCGACCATGCTGGAACTGCCGAACGGCCTCGCCCGCGGCGTGCGCATGGCTTCCGACTTCCTGATGGCATTGCAGTTGACCGGCGCCGCCAAGGCCGACTCGGTGACCGACCTGCAGATCCGCATGCCCGTGGTGGTGATCGGAGGCGGGCTCACCGCCATCGACACCGCGACCGAATCGCTCGCCTATTACCCGCTGCAGGTGGAGAAGTTTCTCCGGCGCTACGAGATGCTCGCAGCGGAGCACGGCGAGGCCGTCGTGCGGCGCGCCTGGAACGCGGAGGAGCATAGCATCGCGGACGAGTTCATCGACCATGCCCGCGCCATTCGCGCCGAGCGCGCAGCCGCCGCTCGCGAGGGACGGCCCGCGCGTCTGGTCGAACTGCTGCGGTCCTGGGGCGGCGTGACGATCGCCTATCGCAAGCGACTGATCGACAGCCCCTCCTACACCCTGAACCACGAGGAAGTCGAGAAGGCGCTGGAGGAAGGGATCGTGTTCGCCGAGGGCCTCACGCCGCTGCGCGTCGAGGTGGACGAACACGGTCACGCGAAGTCCCTGCGGGTGTCCGTGCAGGACCGGGACATGGAAGGCGTGTGGCACCACTACAACGAGATCGAGCTGCCCGCTCGATCCATACTCGTCGCCGCCGGGACGCACCCGAACACCGTGCTCGCGCGCGAGGACGCGCAGCACTTTCACGTCGACGGGCGCTTCTTCCAGGCGTGCGACGAGAACGGCGCGCCCGTGAAGCCCGAGCGCAGCGCCAAGCCGCAGGCGCCGCGCGTGCTGCTGTCGCGCCAGGAGGACGGACGCTTCGTGAGCTTCTTCGGCGATTTGCATCCGTCATTCGCCGGCAATGTGGTGAAGGCGATGGCGAGCGCGAAGCAGGGCTATCCGGTGCTGTCGAACGTGCTGGCGCAGCGCCCCGCGGCGAGCACCATCGGCCGCGACGATTTCTTCGCGCGGTTGAATCGCGATCTGCGCGCGACGGTGAAGGCGGTCAATCGTCTCACGCCGACCATCGTCGAGGTCGTGGTCGAGGCGCCGCTGGCAGCACGGCAATTCAAGCCCGGCCAGTTCTACCGCCTGCAGAACTACGAGACGTACGCACCGCGCGTCGACGGCACGACGCTGCTGATGGAGGGTCTCGCGCTGACGGGCGCCCAGGTCGATCGCGAGCGGGGCCTGCTTTCCACCATCGTGCTCGAGATGGGCGGGTCATCGGATCTGTGCGCGCTGCTCGAACCCGGGGAACCGGTGATACTGATGGGACCTACCGGGACGCCGACCGAAACACCATCCGGCGAAACGGTCACGCTTGTCGGCGGCGGACTCGGCAATGCGGTGCTTTTTTCGATCGGCGATGCGCTGCGCGCAGCCGGCTCGAAAGTGCTCTACTTTGCCGGATACAAGAAGCGCATCGACCGCTACAAGGAAGAGGAGATCGAGGCGGCTGCCGACGTCGTGATCTGGTGCTGCGACGAGGCACCGGGTTACCAGCCGCGGCGGCCGCAGGACCGCACCTTCGTCGGCAACATCGTGGACGCCATGACCGCCTATGCGAAGGGCGAGCTCGGCGCACAGACCATTCCTTTCGCCGACACCGATCGCATCATCGCAATCGGCTCCGACCGCATGATGGCGGCGGTGGGCGCAGCGCGGCATCGCGTGCTCGCGCCGTTTCTCAAGCCTCACCACTTCGCCATCGGCAGCATCAACTCGCCGATGCAGTGCATGATGAAGGAGATCTGCGCGCAGTGCCTGCAGCGGCACGTGGACCCCGCCACCGGCAAGGAGAGCTACGTCTTCTCGTGCTTCAATCAGGACCAGCCGCTCGACGAGGTCGACTTCGGGTGCCTCGATCAGCGGCTCAGGCAAAACAGCGTGCAACAGAAGCTCACGGCGCTCTGGATCGACCGCTGCCTCGAGCGGTTGGGCAAGCGGCCATCGCGCTTCTTGACTGCATAGAGCTCCGGTTGAAGGCACACCGGACATTGCGGATAATCGCGCGTCCCCGGCCGGGATGGCGGAACTGGTAGACGCAGCGGACTCAAAATCCGCCGGTAGCAATACCGTGGGGGTTCGATTCCCCCTCCCGGCACCACGAACACTTCCAAAGCGTTCCACAGAGTTCGAGAACTCTAAGTAATAACAGCAAGTTAAACCGAGATTCGTTCCGCTACATTCCGCTAGATTCCGTTTCGTTCTACCCGCAAAAACGGGTAGATTTTGAGGGTAGAGCGATTCCCCCTGGCATGAATCCAGGAATCTACCCGCACGGAGTCCAGGATGTTGAGCGACCGTGAGATTCAGACCGCCAAGCCCCGCGAAGCTGTATCGGCTGAGCGACGGCAGCGGCCTGTACCTGGAAGTCTTGCCGGCCGGCGGGAAGCTCTGGCGACTGCGCTACCGCTTTGGTGGTACGGAAAAGATGCTCGCGCTTGGCCGGTATCCGCTCGTGCGCGGCCCCGATGCAAGGAAGCGAGCATCCGAGGCGCTGCGAGTGCTGCACGAAGGCCGCGACCCGTCGGCAGAGCGCAAAGCAGAAAGGGAGCGCAGCCGCATCACTGGCGACACCTTCGAGGCAGCAGCGCGCATCTTGGCACACCTGGAGGCGTCGCTTG
>JBDHRV010000193.1:0-4928 GCA_039807745.1 Burkholderiales bacterium
TTAGGGTTTCCCCCGCAGCGGCCGGTTGGACCGTCGCGAGCAGCAGCGCCATCAGCCCGAGCGCCGCCGTTCTCCTGCTCGATTTGTTCACTTGGACTCCTTGGCGGCGCACCTTGCGGTGCGCCGCTCCAGCGGGACGGATTCAGGGCAGGGCGAACACCATCATGCCGCCACCCATCTTCGTGTACTGCTGCAGTTCCTTGAACGCGCCGACTGCGCCGAGGCCGGCCGTCGGATCGGTCAGATCGAACACCAGACCCACCCCAGGCCAGCCGCCTACGCCGTAGTAGATCGCGACGTACTGCTTGCCCTTGTGCTCGTAGGTGACCGGATGGCCGATGACGCCCGAAGGCAGCTTGAACTGCCAAAGCAGCTCACCGGTGTCGGCGTCACGTGCCTTGATCAGGCCGTCCAGCGTGCCGTGGAAGACGAGGTCACCCGCGGTCGTCGTCGTGCCGCCCCAGACCGAGAATTTCTCGCTCTTGACCCACTTGAACTTCGACGTCTTGACGTCATACGCCTTGACCTGACCCATGTTGCCGTTGTTGCCCGGCGTGGCGTACATGTTGAGCGTCGCACCGACGAAGAACTGACCCGCGCGGTACGGCAGCATGAACGGTTCCCAGTCCATGCAGATCATGTTGGTGCCGAGCATGACCAGCTCGCGCTTCTTGTCGTACGAGTCGTGGCCCTGGTTGTGATAGCCCATCGCCGACGGGCAGATGCCCTTGGCGAGGTGGTCCATGCGTGTGCTGTACTCGGGGTCGCGGATCGGCACCCCTTTCTTCATGTCGTAACCCTTGAAGACATTGACCGTGGGGTCCATCTTGTCGGCGCGAATCAGGTTGCCGTTCTCGCGGTTGAGCGTGTAGATGATTCCGTTGCGGTCGGGGTGGGTCAGCAGCTTCTGCTTCTTGCCGTCGACCACCTGCTCGGAGAGGCCGATCCAGTTCACGCCGGCGTAGTCCCACTCGTCGTGCGGCGTCTTCTGGAACGCGAACTTGGCCTTGCCGGTCTTCGCGTCGCGGCTCCAGATGGCCATCGTCCACTTGTTGTCGCCCGGCCGCATCGTTTCGTTCCACGGCGCCGGGTTGCCGGAGCCGTAGTAGATCTGCTTGAGCTCGGGGTCATACGCATACCAGCCCCAGTTGGTGCCGCCGCCGATCTTCCACGCATCGCCTTCCCAGGTGCTGGTTCCCAGACCGAACTGGCCGTAGTGTGGATTGGTGGCGTTGAAGTTCTCGGCCAGCAGCAGGTCGCTGTCGGGGCCGGTGGCGTAGGCGCGCCACATCTGCTTGCCGTCCTTCATCCGGTAGGCGGTGACGTAGCCGCGCACGCCCAGCTCCGCACCGGAGGAGCCGACGATCACCATGTCCTCGACGACGATCGGCGCCTGGGTCAGCGTGGAGCCGACCTTCGGGTCGGAGTTCTCCATCTTCCAGACTACCTTGCCGGTCTTGGCGTCCATCGCCACGACGTTGCCGTCGAGCTGGGTCTTGAAGATCTTGCCGTCACCGTAGGCCAGGCCGCGATTGACCACGTCGCAGCAGGCCACCGCGCGCACCGAGGCATCCTGCTTGGGCTTGTGCTCCCACAGGATCTTGTCCGGATTGTCGAGGTCGATCGCGTAGGTGATGTTGGGGTACGGCGTGTGCACGTACATGATGCCGTTCACGATCAGCGGACCGCCTTCGTGCCCGTGCAGGACGCCGGTGGAAAAGCTCCACGCGGCTTTCAGGTTCTTGACATTGCCGCGGTTGATCTGCTTGAGGCCGCTGTAGTGGCTGTGGTCGTAGTCCTTACCCTGCATCACCCACTGGCGATCGTCCTTCGCGAGTCGCACCAGCTCTTCGTTGGCGAACGCCTGACTGCCGACCAGCATCAGCGCGGCCGTAACGGCGCAGTAGATTGTGGTTCGATGCGCGGGCGTGCGGCCGCTCGAGGTGGCGGGCCTGCGCTTGGCGCGAATTTCCGTCGACGTGGGAAAAGTGGAGTCCAAGGTCTGTCCCCTCCTAGGGTTTGCGATTAGTTCGTTATGGGTGCCGCTCCGTGAAGGAATGGCACCGCGTGGGTCGATAGCACGCGCCACAACGATATCTGCAAACGTGACCCGGAATGCGGGGCGCTGTAACCGGTAGACGGGGAGTTTTTCCCTGTGCTCTTGGGATACGATGACCCCATCTCCGATCGACTTTTCCTGCGATGAGCCTCAAGCTCAGACTCGCGATCATTGTGGCCGGGCTGATGATCTTGTTGATGGGATTGTTCAGTGTGGCGGCGCTGTGGAGCGCCCAGCGCGATGCCGACGCGGAGATCCGGTCGACGCTGCGCCTGCTGTTCACACTGCTGCCCAACCGGATCGCGCTGCCGTATCCAGGTGCCAGCGCGGGCGACGCGCTCAGGCTCCTGGATGTGAGCCAGCAGCTGCGCGACGTCCGCCACGTCCGCGTGGCGGTCTACGACACGCTGGGCAGCCGCGTCTCCGGAACCGTTCCCGAAAGCAACCCCCTGCTGCGCGGCTTCGGCTGGCTGGGGCCTGGTGATGGCTCCGCCGAATCCCGGGCGATGCGCAAGGACATCTTCGTCGACGACGTCAAGATCGGATACTTCCTGATCACGCCCTCACCGGCGGACGAGTTGGGCGAGATCCAGGAAGATTTCGCGCGCGAGATCGCACTCACCGGGAGCTTCGCGGTCGCGCTCGTCGCCCTCGTGTACTGGGTACTCGCCCGTGCGCTGGCGCCGATAGATGCGATGCGTAACGCGTTGAAGGCGATCGAGGCCGGAGACCACGGCGCGCGACTGCCTTCGTTCGACGTGGAGGAGATGCGGGACTTGTCGGAGTCGTTCAACAAGATGGCCGAGGCGCTGCAGTCGACGACTGCGGAGCGCAACGCAACGCTGCGCAAGCTGCTCGGCATCGAGGAGGCCACCCGGCGCTCGATCGCGCACGACTTGCACGACGGGCTGAGCCCGTACCTGGTCGCTATCAAGCCGAACCTTCACGTGCTGCAGCGGCACTTCGCGCAGAACGATCCGTACGCGCCGTGCCGGGAATGCGTCGACCAGATCGCCGACCACGTCGGGCGGCTGCTCGTAGCGGTTCGCGACCGGTTGTCGACGTTGCATCCGGTCGAGATCGACACGCTCGGGCTGCGCCAGGCGCTGCACCGGCTCTGCGAGGGTCGGCGCGGCGACGCGGATCGCAGGCTCGACGTGGTGCTGACGACGATCGGCGAGTGGCGCGGCTTTTCGAACGAGCTCGACACCAGCATCTACCGCATCGTTCAAGAGTGCCTGACGAACGCCATCAAGCATTCCGATTGCACGCGCATCGAGATCGGCGTCAGTGTCGCGATCACGAGCCGCGGCGGTGCGGTGACCGTGGACGTGCACGACAACGGGCGCGGCGCGCCGAGCGAGTTTCCGGCGAGCGGGCTGGGGGCGCTTGCTATGCGGGAACGCGCCATCGCGCTGGGTGGCCGGTTCGAGAGCGGAGCCGATCCGACTGGCGGCTGGCGTGTGAAGGTGCTGCTGCCGCTCGGCGAGGTGAACGCCGAGGAGCATACGGCGTGAGCAGACCCGCCGTCCGTGTCATGCTGGTCGACGATCACTCGGTGGTGCGCGCCGGCTACCGGCGCTTGATCGAGACCACACCCGGTTTCCAGATGGTTGCCGAGGGGGCGAACGCTGACGACGCCTATGCGCTGTACAAAGTGCACATGCCCGATGTCGTGGTGATGGACATCATGCTCCCCGGCGCGAGCGGCATCGACGTCACCCGCCGCATCATCGCTTACCATCCGGGCGCGCGCGTTCTCATGTTTTCGATGTACTCGCAGGCGGCATTCGCGCAGCCTGCGCTCGAAGCAGGCGCGCTCGGCTTCATCACCAAGGACAGCGAGCCTGAAGAACTGATCGAGGCGCTGGCTGCCATTGCTGCGGGCAAGCGCTATCTGAGCCGTGCCGTCGCGCAGACCCTTGCGTTCTCGCGCATGTCCTCGCGGCATGGCCTTTTCGACGCGCTGGCACCGCGCGAATTCGAGATATGCCGGCTGCTGCTGTCCGGTATCGACACCGATGAGATCGCCCAGCAGCTCAAGCTCAGTCCCAAGACGATTGCCAACCGCGTCTGCCAGATCCGGCGCAAGCTCGGTGTCAGCTCCGACATCGAGCTCATCCGGATCGCCTCGGAGGTGGGACTGGTTCCCTGGATCGATCGCCCACGGTTGACGGGAGCGGACGAGCGCTGATATCCAATCCGGGGACGCTTGGCGACGCTGACCCTGGGGTCTCGCTGAATCGACTTCGGACTTCTCTCATTCCGCCTGCATTGCTCGATCAGTTTTCGATCGCTCGGGACGAATCAGCGACATCGACAGGATGATTACCGGCGTCGTCGAGGGCGGCGCGGATCTGAAGGCGGACCTGCTGCGCTATGTGATGGCCGGGCTGGACGCCATGGCGCGTGCGTACCGCTAGTCCACTGCGTCAATGAATTGGCACCTGCCGGATTCGCCGCGACGGGTCGTCGTACTTCCACTTGATCGGCTTGGGATCTTTGTTGTGTGCGCGGACGTAGCGCATCAGCTTTCGGCTTAGGTCCTTCACCGAAGTGAAGATGCCGCGGCTGATCACGTCGCGCTGAATACGAGAGAACCAGTTCTCGACCTGGTTCAGCCACGAGGAGTAGGTCGGAGTGAAGTGCATCTGCACATTGCGATGCGCCGCAAGGAAGTCCTCGACCCGCTTGGTCTTGTGGCTGCTGACGTTGTCGCAGATGACGTCTTCCGCGACGCGGTCAATGTTGGGCGTGCGATAGCCCATCATGCCTTTCGTGAAGATGCTCAAGTTGGACTGGCCGACATCGTCGCCCCAGAGGATCAGGAAATTCGGCTTGCTCTGCTTCGCCATGTGTGTCTCCTCAA
>JBDHRV010000031.1:0-28600 GCA_039807745.1 Burkholderiales bacterium
CACCACCACCACCACGTTTTCCTTCGGATTCATGTAGACGTGCTGGCCGAAGATGCCCCGGGCTTCGAAGGCGCCCGCGTTGATCGTGCCAGCGGAGTTGGGATCGGCCACAGCATGTAGCCATAATCCACCTGCTTGCCGTCCACGATCTTGGGGCTACTTGCCTCCTGCACCCGGCCTTGGGGCAGGATCTGTTCGCCGCCGGCCTTGCCCCAGCCCAGCAGGAACAGGCCGAAGCGGCCGTAGTCGCGCAAGGTGGCGGACAGTCCACTGCCGCCCACTTCCAGCCCGTCGGGGGATTCCATCCACCAGGTAGCGTCGGATTCCATGCCGAATCTGGCTCAGGTGCGGTCGGACAAGTATTGCGCCGCCGGTTTGCCGACGGCGGCGCGCACCAGGGCGCCGGCAACGTGAGTCTCCCCGGTGCTGTAGTTCCAGCGCGTACCGGGGCGGCGGCGCGGGGCAGTTTCGCCATCAGCTCGAGCACACCGCCCGGGATCTGGGCGTTCTGCACTTCGAGCATCTGGCGGCGATCGGAATTGGGATCGGTGTAGGTCTCGTTCCATTTCACGTCGGAGGCCATCTGCAGCAGGTTGCGCACGGTCACACCGTCGTAGGCGCTGCCCGCAAGCTGGGGCAGATACTTGGTGACCGGGTCGTCGATGCTCTTGATGTGGCCATCGTGGATGGCAGCGCCGACCAAGGTGGCGGTAATGGACTTCACGACCGACATCCAGCGGGTCTTTTCACCTAGAGCTAATACTCGTCGAAGATCCGCTGGATCTCTTTTGGGTCCGCTGTCTTCGTGAGCGCCAGCATGAGAAGAATCCGGGCCTTTTGCGGGTTCAGGGTATCTCCGGCAACAAAGTTGTACTTGTCGTCATCCGCAATCCTGGTAACGATCCCGTTACCAACTCGGGAGCTTTTCACGACTGGAATCCCCTTCTTCACCGCTTCGCCCAACGCATCCCGAGTAACTGGAAAGATACTGCCATGGCCCATGCCCGCATGCACAATTCCTTTCACGCCAGCCGAGACCAACGCATCCACTAGCACTTTATCCCCGTTGACGTGGCCATACAGAATCGCCACATAGGGAAGCTCTTCGAGGCCCTTCACGTCAAATTCACTTCTGGACGTGTGCTTCCGGTTCGTCTCGCGATAGAAGTACGGTAACCCATTCTGGATATAGCCGAGATAGCCTAGCTCGGGCGCCTTGAAGGTTTCGACATGCGTCGTGTTTGTCTTTGTCACGTCGCGGGCCCCGTTGAGCTGGTCGTTCATCGCCACCAGCACCCCTTTACCCTTCGCGATGGGGCTTCCGGCCAGACGAACCGCATTCAACAGGTTCGCTGGACCGTCTGCACTGATCGCGGTGGCTGGGCGCATGGCCCCGACCAAGACCACGGGTTTGTCGCTCTTGACGACCAAGTTCAGAAAGTAAGCCGTCTCCTCGAGCGTGTCGGTACCATGGGTAATCACGATCCCGTCGACCTCGGGAGAGGCCAACAACTCGTTCACCCGGTTGGCTAACTTCAGCCAAGTTTCGTGGTTCATGGCGAAGCTGCCGATGTTGGCAACTTGCTCACCGCTCACGTTCGCGAATTGTTTCATCTCGGGCACCGCCTCGATCAAGACCTGGATTCCGATCTCACCAGGCGAGTACCCCACCATCTGAGTGGCGGTCGCCCCACGGCCAGCGATGGTACCGCCGGTCGCTAGGATTTTCACGTTTGGGAGGCTGGCCGCCTCCAGACTAAGTTTCGGCAGCAGGAGGGTTAGACAGATCACGACAAGCAGGGAAATTCGTTTGCGCATCATAGGTCTCTTCCTTCCTTGTAAGAGCCCTGCCGGGCCAGGGCAACCAGCGAGTCGCCTCTCCACCTTCCGGTGAGTTGATCCCGTCGTGGGGCCGAGTGATGGCGTCAGTGCCGCGCGGCGAAGCGCTGGACGAGCCCGCACAGAAGCTCGAAGCCAATCGCCAGAGACGGCTCGTCGATGTCGAACTCGGCCTGATGGTGCCCCGCCGGGCGGCGGCTGCCGATGACGATGTAGGCGGCCTGACCGCCCCGCGCCTGGACCCGCCGGGCCAGGATCGTCGCGTCCTCGCTGCCGCCGAAATTGGCGGTGGCCGTGACCTTGACGATCGACGGGATCGACGCGGCGACGTCGGCGATGACATCGACCAGGGCCGCATCGTTGACGAGGTCGACCGCCTCGCCCATCTTCTCGATCTCGTACTCCACGCCGAAGCTCTTGGCCACCCCGTCGGCGATCGCCCCGACCTGATCGACCATGTACTGGTTGATCTCGCCCGTCTGCCCGCGCACCTCGAGCTTGAGCTCGGCGTTCACGGGAATCACGTTGCGACCCTCACCAGCGCGCATCTCGCCGATGTTGATCCGCGTCATCCCGCTGCCGTGGCGCGGGATGCCCAGGAGCTGGGTCACCGCGTGCGCGGCTGCGGCGAGCGCGTTCCTTCCCAGCTGCGGCTCGACGCCGGCGTGCGCGGGCCGGCCGCGGAAGCGCAGATCGAGCTTGGTCGTGCACAGGAATCCGTGCGGCGAGGTGACGATCTCGCCGGTGGTCCCCATCATCGCGAGGTGCGCGCCGACGAACACGTCGACGTCGTCGACGACACCGCGCGCGGCCATCGCCGCCGCGCCGCGGACGCCCTCCTCGGCCGGTTGGAAAACGAGCTTGATCGTCCCGCCTAACTCGTCCGCGTGCTCGGCGACCCAGCGCGCGAGCGTGAGTCCGATCGCCATGTGGCCGTCGTGCCCGCAAGCGTGCATCAGCCCCGGCCGCTCCGATGCGAACCCCAGCGCCGCCGGCCGATGCGACGGGTCGCTCGACTCCTGCACGTTGACGCAGTCGATGTCGAAGCGGAGCGCCACGACCGGACCGGGCCGGCCGGTGCGCTTGATGCCGACGCAGCCGGTCAGCCCGTCCATCTCGGCGAGCAGTGCATCGTCGACGCCGCGACTCTTCGCGAAGGCGAGGCCCGCTTCGACGACCGCCGGCTCGCGGCCCAGCGTATGGTCGCGCGCGACCACCTGCGGGCCGGCCAGCACCTCGAAGCCGTATCCGCGCAGAAGGCCGATCACGCGTGCGGTGGTCGCGAACTCGGACCAGCCGATCTCCGGCATCCGGTGGAGTTCGCGCCGCAGCGCTACGAGGTCATCCGAGTAATTGGAGGTTTCCATATCTTCACACCATGATGAGGGCCAGGGTGACGACGGCGACGATCATCGCCGGCGCCGTGCGTTTGACGACGTCGAGCGGCGACACCTTGGCGATGCCGGAGACGACGATCACCACGCCGGCGACTGGGCTCATCGTGCGACCCAGCGCGCCCGAGATCGCCGCCAGCATCCCGAGGTCGGGGATCGTCATGCCAAAGTCCTTGGCGTGCGGCGTCACCGCTTCGTTGAACGCGAAGGCCGCTGCGTCGCCCGATCCGGAGATCACCGCCATCAGGAACGGGCCGATCGAGCCGCCCCAGCGGGCGATCTCGTTCGACTGCTTGAGCGTGTCGATGAAGATGTCGATGAGCCCTGCGGTCTTCAGTCCTGCAGCGAACACGCCGGCGGCGATGATGATGCCGATCACGTCACCGTATGCCTTGCCCATGCCGTTGAAGAACTCGCTGGTCATCTTGGCCGGCGACACCCGCGTGACCACAAGCGCGAACACGGCGCCGATGATCATCGCCTGCGGCACGCCCATCTGGAGCGCCGGCACCCAGGCGTTGCCGATGACCAGGAGCGTCAGCGGCAGGAACGGGGCGAGCGCGTAGAGAACGTTGGCGTTGGCGACCGCGTCCGGCTTTACCTCGGCGCCAGCCGCTTCGCTCGCGGCCGCGCGGTGGTCCCCGTACAGGAAGCACGCGAGGGTGATGCCGACGATGCCGATCGCGATCATGACGGCCGAAAACGGCGCGTGGCGGGCGATCACCTCCATCACCTCCATCTTCGCGATCTTGGCAACGAACACGTTGTGGCTCGTCCCTGGCGATAACACCGCGCCGTAGGTGCCGACCAGCACCGCCGCCGCGGCGGCCGGGGGGGTGATGCCGGAGCGCATCATCAACGGGATCAGCGTCGTGCCCACCGCGGCGGCGCACCCGGCTGCCGACGGGATCGCCGTGTTGACGAAGAAGGTGACCGCCGCCGACGCCGGGATCAGGAACAGGCCCAGCCGGCCCAGCGGCTTGGACAGCAGCGTCACCAGGTGCTCGTCGCAGCGGGTATAGCTGATGACGAACGCGAAGCCCATCGCGCTGCAGATCGCCTCGATGAGCCCGGGGTTGGTCATGCTCTTCGCGAACGCGTCGAGCGCGTCCATGGGCTTCAGCGCCAGCATGGTGAGCACGACGCCGGCGGCAATCAGCACCAGTCGTGTTTCGTAGCGCTTGACCAGCGCCCACACCATCACTATCACGACCAGCACGGCCAGCCACGCCGTCACGTTCATTGGTTGCCATCTCTGTCGAATAGGACGCGCCGGCGGCCGGCAATACGCCGGACCGTCTACATGCGGCGAAGTCTAGGTGATCGCCATCGCCGGCATTTGACACAGGTCAAGACCTGTTATTCCGATGCGCGGGAACCTGGACCGATGGGCGGTCGCTGTCTATGTCGCCCGCTCATTCGCATGTATGCATATATTCTAGACGGCTCACCGGCATCTTCGGCCGCGTCGCGCGCCGGTGCAGAGAATCGCCGCGGCATGACGGCGCAGCGCCGATGCTCAGCTCGGCCCGCGGGGAGCCTGGCAGCAATTGCAACGCGCCCTCCCTTTTTACGGATTGCGTTTCGACGTACCAGCAGCGGCCCGCGCGCTGCCGTGTTTGCTCATCTGTGTCGAGAATCGCTTCAAAACCACATCCGACGACAACCACCTCGGGTACCATTTCCTGGTGAGAAAACACGCCCGAAAAAGCGGTTGACGCCAGACAGCATCGCGGAAGATACCAATGGCGCTCCAGCACCGTCAAGCGGCTTTTTTGCACTACATGGCCGCATACTGGGAATAGCACCGCCATCGGCAGGCGACATCGATCAATCGTTCGACGATCCTGACCTGACTCGCCGGCCGTAGCGTAAAGCGAACGGTACTCACGCTTGCGGCAGAATGCTGATCGGGGCGCAGCTAACAGAGTCAAGCTGAGCTTATATAGTCCGGTGTGTCCTGAGCACCTGCAGATCGAAGGAAGGGGTGTCGGCGAAACCGTGTCAACGCGCCCGTCGACTTGAGTAAAATTACTCGCTGTATTGAGTAATTTGTCCATGCCCTACCAGCGCCTTCAGGCCCGCCTGCTTTTGAGCCGCCTCGCCGAGCCCCGCCGTTTCCTGCACGTGGTGGCCGGTCCGCGCCAGGTGGGTAAGAGCACACTGGTGCAGCAGGTGGTGGAAGCCTTGGGTCTGCCGCACCGGATCGCAAGCGCCGACGAGCCCACGCTGCGCGGCGTGGAGTGGGTCGCTCAGCAATGGGATGCCGCACGCCTGCTCGCGCAAGACTCGGGCAAGGCGGGTGCCGTGCTCGTGCTCGACGAGATTCAGAAGATCACGGGCTGGTCCGAGACCACCAAGCGGCTGTGGGACGACGACACGCGCCATCGCGTTCCGCTCAAGGTGGTGCTGCTCGGCTCGGCACCCCTGTTGATCGCACGCGGACTGACCGAGAGCCTGGCCGGTCGCTTCGAGCTCCTGCACCTGCCGCACTGGACGTACGCCGAGATGCGCGACGCGTTCGGCTGGTCGCTCGACCAGTACGTCTTCCACGGTGGCTATCCCGGCGCGGCGCCGCTGATCGGCGAGCCCCGGCGCTGGGCCCGCTACGTATTGGACGCGCTGGTCGAGACCTCGATCTCGCGCGACGTGCTGCTGCTCACGCGCGTGGACAAACCGGCCCTGCTGCGGCGCCTGTTCGAGCTCGCCTGTCGGTACTCAGGGCAGGTCCTGTCGTACACGAAGATGCTCGGGCCGCTGCAGGACGCCGGCAACACGACCACGCTCGCCCATTATCTCGACCTGCTGGCCGCAGCCGGAATGGTGACTGGCCTCCCGAAGTACGCAGGCGACGCAGCGCGCAGCCGCGGCTCCAGCCCAAAGCTGCAGGTCTACAACACGGCGCTCATGACGGCAGGCAGCGGCCTGACGTTACTCGAGGTGCGCGGCGAACCCGAACTGTGGGGCAGGCTCGTCGAGTCGAGCGTCGGTGCGCATCTCGCGAACGCGGCCGCAGCCGGGGAGTGCGAGCTATTCTACTGGCGCGAGCGCAACCAGGAAGTCGATTTCGTCGTGAAGAGCGGCCGCCGGCTCGTCGCGATCGAAGTCAAGAGCGGGCGTGCACCGCATGCGCATCCTGGCATCGCGGCGTTTGCCGCAGCATACAGGCCGCAGCGCAGCCTGTTGATCGGCGGCGATGGCGTCGCGGTCGAGGAGTTTCTGGCACGGCCGGTCTCCCACTGGGTGCAAGCATGACCCGCCGCGGCGAATCGATCGATGCGGCGCACCGTGCGCGGGTACCGAGCCGCCTACTTCCGCTTTCCCGCGTTCGCCTCGATGCGCATGCGCAGCGCATTCAGGCGGATGAATCCCGCGGCGTCGGCCTGGTTGTAGGCGCCCTGATCGTCCTCGAAGGTGGCGATGTTCGGATCGAAGAGCGAATCGGTCTTCGAGTCGCGACCGACGACGCTGACCGCACCCTTGTAGAGCTTGACGCGCACCCAGCCGTTCACGTGCTGCTGGGTGTGGTCGATCAGCACCTGTAGCGCGCGGCGCTCCGGACTCCACCAGTAGCCGTTGTAGATCAGGCTCGCGTAGCGCGGCATGAGATCGTCCTTCAGGTGCGCGACTTCGCGATCCAGGCACACCGACTCGATGCCGCGGTGCGCCTTCAGCATGATGGTGCCGCCGGGCGTTTCGTAACAGCCGCGCGATTTCATGCCGACGTAGCGGTTCTCGACCAGGTCGAGGCGGCCGATGCCGTGCTTGCCGCCCAGGCGGTTGAGTTCGGTCAGCACCGCGGCCGGCGTCATGCGGTTACCGTTCAGCGCGACGATGTCCCCGCGCTCGTATTCGATGTCGAGGTACTCCGGCGCGTCCGGTGCATCCTCCGGCGCGACGCTCCAGCGCCACATGCCGGGCTCCGCTTCCGCGGCAGGGTTCTCCAGGTGTCGACCCTCGAAGCTGATGTGCAGCAGGTTCGCGTCCATGGAGTAGGGCGAGCCGCCTTCCTTGTGCTTCATGTCGACGGGAATGCCGTGTTGCTCGGCGTAGGCCATCAGCTTCTCGCGCGAGAGGAGATCCCATTCGCGCCACGGGGCAATCACCTTGATGTTCGGCTCTAGCGCGTAATAGCCGAGCTCGAAGCGCACCTGGTCGTTGCCCTTGCCGGTGGCGCCGTGGGACACGGCATCGGCGCCGGTCTCGCGCGCGATCTCGATCTGGCGCTTCGCGATCAGGGGGCGCGCGATCGAGGTGCCGAGCAGATACTCGCCTTCGTAGATCGCATTGGCGCGGAACATCGGGAACACGAAGTCGCGCACGAACTCTTCGCGCAGGTCATCGATGTAGATGTGCTCCGGCTTGATGCCGAATTGCAGCGCCTTGCGGCGGGCGGGTTCGAGCTCCTCGCCCTGGCCCAAGTCGGCGGTGAAGGTCACCACTTCGCAGCGGTAGCTGTCCTGCAGCCACTTGAGGATGACCGAGGTGTCGAGGCCGCCGGAATAGGCGAGCACCACTCGCTTTGCACTAGTCACTGTCACTCACTCCGGAAAGGTCTGCTCAGCGCAGACGGAAACCCGAATGACATGCCACACAAGCACCGACGACGGGTTGCAGCGCCTGGTAGGCCGCGTCGCGATTACCGCCACGCGCCACCTTGGCGAAGTCGCTTGCCGCCTGGTGCATGCCGATGCCGATCGAGCGCATCGCGTCGGGCATGAAACGCCCCGGTCCCTGCCCGGCGGTGCGGGCCGCGTGCTTGCCCATCGAGCTCAGGCCAATGCGCTGCTCGGCGATGTCCGCCGCCGCGTTCAACTGGTTCGACGAGAGATCGGCCAGGATTTCGTTGAGCGCGACAAGTTGGCCCAGCATCTCTTCGCGAATCAGTGCTCGTTGCAGCGCGGGCATGTCGACTGTCGTACGCGGATCGTCGGGTGGGGGAGACTGGGCTAACGAGATTGCGGGAAGGAGCCCACCGAGAATCAGGAGAAGAGGGTGCCGCTTCGCGATCGTCATGGTTCGCCTACGCGCCCGACCACGAGGTACTCGAGGAGGGCCTTCTGTGTATGTAACCGGTTCTCCGCCTCGTCCCACACGACGCTCTGCGCACCGTCGATCACCTCGGCCGCGACTTCCTCTCCCCGGTGCGCCGGCAGGCAGTGCATGAAGAGCGCGCCCGGCTTGGCGAGCCGCATCATCTCCGCATCGACCCGCCAGTGCTCGAAGTCGCGCCGGCGCTCTTCGTTCTCCGCCTCGAACCCCATGCTGGTCCACACATCGGTGGTGACGAGATCGGCGCCGCGGGCAGCCTCGTGCGGATCGGCGAATTCCTCGTAGTGGTCGGTGCCGTAGAGACCGGCGCGCTCCGGTTCGATCTCGTAGCCGGGCGGCGTCGAGACGTGAACGTTGAAGTCGAAGACCTCGGCGGCTTGCAGCCATGTGTTGCAGACGTTGTTCGAGTCCCCGATCCACGCCACCGTGCGGCCTGCGATCGGGCCGCAGTGCTCGACGAACGTGTAGATGTCGGCCAGGATCTGGCAGGGGTGGTACTCGTTGGTGAGGCCGTTGATGACCGGCACCCGCGAGTGCCCCGCGAAGCGCTCGATGATCGCCTGCTCGAAGGTGCGGATCATCACCACGTCGACCATGCGCGAGATGACTTGAGCCGCGTCCTCCACCGGTTCGCCGCGCCCGAGCTGGGTGTCGCGCGTGTTGAGGTAGATCGCCGCGCCCCCGAGCTGGTGCATGCCGGCCTCGAACGAAAGCCGCGTGCGGGTGGACTGCTTCTCGAAGATCATGGCGAGCGTGCGGTCGGCCAGCGGCCAGTAGCGCTGATAGGACTTGAACTGCTGCTTGATCCAGCGCGTGCGCTCGAAGAGATACTCGATCTCTTCACGCGAGAGGTCCCTGAGCTGCAGGAAGTGCCGGAGCGGGCTCATCGGGGCGGCGCGACGCCTGCACTAGCGGGCCGCTGCGACAGCCGCGGGAGTCGCCAGGAACTCGGCCACGAGCGGCACCAGGCCGTCCAGCAATTGACGCGCCTCGGCGTGCGTCATGACAAGCGGCGGCAACAGGCGAACCACACTGTCGGCGGTGACGTTGATCAGCAGCCCGCGCTCGAGGGCGAGCTTGACCAGTTCGCCGCACGGGCGGTCGAGCTCGATCCCGATCATCAGGCCCTTGCCGCGGATCTCCTTTACCCCCCGGACGCCTGCGAGCCCCGAGGCCAAACCCTGGCGCAGGAAAGCGCCCACCGCCTCGGCGTTGCCCATCAGCCCGTCGTCCTCGATGGTGGCGAGCGTCGCGAGACCTGCCGTGCATGCGAACGGACTGCCGCCGAACGTGGAGCCGTGGTTGCCGGGCTTGAAGACATCGGCTGCGGCGCCGGCGGCGAGACAGGCGCCGATGGGAATGCCGGATCCCAGCCCCTTCGCCAGGCCCATTACGTCCGGGCGGATGCCGTCGTGCTGGAACGCGAACCAGCGGCCGGTGCGGCCCATGCCGGTCTGCACCTCGTCCAGCATGAGAAGCCAGCCCTGGGCGTCGCAGATGGACCGCAGCGTCGCGAGGTACGCCGCATCCGGCACCTGGATGCCGCCTTCGCCCTGGATCGGCTCGACCAGTATCGCCACGACGTTCTTGTTGTGCGCGGCGACCTGCTCCACGGCGGCGATATCGTTGTACGGCACGCGCGCGAAGCCGGTGAGCAGCGGCTCGAACCCCGCCTGGACCTTGCGCGAACCGGTGGCCGTCAACGTCGCCATGGTGCGGCCGTGGAAGCTGCGCTCCGTCACGATGACCGTGGGCAGGTCGATGCCCTTCTGATGGCCGTAGAGGCGCGCGAGCTTGATCGCGGCTTCGTTCGCCTCCGCGCCGGAGTTGCAGAAGAAGACGCGATCCATGCCCGAGAGCGCGCAGAGCTTCGCCGCGAGCTCCTCCTGGAGCGGGATGCGATAGATGTTCGAAGTGTGGATCAAGGTCGCGGCCTGTTCCGCCAGTGCCTTGACGAACCGCGGGTGGGCGTGACCGAGCCCGCACACGGCGACGCCGGAGAGCGCATCGAGATAACGCTTGCCCGCGTCGTCCCAGAGCCAGACCCCCGCGCCGCGCACGAAGGCGACCGGCAGTCGGGCGTAAGTGTTCATCAGGTTGGACATGGCCGTTCCCCAGAAAGCAAAAGGCACACGGGCCGGATCCGGACGCGTGCGCCACGAAAGCGATATGTACCCCAATCGCCGCGCGCCTGCAAGTACCGGTCGCGCTTCGTGACGACTCAATGAGCGAGCGGTCGCAGCGCGCTTTCCTCGGCTGCCTGCAGCACCCGCACGCAGGGCAGATAGCCCTCGTACAGGATGCCGTGCATCTCGATCTTCTTCGGCGAGCGCAGCAGCCCGACGAGGTAGTGAATGATCTCGGTGGTGATGAGCTGTCCGGGCACCAGCACTGGTATGCCCGGCGGGTAGGGCGTGATCTGGTCGGCGGCGACCCGTCCCTCGAGCCCGAGGTTCGCCTGGTCGTTTTCGAGCAGCAGCGGCACCGGCTCGCCCGTGCAGTAGAAGGCGTCGCGCGGCAGGAAGCGCAGCGCGGTGAAGCGCGGCAGCTCCGGCGCCGGGTAGAGCCGCCGCGGCGCACGGCCCTCGCGCGCGATGCGCATCAGCGCGTCGTACAGGCGCGAGACCTTGCTGCGGGTGGTGCCGATCGTGAGCAGCAGGGTCAGCGTGTTGAAGGTCGATTTCTCGACCTGGATGTTGAAGCGCTCGAGCAGCTCGCCCTGCAACTCCTCCACCGTGTAGCCGCAGGACGAGATGTCGAGCGTGACTTTCGTCGGATCGAGCAGGATGCCGTCGTTGGCCACTTCCTCGGGCAGGAGATCGTCCAGGCCGAGCACCCGGAACACTCCCGTCGCGTGGATCTGCTGCCGCAGTTCGCGCGCGAGGCCGAGGGTGCGCGCGAGCAGCTTGTACCCCTCCATCACCGCCTGCTTCCGGGCCACGTCCAGGCTCGCGATGATCGCGTACTGCGGGCTCGTCGAGGTGTGCATGTTGAAGTTCTCGCGGAAGATGTGCTCGACGAAGGCGGGGTCGTTCACGTGGATCATGCTCGCCTGCGAGAAGGCCGAGAGCACCTTGTGGGTGGACTGCGTGACATAATCGGCGCCGGCTTCCAGCGCAGTCGGGCGGAACTCGGGATGGAAGCGGGCGAAGGCATACCACGCCTCGTCGACCATGACCTTGATGCGCTTCGCGTGCGCGGCCTCGACGATGGGCTTCAGGTCGTAGCGCAGCCCGTCGTAGGTGCACGACGTGAGCACGACTGCCTGCGCGTCGGGATGATCCTCGAACGCCTGCAGCAGTGTCGCCTTCGGCACCGGCCCGAAGATGCCGTAGCGCCGGTTCACCGACGCGTCGAGGTAGATCGGCCGTGCGCCCGACAGGATCACGCCGTGGTGCACGGATTTGTGGCAGTTGCGGTCGAGCAGGAGCTTCTCGCCCGGTGCGATCAGCGTCTGCAGCATGACCTTGTTGGCGGTGGACGTCCCGTTGGTGGCGAAGAACGTGCGCCGCGCGCCGAACGCCTGCGCCGCCATCTTCTGCGCTTCGAGGATGACGCCGCCGGGCTTCATCAGCGAGTCGAGCATCGGCACCGACACCGAGAGGTCAGCGTCGAAGACGTGCTCGCCCATGAACTGGTAGAAGTCCTGCACCCACGGGCTGTCGCGCAGGCTGTCGCCGCTCGAGTGGCCGGGCGAGTGCCAGGCGTCCTTCGCCATGAAGACGTAGGTCTTCAACTGGTCGTAGAAGGGCGTGCGCGCCTTCTCCTGTATCTGGGCGTTGATGATGCGGTACCAGCCGCGGTAATCACGCTCTTCGCGATAGAAATAGCCATCGACCGACTCGGAGAAGAGGGCGTCGACCACCTCGTCCTCGGCTTCCTTGGCGATCATGATGTAGATGTCGAGCTCGGGACGAAAGCGGGTGATCTTCTGCACGAGCGAGAGCGCGGTCATCTGCAGCGAGCGTCGCGCGCTCTTGCCGTTCGCCAGGGTGTACAGGGTGTCGTCGACCACCACCGCCTGCAGATCGCCGTCGTCCTCGATCGCCCGCAACGCCTCGCGCGCGGTCGCGACCCCGGTGAAAGCGACGCCCAAGGGGTTGTCGAGAGCCTTGGCGGCGCCGTTCAAACCCTTGATCAGGTCCCTCAGGACGAGCGCTTCGTCGTTGATGACGAGTACGCGGCTCACCGGATTGCGCATGGGGGCGGTGAAAAAAAAGCGGCTTTATGCGCCAATTCCGTCATCGAAGCAACCCCGTCGCGCAGGGAATTTCCTTGCCCGGCCGGGGTCGCATAGGTAACTTCGGGATCAGGGTTTCTCCTTCGACCATGACGCGCTGGGTGTCTGCCTTACTTCTTCTGCTGCTTGTGCTACTGCCCTTGCCCGGATCGGCGCAGCAGCCGGTTGCGCCGGTCGTGGTGCTCGCCATCGAGGGCGGCATCGGTCCCGCGACGGCGGATTTCATCTCGCGGGGGCTCGCGAAGGCTCGTACGGGCGGGGCGCAGCTGGTCGTGCTCACGATCGACACGCCGGGCGGGCTCGACACTTCGATGCGCCAGATCATCAAGGACATCCTTGCCTCCTCCGTGCCGGTGGCCGCCTATGTGGCGCCGAGCGGGGCACGGGCCGCGAGCGCGGGGACCTACATCCTGCTCGCGAGCCACATCGCGGCCATGGCACCGGGCACCAATCTCGGGGCCGCGACACCGGTCGCCATGGGCGGTCCGCCTGGCACCGAGCCCCAGGAACCCAAGGCGAAGCCTGCGCCGGACGGCGGCAAGGAACCGGGCGAGAAAGGGAAGGAATCCGGCAAGGAGGAGAAAGTCCCTGCGAACCAGGACGCGATGCGCTCGAAGCAGGTGAACGACGCGGCAGCCTATATCCGCGGTCTGGCCCAGATGCGCGGCCGGAACGCCGAGTGGGCCGAGAAGGCGGTGCGCGAGTCGGTGAGCCTGCCAGCGACGGAAGCGCTGCAGATGAAGGTGATCGACCTCGTCGCCACCGACCTCACCGACCTCCTCAAGCAGGTCAACGGGCGCAAGGTGATCGCGGGCGGCGCGGAGCGGACCCTCGACACGAAGCAGGCGCGGGTGGATCGCATCGAGGCCGATTGGCGCACGAAGCTGCTCTCCGTGATCACCGATCCGAGCGTCGCGTACATCCTCCTCCTGATCGGTATCTACGGCCTCTTCTTCGAGTTCTACAACCCGGGCTTCGTGGTGCCGGGCGTGGTCGGCGCCATCGCGCTGCTCACCGCGCTGTTCGCGCTGCAGATGCTGCCGGTGAGCTACGCGGGTCTCGCCCTCCTGATACTGGGTATCGCGTTCATGATCGCGGAGGTGTTCATGCCGAGCTTCGGGGTGCTCGGCATCGGCGGGGCGATCGCCTTCGTGCTCGGGTCGATCATGCTGATCGACACCGACGTACCGGGCTATGCCGTGCCGTGGTCGGTGGTCGGGGCCGTGACCGCGGCGAGCGCGTTTTTCATCCTGGTGGTGGTCGGGATGGCGGTGAAGGCGCGGCAGCGCCCCGTGGTGACGGGGCGGGAAGGATTGCTGGGCAGCGTGGGCGAGATGGTCGAAGATGCCACGCCCGAGGGCTTTGCGTTCGTCCTCGGTGAGCACTGGCGCGTGCGCGGCACCGGCGCGCTCAGGAAGGGACAGAGAATCCGCGTCGTGGGCGTGCACGGCCTGCTGCTCGACGTGGTCGCCGAAGACAAGTAAGGAGTCGCGATGTTTGCAGAACTGGGTGTGGGGGGCATCATCCTCGTTGTCGTCATCGTCATCTTCGCCTCGCTGCGGGTGCTGCGCGAGTACGAACGCGGCGTCGTCTTCATGCTCGGACGCTTCTGGAAGGTGAAGGGCCCGGGCCTCATTCTCATCATCCCCGGCGTCCAGCAGATGGTGAGAGTCGATCTGCGCACGGTCACGATGGACGTGCCGGCCCAGGACGTGATCTCGCGGGACAACGTCTCCGTCAAGGTGAACGCGGTGCTCTATTTCCGCGTCGTGGACCCGCAGAAAGCGATCATCAACGTCGAGCAGTTCCTGCTCGCCACGAGCCAGCTCGCGCAGACCATCCTGCGCTCGATTCTCGGCAAGCACGAGCTGGACGACATGCTGGCCGAACGGGAAAAGCTGAATCTCGCGATCCAGACGGCGCTCGATGCGCAGACCGACCAGTGGGGCATCAAGGTCGCCAACGTCGAGATCAAGAACGTCGACTTGAACGAGAACATGGTGCGTGCCATCGCGAAGCAGGCGGAAGCCGAGCGCGAGCGGCGCGCCAAGGTCATCCACGCCGAAGGCGAGCTGCAGGCCTCCGAGAAGCTCGCCCAGGCCGCCGCGGTGCTGGCCCGCGTGCCCCAGTCCCTGCAACTGCGCTACCTGGAGACGCTTACCACCATCGCGGCGGACAAGAACTCCACCATCGTGTTTCCGCTGCCGATGGACCTGATCGAGTCACTGCTCAATTCGAGGAAAGGGGCGTAGCAGCCGGCACGAGCACGCAATGGAAAAAAGGGGCTTGCGCCCCTTTTTTCAGTCGCCTGGTGGCCAAAGGCTACCGGCAGACCCCGCCGCCTCCGCCGCCACCTCCACCGCCGTGGCTGAGATTGTGGCGGACGTTGTTCTTGATCTCGACGAGCTTGCTATGGATCCGGTCGAAGAGATTCTGCAGGCCGTGACCCCCATGGCGGGGCGCCGCTTGCGCGACGTTGAAGGCCAGGCACAGCACGAGCCCTACTGCCAACTTCTTCATTTCATCTGCTCCTGTGGATTGATCAGCGTGATGGCCCCGGAGTGACCAGCTAACGGCACACGCCGCCGCCCCCACCGCCCGAACCGCCACCGCCGGAGCCACCGCCTCCGATGGCACCGCCACCTCCGCTCGCGCCGATCGTCTTGACGTTATCGCGGACGTTGTTCTTGATCTGCGCTGCCGTGTTACGGACCTCGCGTACGAAGTTGAGGAAGAAGTTCCTGCCGTGCTCGCCCCGATTCGGATTGCTGACGACATAGTTCTTCTTCACGTCGAACCCCTGCGGATCGTACGCGGCGTGGGCGGCGCCGAGGGTGAGGGACAACAACAGCCCGAGGGCCAGCTTTTTCATGACGTTCGCTCCTTTTGATCCAATGGTCCTGCACTGACTTTCGTGTTGGGTTCTCTCGCGCCGGATTACGCCGTGGAGGCGACGTCCATTGCAGGCGTCCGAGTATAGGAAGGCAGGGGGTAACGAGCGGCTTGCACCGACCGACGGAAGGCGCGCGCCGTCGCGGCATCGTGCAACCGGCCGGAGGGGAACCGCCGCTGCTGCGGTCGCATCCAACGGGGTGCCGTTCCTGTGGCAGCGCATCAATTTGCCGCCGCCGGTAGAATACGAACCCGCCCATGAAGACTCCCGCCGTGGCAGTACCGGATCTTTCCAAGCTCCGCATCGATCGCGAGGAAAAAGTCGCCCCGGTCGCGCGCGTGCGCCGCAGCCGCCGCTGGCTGTGGATGGCGCTCCTCGCCCTGGTGATCGTCGCCGGCATCGCCTACTCGCGCATGAGCGCGGTGCAGGAGGTAGAGGTTGCGACGGTTACCACCGCCTATCCTTCGCAGGCGATCGCGCTGCTCAACGCGACCGGCTACGTCGTGCCGCAGCGGAAGGCGTCCGTCGGCACCAAAGCCACGGGACGCATGGAGTGGCTCGGGGTGCAGGAAGGCAGCAAGGTGAAGCAGGGCGAGGTGATCGCCCGGCTCGAGAATCGGGACGTGAGCGCACTGCTCACCCAGGCGCGGGCAAACGTGCAGGTGGCGCGCGCCAACCTCGAGCAGGGACAGGCGGAGTTGCGCAACGCCGAGCTCGAGCTGAATCGCGCCCGCGAGCTCGTCGAGCGCAAGTTCCTGTCGCAGTCCGCCTACGATCAGGCGCGCGAACGTTACGACCGCGCGCTCGCAGCCATCGCCGGGTTGAAGGCAGCGATCGGCGTGGCCGAGGCGAATCGCCGCAACGCCGAGGTCGCGGTGGAGCAGACGTTGATCCGCGCGCCCTTCGACGGTGTGGTGCTGACCAAGAACGCCAACGTCGGCGACGTGATCACCACCTTTTCGGCGGCGGTCGATACCAAGGGCGCGGTGGTGACGATGGCCGACATGTCCACGCTCGAGGTCGAGGCGGACGTATCCGAATCGAATCTGCAGAAGGTGAAGGTGGGGCAGCCGGTCGAGATTCAGCTCGACGCGCTGCCGGACATGCGCTTCCGCGGCGAGGTCGCGCGTATCGTCCCCACGGTGGACCGGGCGAAAGCGACGGTGCTGGTGAAAGTTCGCTTCGTCGAGCGCGACGAGCGCGTGCTGCCCGACATGAGTGCCAAGGTGACCTTCCTCGAGCGCGAGCTTGGCGCGGACGAGCGCGCAGCGCGCACGGCGGTGCCGCCGTCTGCCATCGTCACGCGCGACGGCGAGAAGGCGGTGTTCGTGGTCGAAGGGGAGCGCGTGCGGCGCGCGCGAGTGGAGCCCGGCGCGGCCCTGGGCGACGTGATCGAGGTGAAATCCGGTGTCAAGCCGGGCCAGAAGATCGTGCTCAAGCCCGCGGAGAGGCTCGTCGACGGTGCGCCGGTAAAGGTGGCGACGCAGTGAACCGTGGGGCCGCCCCGCGCCCGGTGGTGGAGATCCGCAACCTCGCCAAGTCCTACCGCCGCGGCGACCAGCTCGTGCCGGTGCTGCACGACATCAACATGAACATTCCGGTCGGGGATTTTGTTGCGCTGATGGGTCCGAGCGGGTCGGGCAAGAGCACGCTGCTCAACCTGATCGCCGGCATCGACACGCCCGACAGCGGCGAGCTGCGGGTCGACGGCACAGACATTGGAGCCTTGAGCGAGACGGATCTGGCGGCGTGGCGCGCGGCGAACGTCGGTTTCATCTTCCAGTTCTACAATCTGATGCCGGTGCTGACCGCGCTCGAGAACGTCGAGCTGCCGCTGCTCCTCACGGGTCTTTCGCGCGCCGAACGGCGCGAGCACGCGGAAGCCGCGCTCGGCATGGTCGGTTTGGGCGACCGCCTCGAGCACTACCCCTCCGAGCTCTCGGGCGGGCAGCAGCAGCGGGTCGCGATCGCGCGCGCCATCATCACCGACCCGACGCTGCTGGTGGCCGACGAACCCACTGGCGACCTCGACCGCGCTTCGGCCGCGGAGGTCCTCGACCTCATGGACCGCCTCAACGACGAGCTCGGCAAGACCATCATCATGGTCACGCACGATCCGCATTCGGCGCAGCGCGCCCACCATCTCAAGCACCTCGAGAAGGGCGTGCTGGCGGATTAGGCGCCTCGTGGAATCGCTCAAGCTCGCGCTTCGCAACGCCCTGCGCCACAGGTTGCGCACCGGCCTGACCGTGCTCGGCCTGGTGGTCGCGATCATGGCGTTCGGCCTGCTGCAGACGGTGGTCGATGCCTGGTACGCGGGGGCGGAAGGCGCGTCGAACACGCGCCTCGTCACGCGCAACTCGATCTCGCTCGTCTTCCCGCTGCCGATCACCTACCGCGACAAGATCCGCCGCGTGCCCGGCGTGACGGGGGTGAGCATGGCGAACTGGTTCGGCGGCGTGTATGTCACCGAAAAGAACTTCTTCCCGCAGTTCGCGGTGGACGCGGCGACCTACTTCGGGCTCTACCCCGAATACCTGGTGCCTGAAGAGGAGATGAAGGCGTTCCTGCGCGACCGCAAGGGCGCCATCATCGGGCGCAAGCTCGCGGATACCTATGGCTTCGAGGTGGGCGACGTGGTGCCGCTGCGCGGGACGATCTATCCGGGGACGTGGAGCTTCGTGGTCCGTGGCATCTACGACGGCGCTGAGAAGAGCACGGACACGAGCCAGTTCTTCTTCCACTGGGATTACCTGAACGAGACGACGAAACGGACGGCGCCGAAACGCGCGGACAACACGGGGGTGTACATCGTGCGCATCGCCTCCGCCGGTCTCGCGGCCGAGGTCGGCGAGAGCATCGACCGCGAGTTCAGGAACAGCCTCGCCGAGACCCTGACGGAAACCGAGAAGGCCTTTCAGCTCGGTTTCGTCGCGATGACCGAGGCGATCGTCGTCGCCATCCGCATCGTCTCGTTTCTGGTCATCTTCATCATCCTCGCGGTGATGGCGAACACGATGGCGATGACGGCGCGCGAACGCACGTCCGAGTATGCGACGCTGAAGGCGCTCGGCTTCGGACCCGCATTCCTGAGCCGCCTCATCTTCGGTGAGTCGCTTGCGATCGCCGTGGCGGGAGGGCTGGCCGGCATCGCGCTGACCTTCCCGGTGGCCCACGCGTTCGCCGAGCGCATGGGGACGCTCTTCCCGGTGTTCAACGTCTCGCGCGAGACGATCTGGATGCAGGTCGGGGCGGCGATCGGGGTCGGTTGCGCGGCCGCCATCGTGCCGGCGGTGCGCGCGAGCCGCGTGCGCATCGCCGAGGGGCTGCGCGCCATCGGCTGACACGATGAAGATCCCGCTTGCCTACATCGTGCGCAACCTCTGGACGCGCAAGCTCACCACGCTGCTGACGGCGGGCGGCATGGCGCTCGTCGTGTTCGTCTTCGCGGCCGTGCTGATGCTGGAGGAGGGACTGCACAAGACTCTCGTCCAGACCGGCTCTTGGGACAACGCGGTGATGATCCGGCGTTCGTCCGGCACCGAAGTGCAGAGCATCATCGACCGCAACCAGGCGGCGGTCATCGCGAGCGCGCCCGAGATCGCCTACGGCGCCGACGGCGAGCCGATCGTGTCGAAGGAGGTGGTCGTGCTCATCAACCTGGAGAAACGCGCCTCGGCGAAGCCCTCCAACGTGATCATCCGCGGTGTCGGGGCGAAGGGGCTGGCGCTGCGGCCGCAGGTGACGCTCACCGAAGGACGCATGTTCCGCCCCGGCTCGTCGGAGATCATCGCGGGGCGCGCGATCGCGCAGCGTTTCAGCGGCACAGGGTTGCACGAGACGCTGCGCTTCGGCGGGCGCGAGTGGACCGTCGTGGGCGTGTTCGACGCCGGGGGGAGCGGCTTCGATTCCGAGATCTGGGGCGATGCCGACCAGATGATGCAGGCGTTTCGCCGCAACGCCTATTCCGTGACGGTCGCGAAGCTCGTCGCCGCCGACCGCTTTCCGGCGTTTCGCGCGCGGCTCGAAGCCGACCCGCGGCTCACCGTGGAGGCGAAGCGCGAGACCGTGTTCTACGCCGAGCAGTCCGAGATGCTGGCGAACTTCATCCGCATCCTCGGGATGACCCTGTCCGTGATCTTTTCCTTCGGTGCCATCATCGGCGCCATGATCACGATGTACGCGGCGGTGGCGAACCGCACCGCGGAGATTGGCACGCTGCGGGCACTCGGTTTCCAGCGCCGGAGCATTCTCGCCGCGTTTCTGGTGGAGGCGCTGTTCCTGTCCCTGCTGGGCGGTGCGCTCGGGCTCGTCCTCGCGTCGTTGATGCAGCTCGTGAGCGTGTCCACCATGAACTGGCAATCCTTCGCGGAGATCGCGTTCCGCTTCTCGCTCACGCCGCGCATCGTGATCCAATCACTCGCCTTTGCGGCCTTCATGGGGCTGCTCGGCGGAGTGCTGCCGGCCGCACGTGCGGCACGGCTCAAGATCGTCGACGCACTGCGGGCGGCGTGATCGGGAATCTTCAAGAACGCGCGCCGCGAGTCGTATTAGAATACCCGCTCTTCGCAAATAGTCATTGCGACGCGCCTGCTGCCGCGACGGCAAGTGGACCGAGTCCCAGGGCGGCGCGCAGTGTTGAGTGGTGAGATTAATTGAGGAGTGATCTTGATGTCCACGAAAAGGGAAACGACGCCGACTGCCGAGAAGAAAACCACAGTGAAGAAGGCGCCAACCGAACGTAAGCCTGCCGTGCGGAAGACCAAGCCAGTTCAGGAAGAAGGTCTACAGACGACGCCGGCTGCAGAAGCGAAAGTTGCAACCAAGACGGCGCGCAAGCCCGCGCCGGAAAAATCCGGCCCGCCGGTGACCCGCGTCATGGCCTACGTCGATGTCGGGCTTGGCAACACCCTCTTCCTGCGCGGCGAAGGGCCGGGCCTGAGCTGGGAGTCCGGTGTGCCGATGCAGTGGACCGGGGAAGGCTGCTGGTCGTGGTCGGCGGAAGCAGGCGGTGAGGAGATCACGTTCAAGGTGCTGATCAACGATCAGCACTGGTCCGGGGGCGACAATCTCAAAGTCGCTTCGGGGGACACCGCCTCCTTCACGCCCGCGTTCTAGAGAGCGAAGTATCGAGGACGCCCGCGCCTGCCGCGGGCTTGCGCGCTCGCCAAAGCGGCGCTGTTCGCGCAGGTGGCAGGGATGGGTTCAGGCGCTTCGGTTGTCCGATCGCTCGGACAGCCACACGCACGCGTACACACCGTGACCCATGCCGATCATGCCGGCGAAGAAGAGCGTCGGCTCGGCAACGAGCACGCCGCCGAGCGCCATTCCGGTCGCGGTCAGCAGCGTGAACCAGCAGCGGTGACGTTCCTGGATCGACGCGGCGTCGTAGGGGGGTAGGGCGAGCTCCCGCTTGAGCTTCGCGGTGGCCTGTTCGCGCGAGAATCCCGACGCCAGCCAGACGCGCTCGCGCGATTCGGCAAGCGGTGCGTCGGCATAGATCGGCGTGGTCTGGGCCCAGGCTACCCATTGGCCATCGGCACGTTGCACGGCCGCCAGCCAGAAGCGGCCGACGCGCTGGATTTCTCTGGTTTTCATCACTCGGACCCCGTCGGTTTTTCCCGCGGCTGCCGGCGCAAAATTCGTGCTACGTGGGGTGTGATGCCGAGTCGTTTGTGTTCCCGCGCGTCCGCGCCGGTGACGAAGCTGTCAGGATGTTCGCTCGAGGCGCGGGCAGCCTTCGATCTGCTATCCTCGTTCCTCACTTTCGAACGCGTTCCGTCATGCCGTTGCGCACCGTCTCCGGAAATCGCACCGCCCCGCCCAAGGGGCGCGGCGCGACGGTGAATCCCGAAGGGCGCTTCGAGTCGCTCACGCGGGAAGCGTTCGACGACGGCTGGGATCGGCCCGAGGACGAGGCGCTGCCGCTCCCGACATCGGTCACCGAGGAGCGCGCGAAATCGATCATCGCGCGCAACGACTCGCCGGACATCCCGTTCACGCAGTCGATCAATCCCTATCGTGGCTGCGAGCACGGCTGCGTCTACTGCTATGCGCGGCCGAGCCACGCCTATCTCAACCTCTCGCCGGGGCTCGACTTCGAGACGCGCCTCATTGCGAAGGTGAACGCGGCGCAGTTGCTGCGCGCCGAGCTCGCGAAGCCCGGCTACGTCTGCGAGGCAATCGCGCTCGGCACCAACACCGACCCCTATCAGCCGATCGAGCGCGAGTACCGCATCACGCGCTCCATTCTCGAGGTGCTGGCCGATTGCGAACACCCGGTCGCGATCGTCACCAAGAATGCAATGGTGGAGCGCGACATCGACCTGCTCGCGGCGATGGCGGAGAAACGTCTGGCACGCGTGTACCTGTCGATCGCCACACTCGACCACGATGTGTCGCGCCCAATGGAGCCGCGCACGTCTGCTCCGCGGCGACGGCTGGAAGCGATCCGGCGACTTGCCGCGGCAGGCATTCCCACCGGCGTCATGGTCGCGCCCGTCGTGCCATTTCTGACCGACCACGACATCGAACGCGTGCTCGAAGCTGCGGCGCAGGCGGGCGCGGCCTGCGCGGGCTACGTGCTGCTGCGCCTGCCGTTCGAAGTGAAGACGCTCTTCCAGGCATGGCTCGAGGCGCGCTTCCCGCTCAAGGCGGCGCACGTGATGAGTCGTGTGCGCGCCATGCGCGAGGGACGCGAGAACGATCCGGAATTCGGCAGCCGCATGAAGGGGACCGGGCGTTTCGCGGAACTGCTGGCGCAACGCTTCGAGCGCGCCTGCTCACGTTTCGAGCTCGACCGCGAGCGCACGCCGTTGGACACGACACGGTTCCGTCGTCCGCGCACGGCCCCGCAGCTGGAGCTCTTCTGATGACCAAAGCCGGCTGCACCGCGGCCGTGGCGCTGCTCGGCGTGCTCCTGTGCGGCGCGGGACGGATACACGCAGCAGACCCTGCGTCCGATTTCAAGCGCGGTCAGAACGCCTACGCGGCCGGGGATTACGCACAGGCTGCGAAGGTCTGGCGTCCACTCGCGGAGCAGGGCGACGCGCAGGCCCAGTACGGGATGGGGCTGTTGGCCAAGCGCGGGCTCGGGGAGCCGCGCGATCCGGCGGCGGCGGCGGAGTGGTGGCGCAAGGCCGCCAGCCAGGGCCACACGACCGCACAGTTCAACCTGGGGGTGCTGTACGAAGGCGGCGAAGGCGTGCGCAAGAGCGACGACGAGGCCTTCAGGTGGTATCGTCTGGCCGCCGAGCGCGGCGATCCAGACGCCCAGTTCAATCTCGGGTTGCTCTATGCGGCCGGGCGCGGCACCAAGCGCGACCTGGCTGCGGCCGCGGGGTGGTACCGCAAGGCGGCCGAGCAGGGCGATGCTGCCGCGCAGTACACGCTCGGCCTTGCCTACGCCGCGGGGATGGGGATCGCCGAGGATCGCGCCGCGGCGACGGCCTGGCTGCGGAAGTCGGCCGCACAGGGCTTCCAGCCCGCCCGCGATGCGCTGGCCAAGCTCGAGCCCGAACGCAAGGAAAGAAAGCGATGAGCGACAAGGTCTGCCTGCTGGTGAGCGATGATCTCGCGCGCTACGGTTTTCCGTCCGACCATCCCTTCGGTACCGACCGGCAGGGCGCCTTCCTCGGCACGGCGCGCAGCCGAGGATTGGACGCGAAGGTGAAAGTCCTGGCATCGCGGGAAGCCACGCGCGCCGAGCTCGAGCGCTTTCACACGGTCGATCACGTGAACCGCGTGATCGTCAAGTCGCAGCAGGGCGTGGGCTACCTCGACTACGGCGATACCCCGGCCTTCGTCGGCGTGTTCGAGATCTCGAGCCACGTCGTCGGGGCCGCGCTGGCCGCACTCGATGCCGTGATGGATGGCATCTGTACCCGTTCGTTCCAGCCCATCGGGGGGCTGCACCACGCGCGCCGCGACCGCGCGGCGGGCTTCTGCGTGTTCAACGACGTCGGTGTCGTGATCGAGACGCTGCGCAGCCGCTACGGTGTGAAGCGCATCGCCTACGTCGACATCGACGTGCATCACGGCGATGGCCTCTATTACCCCTACGAGAGCGACCCCGATCTGATCATCGCCGACATCCACGAGGACGGGGACTATCTGTACCCGGGTACCGGACATTCGTGGGAGACGGGCAAGGACGCGGCCTCCGGCACCAAGCTCAACATCGCGATGCCGCCCGGTGCGGGGGACGCGGAATTCCGGCGGCAGTGGGAGCACGTGGAAGCGCATCTCGTGAAGTTCCGGCCCGAATTCTTCCTGCTCCAGTGCGGCGCCGACAGTCTGAGCGGCGATCCTATCGCCCACCTGCGCTATACCGAGGCCGCCCACGGCTACGCAGCCAAACGCCTGTGCGGGCTGGCGGACCAGTACGCGCGGGGGCGGCTGATGGTGTTCGGAGGCGGTGGTTACAACCGCAGGAACCTCGCTCTCGCATGGAATGCGGTGCTCGAAGCGTTGATCGAGGCGCCCTAGGCAACAAGCTTCGCGCGCTCGGGTGATTGCGCGATGGCGTCCGACCTCGTGTTGAAGAGCGCGCTGGTCGGGGTGATCATGGCCGCGGCGGTCGGCCCGATCTGGATGCTGTGCTTCCGCCGCGCGCTGGTCGAAGGCTTCTGGGCCGGCTTCGCCTCGGGGCTCGGAGCGGCGGGGGCGGATGCGCTGTACGCGGCAGTGGCGGCTTTCGGGCTCACCTTCATTTCCGATTTCCTCATCGCGCACCGCTCGGCCTTTCTCTTCGGCGCGAGCGTTTTCCTGATCTGGCTCGGTGCGAGGATGTTCCGCGCGCGGCCCGGGCGGATGCCCACCGCCGTCCATGCCTCGGGTCTCGCACAGGCGTGCGGCGTGACGCTGGTGCTGACCCTTGCGAACCCGATGACGATCCTCTCGTTTCTCGCGATCTTCGCGGCACTCGGTCTGACCGGTGCGCGCGACCTTGCGACCGCAACCGCGATGGTGCTCGGGGTGTTCCTGGGTGCGGCCTCGTGGTGGTTGGTCCTGTGCGCGCTGGCGGCACGCATCGGCCCCAGGCTCGGCGATGCCACGTTCGTTGCGCTGAACCGGGCTGCCGGCGCTTTCGTCGTCGCCTTCGCTGGCTATCAGTTGCTGCTGCTGGGTCGCGGCTGAGAGTCAGTGCAACACCGCGAGTCGTTGGTGTTGCCAGGCTTCGAGCCGTTCGCGCATCCGGCGATAGTGAGACCCGCGCCAGTAGACCCGCCCGCAGCCAGGACACGCCGAAACCGGTTCCGCATCGCCCATCGGCAGCCAGGGGAAGCGTGCGCGCTGGCCGGCCGTCGCGGGCAGCAGAGGGGTGTTGTCGACCAGGCAGCGGGTGAAGGCGCGGGACAACCAGTCCAGACCGAACGCGCTCGCGATGACCTGCGCCTGGTCCTCGAGCCGCGGTGAAGGCAGGATCATCGCGATGCCGGCGGCCGCCTTGTGCTCGTGGATGCGCCGGTCCAGGGTCAGGAAGCGCCGGGCCTCGGCCTGGCACTGCTGCAGCAGCACCCGATCCCGGATGCCGTCGCTCGCGAGCGCGGCGTCGTACCCTGCGGCCCGCAGGTAGCGGCACAGTCGGGCCAGCATCTCGTCGCAGAGAAAGCGTTCCATGGCGTCTCTCGCCGGCGATTATTCGCTGCGGTCCAAAGCAGCACAAGCCGGCGGGCACCTGACCAGTGCACGCACCACCATAAGGCAATTTCCGGGAACTGCGCACCATGAGGCCGCGGCAATCGTCGCGCGGCGCCGCCGATGCGCCATAACGTATTGAAGTTACGCAGTAATGCGTGATGGCATGGGCGTTGCTGACCGCGAGTTCCGCAACCGGCGTCGCCGACCTTCTTCCCGTCCACCGGAATCGATATGGCTTACTCGTTTTACATCAAGGAGATTGGTCGCGGCAAGGAGCGGGCGCGCGATCTCCTGGCGGAGGAGGCTTACCATCTCTTCGCCGCGCTTCTCGACGGGGGCGTGCCGGAGCTCGAGCTGGGCGCGATCCTCATGACGCTGCGGATGAAGGGCGAGTCGGCGTCCGAGGTCCTGGGCTTCCAGCGCGCCGTCGACGAGCGTACGCAGCGGCTGCGGTTCGAGAGCGCGGTGCGACCGATCGTCATTCCCAGCTACAACGGTGCACGCGATGCGCCGAACCTGCTGCCTCTGGTGGCGCTGCTGCTGACGCGGCTCGGCATCCCGGTGCTGATCCACGGTGTGCTGCACGGCGCGGGGCGGGTCGCGACCGTTTACGTGCTGCGCGAGCTCGGCATCCTGCCGAGCGTGAGCCTCGCCCAGGCCGAGGCCCAGCTCGAGACCGAAGGGCTCGCCTTTCTGCCGACCCAGGTGGTCGCTCCCGGCCTCGCGACCCTGCTCGCGTTGCGCAGCCGGCTCGGAGTGCGCAATGTCTCCCACACGCTGGTGAAACTGATGAATCCGTTCGCGGGGGACAGCGTGCTCATGTTGAGCGCCTCCCACCCCTACTACCTCAACGTCATCCGCGATCACATGCTGGTCACGGGCGGCCGCGGGCTGCTCCTGCGCGCGACCGAGGGCGAGGCGTTCGCCAATCCGAAGCGCCGGCCGCGTATCGAGCACTTCGCGGACGGTCGGATGGAGGCGCTGTTCGAGGAGGAATGCGGGCCGCTCGCAATGCTGCCGAATCTGCCGCAGGGTGTCGACGCCACCACGTCCGCGGCGTGGATCCGGCGCGCGCTGGCGGCCGAGGTCCCGGTGCCGCTGCCGATCCTGCACCAGCTCGCGTGCTGTCTCTACGCGTCGGGCTACAGCAGCGACATGCACCAGGCGAAAGCCGTGGTCGCGGTGGCCACGCGCGGGGTGTCGGCCGCCTGAGCCGGCGCTCGCGGCCGCGGAAACGTAATCGCGGCGCCGCGGACTAAGGGATACGGAAACGGTCCGGTTTGCCGGGCCTCCGGGCGGTTCTGTAGAATCGCCGCTCCCCGATCCGCCTCAAGTTCACAAGGAGAGACACGATGGTCCACGAGCTTCCCGCTCTGCCGTACGCCATGGACGCGCTCGCGCCGCACATCTCGAAGGAGACCTTCGAATACCACTACGGCAAGCATCACCAGGCCTATGTCACCAACCTGAACAATCTCATCAAGGGCACCGAGTTCGAGAATGCGTCCCTGGAGGAGATCATCAAGAAATCGTCCGCCGGCATCTTCAACAACTCGGCCCAGGTGTGGAACCACACCTTCTTCTGGCACAGCATGAAACCCGGCGGTGGCGGCGCGCCCTCGGGTGCTCTCGCCGCTGCGATCGACAAGAAATGGGGATCGTGCGATGCCTTCAAGGAGGCGTTCACGAAGAGCGCGGTCGGCAACTTCGGTTCCGGCTGGACCTGGCTCGTGAAGAAACCGGACGGCTCGGTGGACATCGTCAACACCAGCAATGCCGCCACGCCGATCACCGGCGCTGATCTGCCGCTGCTCACGCTGGACGTGTGGGAGCACGCGTACTACATCGACTACCGGAACGCGCGGCCGAAGTTCGTGGAGACGTTCCTCGCCAACCTCTGTAACTGGGATTTCGCGGCGAAGAATTTTGGCTGATTCGCACCAAGGTATGGCACTCGAGGAAGGCCCCGCGCGGGGTCTTTCTCGTATTCGGGGTGACGAGGATCCGCTCGCTCAGCTTCGATAACACCTTCGTCAACCGGCTGCCCGGCGACCCGGTGGTGGGGCAGGGCGTACGACAGGTGCGCGGGGCGCTCTACTCGCGGGTGGAGCCGACCCCGGTGGCGGCGCCGCGACTCATCGCTTACTCGCCGGAGGTGGCCGCGCTCGTTGGCCTCGATGCGGCCGATGTCGAATCGCCGGCCTTCGTGCAGGTGTTCGGCGGCAATGCGCTCGTCGACGGCATGCAGCCCTACGCAGCGAACTACGGCGGCCACCAGTTCGGCCGCTGGGCCGGCCAGCTCGGCGACGGCCGCGCCATCACCCTGGGCGAGGCGATCAACGCCCGCGGCGAGCGCTGGGAGCTGCAGCTCAAGGGGGCGGGGCCCACGCCGTACGCACGCCGCGCCGACGGTCGCGCCGTGCTGCGCTCCTCGGTGCGCGAATTCCTGTGCAGCGAGGCGATGCATCACCTCGGCATTCCCACCACCCGCGCCCTGAGCCTGGTGGCCACCGGCGAGCAAGTCTGGCGCGACATGTTCTACGACGGTCATCCCAAGGCCGAGCCGGGCGCGGTGGTCTGCCGTGTGGCACCTTCCTTCATCCGCTTCGGCAACTTCGAGCTGCCGGCAGCGCGCGGCGACGTCGCGCTCTTGAAGCAGCTGATCGACTTCACGATCGAGCGCGATTTCCCGGAGCTGCGCGCGGCAAGCGCGGAAGCACTCTACGCGGACTGGTTCGCGGAGGTTTGCGAGCGCACCGCGCGCATGGTGGCGCACTGGATGCGCGTCGGCTTCGTGCACGGGGTGATGAACACCGACAATATGTCGATCCTGGGGCTCACCATCGACTACGGTCCGTACGGGTGGATCGACGACTTCGACCCGGGCTGGACGCCGAACACGACGGATGCACAGGGACGGCGCTACTGCTTCGGTCAGCAGGCACAGATCGCCTATTGGAATCTCGGTCGTCTCGCCACCGCGCTGACACGCGTCTTCGACTCCAACGATCCGCTGCAGGCGGGGCTGCAGCGCTACGTCGAGGCTTATGTCGCGGCAGACCGCGGCAACATCGCCGCCAAGCTGGGCTTGGCCGAGTGCCGCGACGAGGACGTGGACCTGATGCAGTCCCTTCACACGCTGCTGCAGGAAGGCGAGGTCGACATGACCTTGTTCTTTCGCTCGCTCGGCGAGGTGGATCTCGATGCGCCCACACTCGCGCCGCTCACGCACGCGTTCTACGACGAGGGCAGGCAGCAACGCACGGCGCCCGCATTCGGCGACTGGCTCGCTCGTTACGCCGCGCGCGTCCGCCGCGACGCTCTGCCGGCCGCGCAACGCCGTGCCCGCATGCATGCCGCGAATCCACGCTACGTGCTGCGCAACTGTCTCGCGCAGCAGGCGATCGACCGCGCACAGGCAGGCGACGATTCGGAGATCCACGAGTTGCTCGACGTGTTGCGGAGCCCCTACGAGGATCAACCCGGTCGCGAGCGATTCGCGCAGCTGCGACCGGACTGGGCACGCCATCGCGCCGGCTG
>JBDHRV010000194.1:0-4895 GCA_039807745.1 Burkholderiales bacterium
TCCTCCAGGCCGATCGACAGGCGCAGCATCGCGTCGGAAATACCCCGCCGAGCGCGCTCGTCAGGCGTGAGCCCGTGGTGCGTCGTCGTGCAGGGCTGCGTGACCAGGCTTTCGGCGCCGCCCAGGCTGGGTGCCAGGGCGAACAACCGAAGCCGATCCGCGACTCGGGTCGCGTCGTCGCGGCCGCCAGCGACCTCGATCGTCAACACCCCGCCGAAACCGTGCATCTGCCTCTTGGCGAGGGCGTGGCCGGGAAAGCTCGGCAGACCGGGATAGAGAACCCGCGCGACCTTGGGATGCCGCGCCATGGCGTCGGCGACTGCCTGGGCCGTGTCGTTTTGGCGCCGCACGCGCACGACCAGGGTCCGCAGGCTGCGGGCGAGCAGCGCGGCAGTCTCCGGCGCCATCATCGAGCCCAGGTTCTTGCGCCAGGCCCAGACTGGCAGCAGCAGGTCCTTTGCGCCCATGAGCGCGCCTGCCGTCAAGTCGCTGTGACCGCCCAGATACTTCGTGGCGCTGTGCATGACGAAATCGGCACCGAACTCCAGCGGACGCTGATTGACGGGCGAAGCAAAGGTGTTGTCGACCGCAACCAGAGCACCGTGCGCGTGCGCCGACGCGGCTATGGCACGAATATCGAGGAGCTCCAGCGTCGGGTTGGTCGGCGTTTCGAAGAAGACAAGCCTCGAACCGGCGGCGAGGAGCTCGTCGAGTCGCCCGAGCTCGCTGCCGAGAATCAGATGGGTTTGGATGCCGAGCAGCGGCAATTGGCTCGTCAGCAGCTCCAGCGTGCCGCCGTAGGCATCGCCAATGCACACGATGCCCTGGCGTCCGTGAGTCAGAAAGAGCGCGGTCTCCGCCGCCATGCCCGAGCAGAACGACCAGGCCATCTCGGCACCCTCGAGGCTGGCCAGCGTTTGTTCCAGCGCGCGAATGCTGGGGTTCAGGCCGTAACGGGTGTAGAGGTTGCCAGTCCTGCGACCATCGACGACATCCAGTACATCGGCCGTCGAAGCAAAAGCGAACGTCGTGGTGTTGTAGATCGGAGGATGCGGACTGCCCTGCGCATCCTCGAAACTGTGGCCGTGGATGGCGCGGGTCGACAAACCGGGCATGCCTCGGGACATGACGAGTCTCCCGTCGTGAGGGTTATGCGAACGAAATCATGGCACTGGAGCACCGGGCGGAAGAGGTGGGATTCGAACCCACGGATGGTCGCCCATCGCTGGTTTTCAAGACCAGTGCATTCAACCACTCTGCCACTCTTCCCAAGAGCAACACGCTTTCCGGAGCCCCACGCTGCCACGCCCGGTACGTCGTTCCTCCATGATACTGGCTCGCTTTTCGGCGTGCCACGCGGCGACCTCCACCCTGCCGGGAAGCTTGCAACTTTCAAGGGTCTTGGCTAGTCTTAGTTCCCGATTCTCTTGCTCGGAGGTAAGTACAGATGGCCAAAGAACTTCAGCTTCCTGGTTCGATTCCCAGCTCGGTCGGGCTGGCGCAGAACCGGGTTCTGCGGAACACGTACTGGCTGCTGGGCCTGTCGATGATCCCCACGGTCATTGGGGCCTACATCGGTGCGAATACCAACTTCAGCTTCCTCGCCCAGTACCCCATCATGGGTCCGCTGGTCATGTTCGGCGTGATGATGGCCATGCTCTTCGGCGTGAGCGCACTGCGCAACAGCTCAATGGGCGTCGTGCTCCTGCTCGGTTTCACCTTCGTTGCGGGCTTCTTCCTGGGGCCCATCCTGCAGGTGGCGCTGTCGCTCAAGAACGGCTCCCAGCTGGTGGGGCTCGCGGCCGGCGGCACGGGGCTCATCTTCATGACGCTCGCGACCTACGCCACGGTGTCGAAGCGGGATTTCAGCTTCATGGGGAAATTCCTCTTCATCGGGCTGATCCTGCTCATCGTCGCGTCGCTCGCGAATCTGTTCTTCCAGATTCCGGCGCTGTCGCTGACCATCTCCGCGATTGCAGTGCTTCTGTTCTCGGCGTACCTGCTGTACGACATCAGCCGCATCGTGAACGGGGGTGAAACCAACTACGTGATGGCGACCATGGCGGTCTACCTGAACCTCTACAACCTCTTCATCAACCTGCTCAATCTGCTGATGGCCTTCACCGGCCAGCGAGACTGATCGGGCCTGCCGGCAGGGCATTCAGAGGGCGGCTTGCAGCCGCCCTTTTCATTTCGTGAAGAGCGCGATGGATTCCACGTGCGAGGTGTGGGGGAACATGTTGACCACGCCCGCCGAGCGCAGCCGGTATCCCTTGACGTTGACCAGAATGCCGGCGTCGCGGGCGAGTGTCGCCGGATTGCAAGACACGTAGACGATGCGGCTCGGCCCCCCGTCGAGCACCTGTACGACTGCCAGTGCACCGTCCCGCGGCGGATCGATGAGCAGCTTGTCGCCCGCGCCGAAGGCAGCGAAGCTCTCCGCCGTGACCGTGAAGAGGTCGGCGTCGAAGAATCGCACGCGGTCTGCGAGCCCGTTTGCCGACGCATTCGCGGCAGCCCGCGCGAGCAGCTCGGCATTGCCTTCCACGCCGGTGACGATCGCACCGCGACGCGCAATCGGCAGCGTGAAGTTGCCGAGACCGCAGAAGAGATCGCCGATACGCTCACCGGGTCGTGGATCGAGCAGCGCCAGCGCGCGCCGGACCAGCATCGGGTTGATGGCGTGGTTGACCTGGGTGAAGTCGGTCGGTCGAAAGTGGATCTCGACGTCGAATTCGCGCAGCCGATAGGTGAGCGCCGGGGCAGCCACCGGGTGCAGGGGGAACGCGGTATCGGGTCCCTTCGGCTGCAGCCAGAGCTGGACAGCGTGCGCGTCGGCGAACTCCCGCAGCCGGGTCTCGTCCTCGCTCGACGGTGTGCGCAGCACCCGCAGTACCAGTACGTCGACATCGTCGCCGATTGCGAGCTCGATCTGCGGCAGCTCGCGCTTGATCGACAGGCTTCCGATCAGCGCACGCAGCGGCTTGAGCAGATGCGAGACGCGGGGCGGCACCACCTCGCACGAGTCCATGTCGGCGACGTACGAGCTGCGCTTCTCGTGAAAACCGACCAGCACGCCGCCTTTCTTCGGCACGTCGCGCACCGCGAACCGCGCGCGATGTCGGTAACCCCAGAATGGCCCGTAGACGGGCGGCAGCATCGCCTCGGCCCGTACCCGCCCGATGTGCCACAGATCGTCCTCGAGCTTGCGCTGTTTGACGGCGACCTGCCCGAGGGGATCCAGGTGCTGCAGACTGCACCCGCCGCAGACACCGAAATGGCGACAGCGCGGCGCGACGCGCTGCGAGCTCGCGCTCAGCACGGTACCGACGTTCGCGACCTCGAACTTCGGCTTGCGTCGAAACGAGGCGTAGCTCACGACTTCGCCCGGCAGCGCGCCCTCGACGAAAATCACCTTGCCCTCGGCGCGCGCAACGCCGCGGCCATCCTGATCCAGGGATTCGATCGTGACCATGCGAGCGGGTCAGCGGACCCGGCACGAGGTCACGGGGCCCAACTCGCGAGGAACTGCTGCCAGTGGGTCGCCTGCGCGCGGCCGAGCACGTCGCGCACGAGGGCGCAATCCTCGCCGTACTGCTCCTCGGTGAGCAAACCCCGCAGTAGCTGGAAGCGGAGATAGACGAGGAAGGTGTTGACGACATCGGTCTCGCAGTAGTGCCGGATGGACGCGATATCCCCCTGCCGGTAGGCGTCCCAGACCTGCGCGCCGCCCATCCCGAGCTTGCCAGGAAACCCCATGAGCTGCGCCAGTTGGTCGAGCGGCGCGTTCGCCCGGGGCTGATAGAGCGCGAGCAGGTCCATCATGTCGAGATGGCGCGTGTGGTAGCGGCTGATGTAGTTGTTCCACTTGAAATCGCGGTCGTTCTCGCCCATGTCCCAGTAGCGCGCCGCGCACACGCCGTGAATGAGGCCGCGATAGTGCAGCACCGGCAGGTCGAAACCGCCGCCATTCCACGACACGATCTGCGGCGTGTACTTCTCTATGCCGTCGAAGAAGCGCTGGATCATGGCCCCCTCGTCCTCCTCCGGCTCGCCGAGCGACCACACGCGGAAGCTGTCACGGTCGCGCAGCGCACACGCGATTGTCACGACGCGGTGCAGATGCAACTGCAGGAAATCTCCTCCGGTGGCTTGCCGCCGCCGCTGGAAGGCTGCCTCGGCCACGTCGTCGTCCGACATGTCGGGCGCGAGCGCGTAGAGCTTGCGCAGCCCAGCCACGTCAGGAACGGTTTCGATGTCGAAGACGAGGACGGGTGTCACGATCGCGAAGTGCGAAGAAGAAAGCCGGCAACGGTTGAGCGCAGCCGCGCCGGCTCACCGCTTCGCCCAGCCTCCTGCCGCATCCTGGTACCACCAGCCCGGCCGGGCGCGCTCGATCCAGCGGCGCGCGAAAGTGTTGCGGATGTCCGCTTCCCATTCGGGATGGCCGTTGGCGCGCGCGATCTCGCGGTAGAGCGCGGCGCGGTCCTGGTTTTCCTGTGCGACGAGGGCATTCACCGCGGCGCGCTGGTTGAGCGGCACCGCGTTCGCATCGCGCACCGCCACCATCCCGTCGCGCGTCAACCCGACCGCCCCGCTCGCGAACAACGGCTCGAGCTGCGCATAGCGGGCCGCCATGGCGTTGCGCGTGGCGTTGATAGCGGGCGTGTCGATGTCGAGATTGGCCTGCGCGAGCACTGCGTGCGGCAGCAGCATCGCGGCAAGCAGCGCGAGCCAGGTGAGGGGGCGCGAAAGTTTGCTCGACATCATGTCTCAAGGTATCACGATCAAGGCAAGGGCACCGGCGCCGCGGGCGCCACATCGGCCGGCGTGACCGTCGCAGGCTTGGGTGTCCGCCAGACCTCGTCGATGATCTTGTCGGCCGCCTTCTCCGC
>JBDHRV010000195.1:0-4875 GCA_039807745.1 Burkholderiales bacterium
CGCATCGCGGACCAGATTCAGCGCGAGCTGGCAGAGCTTATCCGCCTCGAGGTGAAGGATCCGCGGGTCGGCATGGTCACGCTCACGGATGTCGAGGTGACCGCGGATAGCGCTCACGCCAAGGTCTACTTCACACTGCTCGGCTCCGAGCAGGCGCTGCGCGAGACCGAGCAGGCGCTGCAGCACGCGGCGGGCTTCCTGCGCACCCAGCTCTCGCATCGCCTGCGCCTGCGCACGGTGCCGCAGCTGCGCTTCGTCTACGATGCGTCGGTCGAGCGGGGCGCTCGGCTGTCCCGACTCATCGACGAGGCGGTGCAAGCGGCGCCGCCCGATGAGGAGGCGGAAAGGTAGCGCTGCGCGCTGCTCGCGCGCCGCTTGCCGGCGGTCCCGATCCTGACCATGACATTCGCGAACATCGACGGCGTGCTGCTGCTGGACAAGCCCGCCGGCATCACTTCCAATGCGGCGCTCCAGGCCGCGCGACGCATGCTGGGCGCGCGCAAGGCCGGGCACGGCGGCACCCTCGATCCCTTGGCAACGGGTCTGCTCACGCTCTCGTTCGGCGAAGCGACCAAGTTCTCGGGCATGCTGCTGGAGGCGGCAAAGACCTACGCTGCCGAGATTGCGCTCGGTGTCACGACCAGCACCGGCGATGCCGAAGGGGCGGTGATCGAGCGGCGCCCGGTGGCGGTGGACGACAGCGAGCTCAGTGCGGCGCTCGCGAGCTTCGTCGGGGGCTACGAGCAGCTGCCGCCCGCATTCAGCGCGCTCAAGTACCGCGGGCGGCCACTGTACGAGTATGCGCGCGCGGGGCAGGAGGCACCGCGGGTGCCGCGGCGCGTGGAGATCTCCGAGCTCGTGCTGGACGGGCGCGAGTCAGACCTGTTTCGCGTCACGGTGACCTGTGGCAAGGGCACTTACATCCGGAGTCTGGCCGAGGATATCGGTGCGCGGCTCGGGTGCGGAGCGCATCTGGCTGGCTTGCGACGGCTCGCGAGCGGCGGCTTCGCGGTCGCCGACGCAGTCACGCTGCAGGTGCTCGAGGCCGAAGCGCTGGAAGCGCGGCGGGCGCGCCTGCTGCCTCCCGAATCCCCGCTGCTGTCATTGCCGCACGTGGCGCTTCCCGCGGAAGCGGCGGCCTGCCTGCTGCAGGGGCAACGGACCGGCGCCGTCGCCGGTACCCCGGTCGGGCTTGTGCGCCTCTACGTCGACGCGATTCCGAGGCGCTTCATGGGCTTGGGCGAGGTGACCGCCGCGGGCGAACTGCTGCCGCGACGACTGATCGCGGTCGAGTCGGGTCGCCGACCGACCCGGGCGGGATCTGCGTCATGATCCGCGAACCGCGCTTAACTTGTGGGCTGGCAAAGGAAAAAGGTAAAATTCAAAATTTGGATCGGAGGGCGTAACAATGGCTGTCAGTAGCGCGCAGAAGGCGCAGGTCGTTCAGGACTACCAGCGCGCGCAGGGCGACACCGGGTCGCCGGAGGTGCAGGTCGCGCTCCTTACGGCGCGCATCAACGATCTCACCGAGCATTTCAAGATCAACACCAAGGATCATCACTCCCGCCGCGGCTTGCTCAAGCTCGTGAGCCAGCGACGCAAGCTGCTCGACTATCTCAAGGGCACCAATGCCGACGGCTACCGCAAGCTGATCGAACGTCTCGGCATCCGCAAGTAGTAACGCCGTTCCGTCGGGGTGCGGGCCCCGGCGTCACCGAATACCACCGCCTCGGGCGCGCAGACATAAGGAAGTCACTTGAGTCACACGAAGAAGGTTATCGCCTACGGGCGCCATCAACTGACCATCGAGACCGGCGAGATCGCGCGCCAGGCTCACGGTGCCGTCATGGTGAGCATAGACGAGACGGTGGTGCTGGTCACCGCGGTTGGTGTGAAGGAAGTCAGGCAGGGACAGGAATTCTTTCCGCTTACCGTCGACTATCAGGAACGCACGTATGCCGCCGGCAAGATTCCCGGCGGCTTTTTCAAGCGCGAAGGCCGTCCGAGCGAAAAGGAGATCCTCACCTCCAGGCTGATCGACCGCCCGATCCGGCCGCTGTTCCCCGAGGGGTTCTTCAACGAAGTACAGATCGTCGCGACAGTGGTCTCGTCCAATCCGGAGGTCGATGCGGACATCCCGGCGATGATCGGCGCTTCTGCCGCCCTCGCGTTGTCGGGCATTCCTTTCAACGGACCCATCGGCGCCGCGCGCGTGGGTTACCTGGACGGCGCCTATGTGCTCAATCCCACGGCGAGCGAGCTCAAGACATCGCAGTTGAACTTGGTCGTTGCCGGCACCGGTCAGGCTGTGCTGATGGTGGAGTCCGAAGCGGCGGAACTGCCGGAGGAAGTGATGCTGGGCGCGGTCGTTTACGGCCACGAGCAGATGCGTGCGGTGATCGACGCCATCAACGACCTCGCCGACGAAGCCGGGAAACCGCTGTGGGACTGGACGCCTCCCGAGATCGCGCCCGAGTTGCGCGCCCGGGTCGCCGAGCTGGCCGAGTCCGATCTGCGCACCGCCTACGCCATCAAGCAGAAACAGGCGCGCAGCGGCAGAGTGGACGAGATCCGCGACCACGTGCTTGCGGCGCTCGTCGGGGATGCGCCGGAGGCGCCTTCCTCGAACACCGTGAAGGGGCTGTTCAGCGATCTCGAGGCGAAGATCGTGCGCAGCCAGATTCTCGACGGCGAGCCGCGCATCGATGGCCGTGACACGCGCACCGTGCGTCCGATCACGATCCGCACCGGCGTGCTGCCGCGTGCCCACGGTTCCGCGCTCTTCACGCGTGGCGAGACGCAGGCGCTCGTCACGGCAACGCTCGGCACCTCGCGCGACGAGCAGATCATCGACGCGCTGCAGGGCGAGTACACCGAGCGCTTCATGCTCCACTACAACATGCCGCCATACGCCACCGGCGAGGCAGGTCGCGTCGGTTCACCCAAGCGGCGGGAGATCGGGCACGGTCGGCTCGCAAAGCGCGCACTGCTCGCCGTGCTGCCGACCGCCGAGGAATTCGGCTACTCGTTCCGCGTGGTGTCCGAGATCACGGAATCCAACGGTTCGAGCTCGATGGCGAGTGTGTGCGGCGGCTGCCTGGCGCTCATGGATGCCGGCGTGCCCTTGAAGGCGCACATCGCGGGGATCGCGATGGGGCTGATCAAGGAGGGCAATCGCTTCGCGGTGCTGACCGACATCCTCGGCGACGAGGATCATCTGGGCGACATGGACTTCAAGGTCGCGGGCAGCGACCGTGGCGTCACCGCGCTGCAGATGGACATCAAGATCAGCGGCATCACCAGGGAGATCATGCACATCGCATTGAGCCAGGCGAAGGAGGCGCGCCTCCTGATTCTGGATCAGATGAAGCAGGCGCTGGTGCAGCCGCGCACCGAGATCTCGAACTATGCGCCGCGCATTCTCACGATGAAGATCAAGGCCGAGAAGATCCGCGACGTGATCGGCAAGGGCGGAGCGGTGATCCGCGCGCTCACCGAGGAGACCGGCACTTCGATAGACATCGCGGAGGACGGCACGATCACCATCGCTGCACCTTCTTCCGAGAACTGCATGGTGGCGAAGAAGCGGATCGAGGACATCACCGCCGAGGTCGAGGTCGGCCGCATCTACGACGGGACCGTGCTCAAGCTGCTCGACTTCGGCGCCATCGTGAGCGTCCTGCCAGGCAAGGATGGTCTGCTGCACATTTCGCAGATCGCGCACGAGCGTGTCGCCGCCGTGTCCGATCATCTGAAGGAAGGGCAGGCGGTGCGGGTCAAGGTGCTCGAAGCCGACGAGAAGGGTCGGCTGCGACTCAGCATGAAGGCGGTCGCCGAGGCGCCCCAGGTGCAGCAGTCCTGACGCGCGACAGTTTTCCGCTCTCACAAAAACATTCGGGCGACCTTGCGTCGCCAGAATTGCTTTGGGGCCCTTGGCGGCGGGGCGACCCGCACCCGCGCGGCATCTCTTACTTGGCGACCTGTCTTTCCCTGAGTTCGTCGAGGGTCTTGCAATCGATGCAAAGCGTCGCCGTGGGGCGTGCCTCGAGCCGCTTCAGACCGATCTCGATGCCGCAGCTTTCACAATAGCCGTATTCGCCCGCGTCGATCTTCGCGATGGTCTCGTCGATCTTCTTGATCAGCTTTCGCTCGCGGTCGCGGTTACGCAGCTCCAGGGCTATGTCGGATTCCTGGCTGGCCCGGTCGTTGGGATCAGCGAAGATCGTGGCTTCGTCCTGCATGGTATGAACGGTGCGGTCGATATCCTGGCTGAGCTCGACCTTGAGTGCTTCCAGAATCTCCTTGAAATGCGAGAGCTGGCGTGGGTTCATGTACTCCTCACCCTTCTTCGGCACGTAGGCGGGAACGGCCTTTTTCAACTCTGCTGCCATGAGGTCGATATCCTCGAAAAAAATGCCTCTAGATACCAGAAATCCCGGGGCCGGGCAAGCGAGCTTGATGCCAGAACGTAAGAGGGTGCGTCAAATTGACCTTTGACCAGCCGCACGCTATATTCTGCGCCCTTCGGGGTGTAGCGTAGCCTGGTAGCGCGCCTGGTTTGGGGCCAGGATGTCGGGAGTTCGAATCTCTCCACCCCGACCACGTTTTCCCGGATCCGCTCTCAGGCAAGACGGCGGACCGGGATTCTCGCTCGCGTGCCGGCAACGGTTGCGGTGCCCGTAGCTCAACCGGATAGAGCACCAGCCTTCTAAGCTGGGGGTTACAGGTTCGAGTCCTGTCGGGCACGCCAGCGTGGATCGGGCATGGGTCGGGGCGGTTCGTTTTGCTGGCGGTGGTGGCCGTAGCTCAGTTGGTAGAGTCCCGGATTGTGATTCCGGTTGTCGTGGGTTCGAGTCCCATCGGCCACCCCATTAT
>JBDHRV010000032.1:0-28293 GCA_039807745.1 Burkholderiales bacterium
CCAGCGCGTGGTGTGGGCGACGCGGCTCGAGTTGTAGAGGCTGTCGGCTTGCGGCAGCCGACCGCGCGGTCGCTCGTGGTCGGGGTCGCAGCGGATGCCGAGCGCGCGCTCGCGATTGCGTGCGATCCAGTAGTCCTGAAACCAGCCGACATGTCCCGCTTCCCACAGCGGCGGATTGAGCTGCTCGGAGTAGGGCACCGGCAGGGTGGGGCCGAGCGCTTCGGCGTAGGCGTCGAGCAGCGACAGCGTGCGGGTCCGCGCGTCGCGCAAGGCGTGGGCGAGGGTGTCGCGGCCCCCGGTGCGGGCGGCGTCTGCCGGGCTCGTGTGCATGGCTCGAAAGTATGCCTCAAGTAGTCATCGTGAGCCCGGCGTCGCGCGTGGCCAACAACGGCAACTGGCAGACCGCGCGGCGCTGGCAGCAGCACCTTGCCGCGGCGTGCTTTGCGCGCATCGTCACGGCATGGCCGGACGCCCGCGCGGGTCGCGATGTCGTCATGATCGCGCTGCACGCCCGGCGCTCGGCGGCCGCCATCGCGGCATGGAGCGCCGCGCATCCCGGACGCGGCCTGGCCGTGGTCCTCACCGGCACCGATCTGTATCGAGACATCCGGACCGATCCTGCCGCGCAGCACTCACTGGTGCTTGCCCAGGTGCTGGTAGTCCTGCAGGAACTTGCCCCGCAATCGCTGCCGGTCGAGGTGCGCGCGAAGGCGCGCGTCATCTTTCAGTCCACCACGCCGCGGCCGCCGCTGCCCAAGTCGCCGCATCGCCTGCGCGCCGTCATGGTCGGCCACCTGCGCGAAGAGAAGTCCCCCGAGACGCTGTTCGCCGCCGCGCGCCTGCTGGCGGGGCAGCGCGACATCTACATCGATCACATCGGCGAGCCGCTCGATCCCGCGCTGGGCGAGGCTGCGCGCGCCACGATGGCGGCCGTGCCCAACTACCGCTGGCTCGGCGGTCTGCCGCACGAAGCGGTGCGGCGGCGCATCCAGCGCGCGCATCTGCTGATCCACGCGAGCCGCGTCGAGGGCGGCGCGCATGTCGTCATGGAAGCCGTGGCGAGCGGGACGCCGGTGCTCGCCTCGCGCATCGACGGCAACGTCGGCATGCTGGGCCCCGACTACGCCGGCTACTTCCCGTGGGGCGATGCCGGGGCGCTGGCTGCGTTGATCCTGCGCTGTTACGGGACTCGTTGCGGGCGGGACGGCGATCTCTTGCGGGTGCTGGCAGCCCAGTGTCGCGAGCGCGCACCGCTCTTCGACCCCGAGAGCGAGCGCTGGGCGGTGCGGGGTCTCGTAGAAATGCTCGCGCTGGGTGCACCAAGCCTGACGTGACCTTTTCGCTCACGTCGTGGTCTCTCCTGGTCTCCGAACGCCGGCCACGCCAACGAGGTCATGCATGCCCAAAGCCACCTGGAACGGCGCCGTGCTGGCGCAGAGCGATACCTTCGAGACGGTCGAAGGCAATGTCTACTTCCCGCGCGAATCCATCAATCCGGAGTATTTCCGCGAAACCGCGACGCACACGACCTGCCCGTGGAAGGGTGTGGCGAGCTATTTCGATATCGTGGTCGACGGCAAGGTCAACGCCGATGCAGCATGGTATTACCCGGACCCGAAGCCGGCCGCGCGGAACATCGCGGGGCACGTCGCGTTCTGGCGCGGGGTGACGGTGGAAGCGTGAGCGCGCTGCGGCCACGTGCGTTCGCCCGGCTCCGCCGCATCACTCCCGCAGCCTTGCGCGCACGTCCCTGAGACGTGCGAGGTTGTTCACCACGGTCGGCACGTGATTGAGCCCTTCGAGATAGTCGTAGACATAAGTGAGAACCGCATAGATGGCGCCTGCGGAAAACGACGGCGACTGCGTGAAGTCGATCAGGATGAAGATGAGTGCGACGATGGTGGCGAACTCGGTCAGTGCCCACGTCCATGACTCCGTGTCCGAGAGTTTGACGCGCCAGCGCCGCAGCAGACCGAAGTGTCGGCCGATGCGTAGCCGACGGCCCGACGCGATGGCGTCCACCTCGCGCTCGATCTCGCTATTGATCCCCTGATTGAGGCGTAACGCCTTGCGCCAGTACCAGCCGTTGACGAGTCCCATCGGCAGCAGGACGGCGCTCGCCAATGTGCCGGCGTCGATGTCGTAGACGAACAGCATCGCGAGTGAGCCCGCGATCATCAGGATGTTCTGGAAGATCGCCGGGACCTCTTTCTCGAAGAATCCCACGACGTCGCGCACCATTTCGACTCGCGCGGAAACCGTGCTGGTGCCGTGGCCCCGACGCTGCTGCTCGCCGACTATGTGTGTGGCGATCTGCGCGTAGAGCCCCATGAACACTCTCGTATCGAGGCGCTGGCGTGCAAAGGAAAGACCAAGGTGGACGAGCCAGACTGCCACCAGTGCTGCCAGGCCGACGAACTCGCGCTCGAGCAGGCGATCCACGGCAAGCCCGGTCAGCGCCGGGTAGGCGAGCGTACAGACGTTTTCGAGCAGCGTGAGCGTATAGGTGAGGGCGATGGCGCCGCGCTTCGCACGCAGGAGGCTCGAGAGGGTGACGGCAGTCATGGGACAACGTGCTCACGCGCGACAACCCGCCGCGGCCTGCTCGTGCGTGCGGGAGACTCCGCTACGAGCTCGGCCCCGCCTGATCGAGCTTGGCCTGCAAACGTGCGTCGAAGCGCGCGGCATCGACCAGCGCGCGGACGTGAGTGCCGTCCCCGATCGGCTCCTTGTCGTCGACCGCGGCGACGCGGAACGTGAGGGTGCGCCCGTCGACCCTGATAAGCTCCGCGGTGGCACGCACGCGCATGCCGACGGGCGTTGCCGCGAGGTGCCGCACGTCGAGGTGGGTGCCGACGCTTTGCTGACCCGGCGCCAGTGCGTCTTCGACCGCGGCCACGGCAGCGGTTTCCATGAGCGCGATCATGAGCGGCGTGGCGAACACGTGCACCCGCCCGCTGCCGACATGCACCGCCGTGTGTTCTTCACCCACGACGAGCTCCGCCTCGCCTTTCAGTCCTGCCCTGAGTTCTTCCGTCGCCATGGCTTTCTCCACGTCAGCCGACATGGTAGCGAAACGATGCGGCGGGATCGATGGGCTTCGCGCAGCCATGCAGGCTTCATTTGCCGGCAGGCGAAAAAACCCTTACCCTGCGCGGCTGTTTTCCCACCCCAAGGAGTTTTGCCCATGTTTCGTCCCGCCGCCTTCATTGTCGCGCTGCTCCTGGCACCTGCCCTTGCCAGCGCCCAGGCTCTCGACGGCCACTTGAAGAAGATCAAGGATGCGAAGACCGTCGCCATCGCCTACCGCAGCGACGCCTCGCCGTTCTCCTTCGTCGACCAGTCCAAGGAGCCGACCGGCTACAGCATCGAGCTTTGCCGCCGCGTAGTGAGCATGATCGCGCAGCAGATCGGCGCGGAGGGCGTCCAGATCAAGTGGGTGCCGGTCACCGTGCAGACGCGCATCGAAGCGGTCGAGAAGGGGCAGGCCGACATGGAGTGCGGGTCGACGACGGTGACGCTCTCCCGCTTGAAGCACGTGAACTTCTCCAGCTTCACTTTCGTCGATGGCACGGGGCTGCTCATCAAGGCCGACTCGGCGGCCCGCCAGCTCTCCGATCTCTCCGGCAAGAAGATCGGCGTCATCCCCGGCACGACCAACGAGAAGGCGCTGAACGACGCGTTGAAGCGGACCGTGATCAACGCTACCGTGGTGCCGCTCAAGACCCGCGAGGACGGCTTGGCACAGCTCGAAGGCGGGCAGATCGATGCGTTCGCGAGCGACAAGGTGCTGCTGATGGCGCTCGCGCCGAAGGCGAAGGACCCGAAGGCGATCGCGCTGCTGACGGAGGATCTGTCCTTCGAGCCCTATGCGATCACGCTGCCGCGCAACGACGACAATTTCCGGCTCGCAGTGGACCGCGCCCTCGCGGACATCTACCGCAGCGGTGCGATCGTCGAGATCTTCAACCGCTGGTTCGGGGCGCTCGGCAAGCCGGGCATCATGCTTCAGGCCGCCTTCATCTTCGGCGCGATTCCGGAGTAGACGGGCACTTTCGCGACCACGGGGCACGACGCTGCCCCGTTTCCTTCTTGCGGTCCGGGCTTACGCGGGCAGCGCGATCTTCTGGTCGGTGCTGATCTGATAGTCGCGGAAGACGTGCTCGGCGCTGAGCACCTGGTAACTGCCATCCGGCAAACGGTGCGTCGTATCCTTGAGCCGGTAAGCGTAGTGTCCGCAGGTCCAGCAGTCGAAGTTGCGCATGTGAGTGCACAGACAGGTCTTGTCCATCACCGACACCTTCTTTGCGTCGGGGTGAGCCGCCACCTCGCGGTTGTAGGCGGCGATGTAGGAGCAGGTGCCGTTGCTGTCGAGCAGATAACCGTAGGCCTCGCAGTTGGGGCGGATACCGGCGCCGATGGCCGGACTGCTCTTCAGCATGCGCATCGGGTAGCCGGTGGGAGAGATCTGATTGACCTCGATGTCGCCCTCGCCCGCCTTGAAGTACTCCTGTTGCACCTTGGGCGGCAGACCGCACTCCCGGGCCACCGTGAAGCGGGTGGCCACCTGCACGGCGGCAGCGCCCTGCTCCAGAAAGGAAACCGCGTCACTCCCGGTGAAGATGCCGCCGGCCGGGATCAGCGGGATATCGAGCTGCTCGGCCTGCAGGTAGCGGCGGATGTCCGCTACGATGGTGCGCAAGTCGTGCTCCGCCCAGTCCATGCCGAAACCGAGGTGACCGCCCGCCAGCGGCCCTTCGACCACGACGTAATCCGGCAGGCGTTCGAGCCGCGCGGTCTTGCGGAGGAAGAGTTCCAGGGCGCGGCGCGACGAGACGATGATGCCTAGCTTGGCATCGCGAAACCGCGGATGGTCTTCCATCAACGCGAAGGATGACAGGTGCAGACCGGCGGCCAGCGTAATGCCGTCGATCCCCGCATCGAGCGCCGCACGCAAGCGCACGCGCAGCGTGTCGCGCGGCGCGTTCATCGTCAGCTTCTCCATGCAGTTGATGAAGATCAGCCCGTCGCCGCGCTTGGCTTCCATCGTCGCGCCGACATGCAGCTTCGTCGCTTCGGCCAGGCGGCCCAAGTCGAACATCACCGCCGACTTGTCCGGGTTGGCGACGTTATATTTGTAGAGCTTGAGTTTCTCGCTCACGAAGCTGGTCTGAAAGCGGCGGTCGGCCACTGTCTTCACCATGGCGTCGGAGATGTGCCCGATGCCGCCCAGGCGCGCCGCTTCCAGCGCCAGCGCCGCGGTCGAGATGTCGACCCCCATGCCGCCGATCACGATCGGCACCAGCTCCCTTTTGCCGAACCGCAGACGGAAATCGTCCACGCGCCGCATCGATCACCTCGCCCAGAACACTCGTCTATTGGCGCAAGGATACAGCCCGGACAGGTACATCGCACGAGGGAAATGGTTTCGGGTCGCTGATGGCGCTCGCGCCGACGGCGAAGGACCCGAAGGCCATCGCGCTGCTGACGGAGGATGCTTCAGGCCGCCTTTATCTTCGGCGCGATTCCGGAGTAATCCGCCTCAGCGGCAGGCATCGGGGCGAGTCGTCCGTAGTCCCCGGCCTGGAACACGAGCGGCTCGCCGGCAAAGCGCTCGTAATGCTCGACCTTGCCGATGAAGACGAGGTGATCGCCCGCCGGCTGCTGCGCGACGCTGCGGCAGACGAGGTGGGCGATTGCGCCGTCCAGCAGCGGCATGCCGCCTGCGCCGAACCGGCAGCCAATGCCGGCGAACCGGTCGGCGTGGCGAGTGGCGAAGCGCTGCGCCAGGGCGACTTGGTCGAGGCCGAGCACATTGATCGCGAATCTCCGGGCGGCGCGAAACGGCGCCACGCTCGCCGCTGCGCGCCCCAGGCACCACAGGATGAGCGGCGGGTCCAGCGAGACGGAGGTGAACGAGTTCACGGTGAGCCCGACCCGCTGGCCGTCCGGGGTGCAGGTGGTGACGATCGCCACGCCGGTCGCGAACTGCCCGAGCGTGCGCCGGTAGCCGTGCGCATCGAAGCGGGTGGCCGGCGCCGGGATCACCGCCTTCGCTGAACCATTCATGACGCCGTCTCCTGGAACTCAGGCCCGCACCTCCAACCCGAGCGCGGTCCGTCCTGCGTAGTCGCGCTGTGCGCCGTCGGCGAGCGGGTGGAAGCGTGCCGCCTGCAGATCGCGGAAGAGGCGCTCCAACCCGCGGCTGCGATAGAAGCTTTGGCCGCCGACTGCTTCCAGCGCAAGCTCGGCGACTGCGAGCACCGAGCGTGCCACCAGTGAGCGTCCGATCATCACCCGGTTCGTGACCGCGAACCCTGGCTGATCGGTGGCCGCGGCGGCGAGCATGTCGGCCAGGGCGAGCCGTGCCGCAGCGAGCTCGTTGTCGATGCCCCCGATCAGGTAGACCAGATGGTCGTCGGTGCGGCGGCTGGCCGCCTCACGCACCGCCGCGTTGCGCGCGGCTTCCGCCACGCCCACGTACACGGCGTAGACGAGCGGGAACGCGAGCATCGAGATGATGTGGAAGAGGGGGTGCCATTTGCCCTGCGGGCGCCGGCCGCTGATGCCCGCGTCGGCGATGAACACGTCGTGCAAGACGACGTCGTGCGAGCCCGTGCCACGCATGCCGAGCGCGCGCCACGTCGGAACGATCTCGACCCCGGCCGCATTCATCGGCACCGCGAAATGCAGCACCGTGGGACCGGCCTCGGAGTCGTCGTAGACCGCGCTGGTCAAGAGCAGGTTACCTGCCGGCGCGCCGCTCACGAAGACCTTGCGCGCGTTGATGCGAAAGCCGCCGTCGACGCGGGTGGCGGCGCCGGACCCGTATAGCCAGTCCGATCCGCCGCTCGAGAGCAGCCCGATCCGCTCGGCAGCGACGCGCTTCAGAAGGCCATCGACCGGCGCTTTCTGGTGCTTCCAGCGCCACGCCGCGACGGCGACCTGATGCGTGTGCATGGCGAACGCGAGCGCGGTCGAGCCGCAGTGCTGGGCGAGCTCCCGCAGTACGGCGGCGAGCTCGGCGTGCGACGCGCCGCCGCCGCCCAGTTCGGCCGGTACTCCGGCGGCGGCAAGCCCGCTTGCCTTGAGCTCGGCGAAGTTCTCACCCACGAAAAGGTCCTCGTCGTCCACCGCGGCAGCGCGCTCGGCGAAGCGTGGTCCAAGCGTCCGCGCGGTTTCCAACCACTGAGCGCTGCTGCCCGCCGGGGCGGGACGGATTACCGTGACTTCCATGTGATGTCTCCTCCGTATCGGAATCTGGTCGTGGGCGCGAAGCCACGCACTGCTGTACGTTCACTTCTGCCACGGTGCGAGTATGCTTACGCGGCATTCGCGGTTGAATGACCGATCCTCCACGGTTCTTGCGCAAGACGCCGGATCAATCATGGACGCGCTCTCCGACGTGTTGAGGCAGGTGCGCCTGACTGGGGCCGTGTTCCTCCACGGCGAGCTGTCGGCGCCCTGGGGCGTTGGCGCGTCCTCGGCAGCGGAGACGGCAACGGCGCTCATGCCGGGCGCCGAGCACCTCGTCTATTACCACCTCATCACCGAGGGCACGTGCGTCGCCCGCCTCGTCGGCACCGATCCTTTGCCGCTCGCGGCTGGAGAGGTCGTGCTGTTCCCCCATGGCGACCCGCATGTCATGGCGAGCGCGCCCGACGTGACGGCCGTGCCGGCGTGGGAGGTCTACGCGCCACCGCCGCCGGGGGAGGTGGTCGGATTGCGCTGCGGCGGCGGCGGAACCGTGACACGCCTGGTCTGTGGCTTCCTTGCCTGCGAGAAGGGGCCCTGCAACCCGCTGCTCGATTCGCTGCCGCCTATGCTGCGCGTGAACGTGCGAAGCGATCCGTCGACCACCTGGATCGAGGCGTCGCTACGCTTCGCTGCGGGCGAGGCTGCGCAGCGCTCCGGCGGCGCGACGGTGCTGGCGAAGCTGTCCGAACTCCTGTTCGTGGAGGCGGTGCGCCGCTTCATCGAATCGCTGCCACCGGAGCAGACGGGGTGGCTTGCGGGCCTGCGCGACCGGTTCGTCGGGCGCGCGCTCGCGCTGATGCACGCCCGCCCCGCGCACGCCTGGACCGTGGAAGAATTGGGGCGCGAGATCGGCCTGTCGCGTTCGGCGCTCGCCGAGCGATTCGCGACGGTGCTGGGACAGCCCCCGGCGCACTATCTCACGCGCTGGCGGCTGCAGCTCGCCGCGCAGAAGCTGCGCGCTGGGCAATCGAGCGTAGCGAAGATCGCCGAAGAGGTCGGTTACGAGTCGGAGGCTGCGTTCAATCGCGCCTTCAAGCGCGAAATCGGAGCGCCGCCCGCGGCCTGGCGGCGTGGTCGAGAAGATCGCGCGGCCGCCTCGTCCGCCGTCGGCTGAGTTGCGGTACCTTCGTCGGGCCGGGTGCCCCGAGGGCGCTTTGACCTGGTCAGTTGAGCGGCGATATGCTGGCCCGGCTGCCGCGCCATCGAGACTGCCCAGCGATCGTGACCGTCGCCGACGACCCCCTACCCCGCACCGAGTGGTCCGCGGCGCGGGAAGTCGAACGCCTGATCGAACGCCATCGCAAGCTGCTCGCGCTCGACTACTCGCCGGCCGGGTGGAAGACGGCGCAGCTGGTGGAGCAGCGTTTGCACGCGATCGCGGACCGGCTGCTCCAGGCCTCGACCCCCTACGCGTCGCTGTGCTGGCTGCTCGACAACCGCGATGCCGCGCCCGTCCTCGACCTCACGAAGGATCCCGATCTGCAGGCGGCGGCCTGCGCGTTCGACTATCTGGAAGCGCTCCAGTACCCGGACGATCCGCGTCGCACCGTGTGCCTGAGGGTGCAGCAGCCGTGAAGCAAGCGTGTCGCTGCGCCGTCCTACTTCAGGATCTGGAACAGGTTTTTGAAGCCGTCGGTCCAGGCGCGCAGGCCGGGAATCGGGGCCACCGCCGTGACGGGCGACATGATTCGCTGTTGGAATCCCTATCGTTCGCACATCACAGAAGCGCGACCCTGCTGTGGAGTGTGTTCCACTCGACCGCGCCGCTGGTCGTCGGCCCCGGCCCAGCATGGCTGCGACTGCGGTGTGCGACGATCTCGAAAGCATGGCTTAGCAGATTCGACTTAGGCCGAATGCATTATTGATCCGTGCTCCGACGGACTGGACAATAAACGGGATGTGGGAGTTGACTTGGCTGTCGGGAGAAATAATAACGTGAACGACGCCGATCGAAAGCCTTCGCTGAGCATACTGCTGCCCTGGGTCGCAGCACTGCTAATAGCCGCCGGGGTATATGTCGACAGTCTTCCGCTCAAGAGCCAGCGTCCGTCGGACGAGGATCGTGCCAAGTTCGCTCACGTTGGCCGTCAGGATATAGAGGCCCGCCTCTGGCAGGATCCGTTCTCCTCTCTGCCGCTCAAGTCCATGCAATCGGCAGCCGACCGCTGCGAGGAGGCGATAAGGGACAAGAATCATCAACTCGAGACGCTCTCGGCACAGGTCAGGTATCGGCAGAACGAGCTAAGGCAGGAAGTGGAGCTTTTGGGCGTCATGGTTCCAGGCGGACCGTACTTCGAAGATGGGGAGTCGCGCCGGCGCTATCGCTACGCAGTCGTCAGCGCGTTGCTCAATTCCAAGTGGGCTCCGGTTCAAGGCGACAAACTGGGTTATGCATGGACCTTTGAGAGCTGTATCAGTGAGCCGTGGCTGAGACGTGCCCCCGAGGTGCTTCCTTACGAGTGGTTCGAGAAGGATCTGAATTCTGCCGCCGACGACAATAGCAATCGCAAGAAAGCTTTGCTGGTCTTGTGGTTGGAAGAAGACGCGATGTCCCGCCGGCCTCTGAAAGGCATGGAGCGCGTGCTCGGGCTGATAGGTGACCCCCGGGCGGTGTTCTGTGATACAGCGGCCAAGCCCGAATGCAGTCTGGGCGGTTTGCCTGAAACATATGCAGTGGAACTGCGGAAAGTTCTGATGAAGGAGCGTGTGTGTTCGAAGGAGAATCCAGGAGCAGTCTCGGCCCCTAACAGGACAATATTGCACGCTGCGACAGATGACTTTGGCTGCGCCTTGCCAGGAAACAAGACGGTTGTAATCGGACCCGGGACGACGGACACCCTGAGGGGGGTGGTGCGCGATCTCGCCGACGCTGCGCAGGAGACACGGTCGCCGGCGCGAGGCACACGGTTCCCCGCAACAGCGCCACAAGTGCTCAGGTTCTTTTCATCCGGAGCAACCGCTCCCTATATCGATGCATATGAGAGACCGCCGGGAGAAGCTTTAAGAGCGGCCAAAGATGCGGTGGGCCTGGACCTGGCGTCTGCCTTAAGAGATGCAACGAAGCGCGCCCTCTGGGAATGTGAGCGTTGGGCCGAGCAGGAAGTAGAACGCAAACTTCGTTGCACGTCCGCATTCGATGAGAAGAAAGTGAGCGAAGCAGACGTTAAGAGTCTGAAGACGGCGCTCGACGAACGCGTGGTGCGACTAACGACTACCGATGACAAACTGTCCGAAGCGTTCTTTCACGAACTCAAGTTCCGCCTATCCGATCCCAGCCCTTTTTCGTGGCTCAGCGCAAACGCCGAAGGAGCCATGCTCTGCGATGCAACGATCGCAATCGTCGCCGAGCAAGACTCGGAATACGCCCAGGGGTTTGCGGCAGGGATTATGGAACGAGCCAAGAAGCAAGTTGGAGGGGGGAAAGCCCAGAACGAGGGGAAGACTCCCGAGTGCAACCCAAGCGTTCGCACATTTGGCTACCTGAGAGGCGTCGACGGTATCCTGCCCGATGGCAAGGCCGATTCCGAAAAGCAGGAAACCAACAGCGAGCGTTCTCTCACCCGGACAGCAGATATTTTCTCAGCTACAAAGGATTCGGACCGCGCGGAAGGGCGAACTCAGTATGACTACATCGCCCGACTCGCCCAGCATCTCATGGAGGTCGACGAGTCCGAGCGCCGTCAGAATCGCGCCGGCATCCGCGCAATCGGGGTGATGGGCAACGACGTCTACGACAAGCTGGTCGTGCTCGACGCCCTTCGTCCGCGTTTCCCGCGCGCCGTCTTCTTCGCCGCCGATCTCGACGCGCGGCTGATCGGTGGAAAGGCAGCAGCTTCGACCCGAAACCTGGTTGTGGCCTCGGCGTACGGACTGACACTGCATCCAGGGCTGCAGGGGCAAGCGCCACCGTTTCGGGACACCTATCAAACGGGGATGTATTTCGCCACCCGAGTCGCGACGGAAGACAAACTCGCGACCGATCCAGCGCTGTTGAAGACCCTGTTCGACCAGGCGCAGACGTTCGAGATCGGTCGAACTCAGGCGATCCCGCTCAACGCGCGTCGAGGCTGCTGGTGCTGCACCATAGGCGACTTGGCATCTGGCAATTGCACGTCGATACACCCCGCCGTCAGGGAGAATGACAAGACGCCATGGCCCAGGCCCGGTACCTTCGCAGTCCTGGTCCTGGTGCTGCTGCTGGCTTCGATCCTCTTGTGGCTCACATCCACCACGATCCGGCAAGAGGCAGCCAGGATCTGGAAGGTGGACGATCGGGGTTCGAGGAAGATCAACTGGCGATCATTGCCGATACTCGGGGCTGCGTTCCTCGTGGTGCCCTTGCTTCTCGGTGCGGTCGCTTGGTACTTCCTCTGGCGCGATGCTGTCTCCCCCGACGGCGAACCACTCGCCTGGGTCGAAGGTGTAAGTATCTGGCCGACGGAAATCATCCGGTCCGTAGCGCTGGTCGGCATCTGGATGATGATAATCCTGGGGCGGCTCTGCCTTGGGACGAGCATCGACAGTGTCGCCAGGGACTTTAGGCTGACCTCGTTCACCGAACGGCGACGAGCTCCTTTGGACAAGGAGAAATGGCGCGCCCACCCGATTGGCTGGCTGTGGTGGTTCGACCCGGAATCGCCCAAGGACAATGCATCGGCCAACGCTTCCGTGCAGTGTCCACGTGACGCACTCTGGCTGCGCTATTTGGACAGCATGCGATTGGGGCCCAGTTTCATACGGATAACGAGCGCGTCGCTGCTGTTTTTCACGGGCGCCGTCGCGGTTCTGGGGTTCGACTGGCCTCACGGCCCTCACCGGGGATCCTTCGCGGCGGGGGTGGATCAGGTCATGCTGATTGCACTGCTGGGAAGCGTGACCGGACTCCTCTTCGCGGCACTCGACAGTTCTTTGATGGTGGCGCGCCTGCTGGATCATGTCGAGGGCCACAAACCCGAAGAGCGGTTCTGGGCACCCGCTGATATCTATTGGTCGAAGTATGAAGCCGGTGAGCCCTACATTCGTCCACTCGTGACCTTCCATTGCGCCGTCAAGTTGGCGGCGGCGGTGAACAAGTTTGTCTGGCTCCCCTTCGCTGCGTTCCTCCTGCTGCTTCCCGCGAGAAGCCACTTCTTCGACGCCTGGAACTTTCCCTGGTCCCTGCTTGCCGTGGTCCTTGCGGCCGGGCTGCTCGCCGTCCTCGGTGCGGCCAGATTGCGTCGCGCTGCGGCCAGACTGCGCAATCGCATACTGGTCGATCTGGACAAGAAAGCCGAAAAGGACCGCAACAGGGCAAGGCGCGCTCCGCCGGGCGTGGCCAGGGATGATCTCCACACGCGGATCTACCAGACGCCGACCGTGGAAGCGGTCAAGGAGGTAAGGATCGACGGCATGCGGGATTCCGCTAATCCGGCGTATATATTCTGGGAAGAACAGGCCGGCCGCATCGGGGACATTCCACGGCAACTCCGCGCCACCTTCATTCAAGCAATCACCGAGGAGATTCGCTCCACGAAGCAAGGACCCTTCCGGTCGTTCTGGGAGGAGCCGGTGGCGCGAGCCGTCATGCTGCTGCTCGGGGGCAGCGGCACGATCTCACTTGTCGAGTTCTTCTTCTTCAAGGGCCTGTAGTCTCAACAGCCACAGCGCCCCTGCACTTGTGCCGTTCTGCCAGGTTGGCACGGCCCTTTCGCCGATCACGTCATGCCGCGGCTACCGGTGCGCCAATGGGTGCTGTCGGTGCCGAAACGCGTGCACTATTTCCTGCACGGTGACCCGGCTGTTTCCGGCATCGCGCCGCAACGCGCATGAGTCTGCACTGAAACCACGCTGTCGCTTCGTTTTCACTGCGTTGTGGTCGAGGGGGTTATAGTTACGGCCGCTGCGCTTAAACTAAAAGGCGATGGGAATCGCTCAACGCAGGCGCTTTTCCTGGCGCGAAGGTAATCGCGTCGAGCTGCTGGTCGACGGTCCGAGCTTCTTTCGCCGCATGCTGGAAGACATCGCGGACTCGCAGCGGGTCGTCCAGTTCGAGCTGTACCTTTGTGCATCGGGCGCGGTGGCTGACCGCTTCATCGCGGCGTTGGCGTTTGCGGCAGAGCGTGGCGTGACGGTGCAGATCCTGTTCGACGATTTCGGCGCCCTCGGTCTTTCGAAGGCGGACCGCGATCGTCTCGTGGCGGCGGGTGTCGAGCTCGTGTTCTACAACCGGCTGCACTACAGCCGCTGGCTCAACAACCTGTTCCGGAACCATCGCAAGCTGCTGCTGGTGGACGGCGAGCGGGCCTTCATCGGCGGCACCGGCATGACCGACCAGTTCGATCCACCCGACCCGAAGCGCCCGCCCTGGCGCGAAACCATGGTGGCTGTCGACGGCCCGGTGGTGCGGGACTGGCAGGCCCTGTTCGCAGAGACCTGGACGCAAATGACCGGGCGGAAGGCAGCGGTCGTGGCGGAGCACGGGCGGCGGGAGGGCGACGTGCGGGGGCGGCTGACGGCGGCCAATTCCGAGATCAGGCGCTCCGTCATCAACCGCGCTCGCGGGGCGCGGACCCGTGTCTGGATCGCGACCGCGTATTTCGTGCCCTCGTGGAAGTTGCTGCGCGCGCTTCGGCGTGCTGCCGCCCACGGCGCGGACGTGCGCCTGCTGCTCCCCGGACCGACGGACCATCCGGCCGTGCGCCACGCCGGACGGCGATACTACGGCCGCTTGCTGCGCAACCAGGTGCGCATCTTCGAGTACCAGCCGCGTGTGCTCCACGCCAAGACGACGCTGTGCGACCACTGGGTGTCGATCGGATCGAGCAATCTCGACCGCTGGACCCTGCGCTGGAATCTGGAAGCGAATCAGGAGATGGAGGATCCCGCGCTTGCCGCGCAGGTGCAGTCCATGTTCGAGGCCGACTTCGCCGAGAGCGTGGAATGGCAGCACGCGACCTGGGAGCGTCGCCCGTGGCATGTCCGGCTGCGCGAGCATGTCTGGGGCATCGTGGCGCGCTGGCTGGCGTGACGCCCGAGGGCGACCGTCTCCGAGAGTCGCCGAGGCGGAAGAAAAAGGCCCGGCAGAGCCGGGCCTTGCGAGCGGCCCCAACCCGCGGGGCACGCTATGTTGGTACGCGCCGATGCTACATGTCCATGTCACCCATGCCGCCCATGCCTCCACCCGGCATCGGCTTGTCGTCTTTCGGCAACTCGGCCACCATGGCATCGGTCGTGAGGATGAGGCCAGCCACCGACGCCGCATTCTGCAGCGCGCAGCGGGCGACCTTGGTCGGGTCGACGACGCCGCTCTCGACGAGATCGCCGTACTCACCGCTCTGGGCGTTGTAGCCGAAGTTGCCCTTGCCTTCGACCACCTTGTTGACGACAACCGAGGCTTCCTCGCCGGCATTGTCGACGATGGTGCGCAGCGGCTCTTCCAGCGCCCGCAGCACGATCTTGATGCCGGCGTCCTGATCGGGGTTCTCGCCCTTGGTCTTGGACACGGCGTTGCGGCAGCGGATGAGCGCCACACCGCCACCCGGAACGATGCCTTCCTCGACCGCCGCGCGAGTCGCGTGCAGCGCGTCTTCGACGCGCGCCTTCTTCTCCTTCATCTCGACTTCGGTCGCGGCGCCGACCTTGATGACGGCCACCCCGCCCGCCAGCTTCGCGACGCGCTCCTGCAGCTTCTCGCGGTCATAGTCGCTGGTCGCTTCCTCGATCTGGGTGCGGATCTGCTTGACCCGTCCTTCGATCGTCTTCGCCTCGCCGGCGCCGTCGATGATGGTGGTGTTCTCCTTGCCGATCTCGATGCGCTTCGCCTGGCCGAGGTCGTTCAGGGTCGCCTTCTCCAGCGACAGCCCGACCTCTTCGGCGATCACCGTGCCGCCGGTCAGGATCGCGATGTCCTCGAGCATCGCCTTGCGGCGGTCGCCGAAGCCGGGTGCCTTCACGGCGCAGGTCTTCAGAATGCCGCGGATGTTGTTGACGACCAGCGTGGCGAGCGCTTCACCGTCGACGTCTTCGGCGACGATGAGCAGTGGCTTGCCAGCCTTCGCCACCTGTTCCAGCACCGGCAGCAGGTCGCGGATGTTGGAGACCTTCTTGTCGTGCAGCAGAACATACGGATTCTCCAGCACCGCGATCTGCTTCTCGGCAGTGTTGATGAAGTAGGGCGACAGATAGCCGCGGTCGAACTGCATGCCTTCGACCACGTCCAGCTCCATCTCGAGCGAGGAGCCGTCCTCGACCGTGATCACGCCTTCCTTGCCGACTTTCTCCATGGCCTCGGCGATCTTGTCGCCGATCGAGGAATCCGCGTTGGCAGAGATGGCACCGACCTGCGCAATCTCCTTGCTCGTGGTGCAGGGCTTCGACAGCTTCTTCAGTTCGTCGATCGTGGCAATGACCGCCTTGTCGATCCCGCGCTTGAGATCCATCGGGTTCATTCCAGCAGCGACAAACTTCATCCCTTCCTGAACGATGGATTGCGCGAGCACGGTGGCGGTCGTGGTGCCGTCACCGGCCACGTCCGAAGTCTTGGACGCTACTTCCTTCACCATCTGGGCGCCCATGTTCTCGAACTTGTCCCTGAGCTCGATCTCCTTTGCGACCGAGACCCCGTCCTTGGTGACGGTAGGGGCACCGAACGCGCGCTCGAGCACGACGTTCCGACCCTTCGGGCCGAGCGTCACCTTGACCGCATCGGCCAGCACGTTCACGCCCGCCACGATCTTGTGGCGCGCGCTGTCATGAAACTTCACTTCTTTCGCAGGCATTCGTCGAATCTCCTAAATTGTTTCCGCGTGGGCGACCGACCTGGGCTCAGGCGGCTTCGATGACGCCCATGATGTCTTCCTCGCGCATGACGAGGAGCTCTTCACCCTCGACCTTGACGGTCTGACCGGAGTACTTCCCGAACAGGACGCGGTCGCCTTTCTTGACTTCGAGGGCGCGAACTTTCCCGTCCTCCAGTACTTTGCCCGTGCCCACAGCGACGATCTCGCCCTGGTCGGGCTTCTCGGCGGCGGTGTCGGGGATGACGATACCGGAGGCGGTCTTGCGCTCTTCCTCCAGACGCTTGACGATGACTCGATCGTGAAGCGGACGAATCTTCATGGGAAATCTCTCCTAACTATTGGATTTAATTCGATTACTCAGGGCGATCCCGAGGTTTGTTAGCACTCAAGACGTTTGAGTGCTGGCAAATATAGGAGCGGAGCGGGGAAAAATCAAGGTCCGGATGAAGGGAGGTGATGGGTCGCAGCTGGTTTGCGAAATCGTGCAGGGCTACGACAGCGCTCGGGTGTTTCGCGTCGAGCCCGGGCGCCCGAAGCGATACACCGTGCGGTTCGACTCGCGGAGGGTGGGCCGAATGGGGGTGTGCGGGCACGGCGGTTCGCGCGTGCCACCCGGGAGCAGCGTCGCGTCGTCCGCAACCGCGGCCCAGATGCCGCCGCGCACCGGGCGGAAGAGCCACATCAGGTAGCCGCGCCGGCAGGCGACGCTCAAAAGGCCGTCCACGTCGGGGGTGTCCGCGACCACCGGCTGCTGCCCGTTGATCCCGAAGGGGAACGCACCGAACGCTTTGAGGCAGTCGATCGCCTCGCTCGAGTCGGCACCCGGGCGAGCGCAGGAAGGCCGCTCGGCGCGTGCGACATCCCACGCACCGAGTTCCCAGCCTGCTTCCATCGCTGCACGGTCGAGATCGAGGAGGTCGGTCCAGCGGTCGTTTACCTGCAGGGCGGAACTGGGAATCGGAACGTAGGTGACGGCCTGCGCTTCTTCCAGGTCGGCGAGACGCTCGCGCAGGAAGCCGTGCCAGTGCAGCGTGAGGATGACAGGGGTATCGGGACAAGGGACCGCGGCGACGGTTACGGCGAACAATGGAAGTTTGCTTGCGGCGATCTGTGATTCGATGCGCTCAAGGATTTCCACGATTCGGCTCCTCGCTGCAGCGTGATAAACTCGCAACAATTTTAGCAAGTTCGGTGCCGAATTGAATCCCGCGCCGGCGACTGCGGCGTGGCTTGCGAGCACCGCAGTCGCTTGCAGAAAACCATCGGCCGGCCATCTCCAGCGTTCGTACCGACAATGTCATCGCCATGGCCGTCCGGCAGCCTCGATAACGAGGCCTGGCTGCGCCGTTCGCTCGCCTCGGTGTGGCATCCCTGCACGCAGATGAAGCAGCACGAGTGGCTGCCGTTGATACCGATCGCGCGCGCGCAGGGTGTGTGGCTGTACGACTTCGACGGCCGGCGCTACCTCGATGCGATCGGCTCGTGGTGGGTCAATCTCTTTGGCCACGGGCATCCGCACATCAAGGCACGCATCGCGGCCCAGCTCGATCGTCTCGAGCACGTACTGCTCGCCGGCTTCACGCACGCGCCGGTGGTGGAGCTTTCCGAGCGCCTCGCTTCGCTCGCTCCGGGTGACCTCGGCCACTGCTTCTACGCCTCCGACGGTGCGTCGGCCACCGAGGTCGCGCTGAAGATGAGTTTTCACTTCTGGCGCAACACGGGCGTACCGGAGAAGACGCGCTTCATCAGCCTCGAGCACGGCTATCACGGCGAGACTCTGGGCGCCTTGTCGGTCACCGACGTGGCACTGTTTCGGGACACGTATGCAGCGCTGCTGCGCGCGGCGGATACCGTGCCGTCGCCGGACTGGCGCCTCGCGCGTGCCGGAACGTCGCCGCTGGATCATGCACTTGCGTGCGCCGCAGCGCTGGAGCAGCGCCTGGAGCAGAGACATCGCGAAACCGCTGCGCTCATCCTCGAGCCGCTCGTGCAGTGCGCCGCCGGCATGGCCATGTACCATCCCGAGTACCTGCGACAGGCGCGCGCACTGTGCGACCGCTACGGCGTGCATCTCATCGCGGACGAGATCGCGGTCGGCTTCGGACGGACCGGGACTCTGTTCGCCTGCGAGCAGGCCGGGATCGTGCCCGATTTCCTGTGCCTTTCGAAAGGGATCACGGGCGGTTACCTGCCGCTTTCCGTAGTGCTTACGACGCCTGCGATCTACGACGCGTTCTACGCCGACGAGACCGCGCGCGGCTTCCTGCACTCGCACTCCTACACCGGGAACCCGCTCGCCTGCAGCGCGGCGCTCGCGACACTCGAGCTCTTCGATCGCGACGACGTGATCGAGGCGAACCGGGCGAAGGCGCGAACGCTGGCTCGGCTGACCGAGCCGATCGTTGCGCATCCCAGGGTCCAGCACTTTCGCCACACCGGCATGATCTGGGCGTTCGACGTCGTGACCGACGATCCCGCGTTCTCGCGGCGCTTTTGCGCGGAGGCGCTGCAGCGCGAGCTCCTGCTGCGGCCGATCGGCACGACCGTTTATTTCATGCCTGCGTACGTGATCGACGAGGCGGAGCTCGCACTGCTCTGCGAGCGCACGCTGGAGGCGCTCGAAGCAGCGGTCTCGTGACCCGCATCCGCCGTCGGCATAGATGACCGTTCCCCGCTATCTGCTCTTGCTGCTCATCGCCCTGATGCCGGTGGCCGTGAGCGCACAGGACGCCTTTCCATTCCACGAGGCCGTGCGGAGTGCCGGCCTGCCGGCGGACGCCGTGGGCATCTTCGTCCAGGATCCCGCCAGCGGGCGGGTCGTGTTTGCCGCCGGGGCCGAGCGGGCGCTCAATCCGGCGTCCACGATGAAACTGCTCACCACTTACGCCGGCCTCGAGATGCTGGGTCCGGCATTCACCTGGAAGACCGAGGCCTGGGCCGACGGCGCGCTGCAGGGAAACGCGCTGGCCGGCAACCTGGTGCTGCAGGGGAACGGGGATCCGAAGCTTACCCTCGAAAATCTCTGGCTCCTGCTGCGCGGGGTCCGCAACCGGGGACTGCGGCACGTTCGCGGCGATCTCGTTCTGGACCGTCGTGCCTTCCAGGACGTGGAGGTCGATCCAGGCCGCTTCGACGGCGATCCGACGCGCGCGTACAACGTCGGTCCAGACGCGCTGCTTCTCAACTACAAGGCGCTGCGGATTCAGTTCCTGCCGGAGCCTGGCGCGCGATCGGTGAAGGTGCTGGTCGATCCGCCCCTTGCCAACGTGCGGGTCGAGAACCGGATCACCGTCACCGACGGTCCCTGCGGCGATTGGCGTGCCCGCGTCGCACCGCAGCTCGCAGACGACGGGAAGACGGCACGCGTGAGCTTCCGCGGCACGTTCGCGCTAAGCTGCGGTGAGCGCAGCTACTATCTCAGCGTGCTGCGCCACGCACCCTACGCGGGCGCCCTCTTCCGGCATCTCTGGGAGGAACTGGGCGGCACCCTGGGAGGCGCCGTCTGCGACGGCAGCGCGGGCCCCGATGCCCGGCTCGTGTTCACATGGGAGTCGCCGCCGCTCGCGGACCTCGTGCGGGACATCAACAAATACAGCAACAACGTCATGGCGAGGCAGCTCTACCTCACCCTCGGCGCCGAAACCTTCGGCCCGCCGGGGACGGGGGAGAAGTCGTCGCGCGCAGTCCGGGAATGGCTCGATCGCAAGGGGCTCGTCTTTCCGGAGCTGGTGCTGGAGAACGGGTCGGGGTTGTCGCGCAGCGAGCGCATTTCGGCGCGGCACCTGGGCGAGTTGCTCACCGCGGCCTATCGGAGCCCGGTCATGCCCGAGCTCATGGCTTCGCTGCCGTTGACGGCGGTGGACGGCACGATGCGCAAGCGGCTGCGGGAGGCGGCTATCGCGGGGCAGGCGCACATCAAGACTGGCTCCCTGGACGCCGTGAAGAGTATCGCTGGCTATGTTCTCGACGCACAGGGGCGCCGCATGGTCGTGGTCTGCATCGTCAACTACCCCGGCGCCAATGCCGCAGCCGGGGGGCTGCAGGATGCGCTGCTCAGGTGGGTGTATCAACGACCGTAAAGGCGCTATCCGCGCGGGGAAACCCCTCGCCCGTGTTGTAGTCTTATGCACATCCGTCGAGCGGTGCATTTTACGATCGGACGCACCTGGACTATCATTTGAGACGTTCGCAGTGAGCGGAAGGAAAATGAGCAAGATCAAGCTTGCCGTGGCATTTGCGGCATTGATCGCCCTCCCCGTTGCCGGGGGAGCGGCGCAGCCCGGGGATCTGCCGGCCGACCCTTCGGCCTGGGGGTCCTACCAGGGGTTGCGGGTGCCCCCGGCTGGCGGTGAATTCCGATTGCCGCGCAGCGTGCTGCCGGCTGCGCCGAAGAGCAGCTTTACCGTCGATGCAGCCGGTGCAAACAACGAAGGCGGAGTGCTCAGATTCCATTATTCCCCGACCTTCAAGGATCCGACCAAGGAGTCGGGCTTGAAGGCAGCGGGGCAGGCTGCGGTTGGCGGGCGGAGCGGTTTCTCCTTCTATGGCCAGCTCGGCGATCCGCGTTATGGTATGAAAGGCGTGGAAGGTTTCGAGGGGCTGCTGCCTTCCGACCGCCCGGGTGGCTTCATCCTCGACGTGCAGCGCGACTTCCGCCGCAATCCCGGATTCTCGCTCGGGGTCGGTTACGACTTCTGAACATTCCGGTTGAGCACGTTGCAAGGCCCGCCACGGCGGGCCTTGTCATTGGTGCTCCTGGTCCAGGCCGAGGTCAGCCCAGATGGTGTCGATTCTCGCCTTGACCGCGGCGTCCATGCGGATGGGCGTTCCCCAAGCCCGCTGCGTTTCGCCCTGCCACTTGTTGGTCGCATCGATCCCCATTTTCGACCCCAGGCCGGAGACCGGGCTGGCGAAGTCCAGGTAGTCGATCGGCGTGTTCTCCACGAGCATCGTATCGCGCGCCGGGTCCACGCGGGTGGTCAGTGCCCAGATCACCTCCTTCCAATCGCGGATGTTCACGTCGTCGTCGACCACGACGATGAATTTCGTGTACATGAACTGCCGCAGGTATGACCACACCCCGAACATCACCCGCTTCGCGTGCCCGGGGTACTGCTTCTTCATGCTGACCACCGCCAGCCGGTAGGAGCAACCCTCGGGCGGCAGGTAGAAATCGCTGATCTCGGCGAACTGTTTTTGCAGTAGGGGCACGAACACTTCGTTCAGCGCCACGCCGAGCATCGCTGGCTCGTCCGGGGGCTTGCCGGTGTAGGTGCTGTGATAGATCGGGTCGCGCCGCATCGTGATGCGCGTCACCGTGAACACCGGGAACCGCTCCTGCTCGTTGTAGTAGCCGGTGTGATCGCCGAACGGCCCTTCCAGCGCGGTGTCGTCCGGTCGGATCTCCCCTTCGAGGACGATCTCGCTCGACGCCGGTACCTGCAGGCTCGAGCTCGTGCACTTCACGAGTTCCGTCTTCGATCCGCGCAGCAGTCCCGCGAACTGGTACTCCGAGAGACTGTCCGGCACCGGGGTCACGGCGCCCAGCATCGTCGCCGGATCTGCACCCAGCGCGACGGCGATCGGGAAGGGTTCGCCCGGATGGGCGAGGCAATGGTCCCGGAAGTCGAGCGCGCCGCCCCGATGCGCCAGCCAGCGCATGATGACGCGATTGCGGCCGATCACCTGCTGCCGATAGATGCCGAGATTCTGCCGCGGTTTGTGCGGTCCGCGGGTGATCACCAGGCCCCAGGTGATGAGTCGACCGGCATCTCCCGGCCAGCACGTCTGGATCGGCAGTCGGCCAAGATCGACTTGGTCCGCCTCCCAGACGATGTCCTGGCAAGGCGCCCGACTCACCTCCTTCGGCGCCATGCTGAGCACCTGTTTCAGCACCGGCAGCTTGTCCCAGGCGTCCTTCAGGCCGCGCGGCGGTTCCGGTTCCTTGAGATACGCGAGCAGCTTGCCGACCTCGCGCAGCGCTTCGACCGACTCCTCACCCATCCCCATGGCGACGCGCCGCGGGGCACCGAACAGGTTTCCGAGCACGGGTATCGTGTGACCCTTCGGGTGCTCGAACAGGATGGCCGGGCCCCCTGCGCGCAGTACCCGGTCGCAGATCTCGGTCATCTCGAGACAAGGATCCACCTCGAGCGCGATCCGCTTCAGCTCGCCGCGTCGCTCGAGCTGTTCGATGAAGTCGCGCAGGTCGTGGTAGCGCATCGCACCGTCCGCGGTCAGTGGTGGATCAGATAGTCGAGGGCGATGCCGGCGAACACCGCCGCGCCGACCCAGTTGTTGTGCAGAAAGGCCTTGAAGCAGCGCTTGGGATCGCGGTCGCGGATGAGCCGATACTGGTAGGCGGCGAGGCCGGCTGCCACGAAGAGCCCCACGAACCAGAGGGCGCCGCGGCCGAGCGATGCGCCCACGGCGGCGAGCAGGCCGAGAAAGAGCGCGTGCGACGCCATCACTGCTGCCACGTCGAAGCGGCCGAACGTAATGGCGGCGGTCTTGATGCCGATCTTGAGATCGTCCTCCCGGTCCACCATCGCGTACTCGGTGTCGTAGGCGATCGACCAGAACATGTTCGCGACGAGCAGCACCCACGCGAGCGCCGGCACTGTCCCGGTCAGGGCGGCAAAGGCCATCGGGATGCCGAATCCGAAGGCGACCCCGAGATACGCCTGCGGCAGCGGAAAAAACCGCTTGGTGAACGGATAGGTTGCCGCGAGCAGCGCCGCCACCAGCGACAGCGCCACGACGAGCCAGCCGTAGGGCAGGATCATCAGGAAAGCGATCAATGCGAGCCCGGCGCCGAGGGCGAGCGCTTCGCGCTCCGAGATCCTCCCCGCTGCCAGCGGCCGGTCCTTGGTACGCGCCACGTGGGGATCGAAGTCGCGATCGGCGAAATCGTTCACCGCGCACCCGGCGGAGCGCATGAGCACGGTGCCGAGCACGAAGACCAGCACGGTCGCCGCGTCCGGACGTCCCTCGCCCGCGATCCACAGCCCCCACAGCGTCGGCCACAGCAGGAGCAGGATGCCGATCGGCCGGTCGAGCCGCAGCAGCCGCTCGTAATGGCCCAGCCGCTCGCCGAGCATCACCGCGGCAGCTCCAGAATCGACGGCAGGAAGACTTCGGTCACGAGCAGGGGCACGCCCTCCCTGAGGAAGATCGAGCGCCGTGCCCACAGGACGGCGGGCCGGGATTCGAGCATGGCGCTCGCGCGTCGATACAACGGATGATGACGTCCGATCGCCCGAAACATGAGCGGCGTGCGCGCCACCCGCGGGTCAGCGAACAGCGCCGCCCCGAGCGGCCGCGCACCGAGGCCCGCGACCCAGCGCCACGGCCCGTGCAGACCGCGGCTGCGCACGACGCTGTGGGCGAACACCACGGGCGTATCGGCACAGTAAAGAAACACCTCGCGGGTCATCACCCACTCGCGATCCCGCGCTCCGAGCAGCGGTCGCTCGTCGAACACGCTCGGCGCCAGCGCCTGGCGCATCGGCCGCACCCGAAACGCGTCGCAGCGATCCTGCAGGCGGCGCGTGAGCGATCCGCGGTCCACCAGCCAGGGGCGATAGGCTTCGGCAGGGGGCGGCACGCGAGGCAACCATCCGGCAAGCGCAGCGGGGCTGTTCAACGGGGTTCGGCGGAAAAGGCTCGATTATGCCAAATCCCAGGCCCGCGCCCTCGTCGCGAGCACGTCGCAGCGTGCCGATCCTCATGCCTTGAGATACTCGTGGCGTCCCGCCAACCAACGCGCAAGGTGCCGCTCCACCGCCTCCGGGTGCTGCCGCATCAGTTCCGCTGCCGCATGCCGCGCGAGTTCGACCAGGTCGACATCGGCGTTCACGTCGGCGAAGCGCAGCATCGGCGTCCCGCTCTGGCGCGCACCGAGGAACTCGCCGGGTCCGCGCAGCGCGAGATCGCGGCGTGCAATCTCGAAGCCGTCGACCTGCTCGTAGATGATCTTCATCCGCTCGCGCGCCAGGCTCGACAAAGGCGTCTGGTAGAGCAGGATGCACACGCCGGCGCCCGTGCCACGGCCGACACGCCCGCGCAGCTGATGCAGCTGCGCGAGCCCCATGCGCTCGGCGTGCTCGATCACCATGAGCGTCGCGTTCGGCACGTCCACACCCACCTCGATGACCGTCGTCGCGACCAGGAGCTGCACCTCGTTGCGCTGGAACGCCGCCATCACCGCCGCCTTCTCGGCGCCTGGCAGCCGGCCGTGGACGAGCCCGACCTCGAGCTCGGGAAACGCCTCCCGCACCCAGTCGAAGGTTTCGATCGCGGTCTTCAGCTGAAGCGCCTCCGACTGCTCGATCAGGGGGCAGACCCAGTAGGCCTGCCGGCCCGCGATGCACGCATCGCGCACGCGGCGCACCACGTCGTCGCGCCGACGCTCGGCGAAGAGCTTGGTCACCACCGGGGTCCGGCCGGGCGGCAGCTCGTCGATCACCGAGACGTCGAGGTCGGCGTAGTAGCTCATCGCCAGCGTGCGCGGGATCGGCGTCGCGCTCATCATGAGCTGGTGCGGCTGCAAGTCTGCGTTGCGCTCGCCCTTCTTACGCAGGTCAAGCCGCTGCTGCACACCGAAGCGATGCTGCTCGTCGACGATTGCGAGTCCGAGCCGGGCGAAGGAGACGTCCGCCTGAAAGAGTGCGTGCGTGCCGACCACCATCTTGCAGTCTCCGCCCTCGATCGCGGCCATTGCTGCGCGACGGGGACCCGCCTTGAGACTGCCGGCGAGCCAGACCACCTCGACCCCGAGCGGATCCAGCCACTCCGCGAACTTTCGGCAGTGCTGCTCGGCGAGGATCTCGGTCGGCGCCATCACCGCCACCTGAAAACCGTTCTCGATCGCCTGCAGCGCCGCGATCGCCGCGACGATGGTCTTGCCGCTGCCGACATCACCCTGCAGCAGGCGCTGCATCGGCACGGGTTGCGCCAGATCGCGCGCGAGGTCGTCGACGGCGCGGCGCTGCGCGCCCGTGAGCGCGAAGGGCAGCGCGGCGATCAATTGCGCGGCAAGTTGCCCGCGCGGCGGCAGCGGCGGCGCACGCAGCTGGCTGCGCCGCGCGCGCAGGCGGCGCAGCGAAAGCTGCTGCGCCAGCAGCTCGTCGAACTTGATCCGCCGCCATGCCGGATGAGTGCGCGACTCGATGGCGGCCTGGGAGGTCGCCGGTGGCGGGCTGTGCAGCAACTGCACCGCAGCCGCGAACGGCACCAGCGCGAGCTTCACGCGCAGCGCATCGGGCAGGGTGTCGGAGAGGTCGCAAGCGGCGAGGCTCGCGCCCACCACGCGCCGCAGCGCGTCCTGCGACACGCCGGCGGTCGTGGGGTACACCGGGGTCAAGCCGGTGGGCAGCGGTGCGCCCTCTGCCACGACGCGACAGCGCGGGTGGATCATTTCGGCGCCGAACAAGCCGTGGCGAATCTCGCCGAAACAGCGCACCCGCGTGCCTGCCGCCAACTGCTTCACCTGGCTCGGATAGAAGTTGAGAAACCGCAGGCACACCACCCCGGTCGCATCCCGCATCCGCGAGACGAGCTGGCGGCGCGGGCGGTACACGATCTCGGTCGCGACGATTTCCCCCTCCACCACTACCGGCAGGCCCTCGCGCGCCTGGCCGATCGGCTGGATCTTCGTCTCGTCGTCGTAGCGCAGCGGCAGGTGCAGCAGGGCGTCCGCGAGGGACTGGATGCCGAGCTGGCGAAGACGCGAGCGAATCGCGGGTGCGACGCCCGGCAAGGCATCGTCCGTCGCCGCTGCCGAGGCCGGGGTCGTCTCGGGTGCGGGCGCTGGGCGACGCCGCTTGGGCGGCTTGGCGCGCGAAGCACGCACGAGGAATCTCCGGCGGGGTGCAGGACAGACGTTCATGGTATGCGCAAGGGTCGGCGCCGGACAACCCGGCCAGGGCGGCATGGGCAGCGAGCCCCCGTGCTATCATCCGCCGCACCGCCCGCCGTTGCGCTCCCCCAGCCCCCCGCCACCCTCCGATCGTCCCGGACCATGCACGCCGCAGCGAAGCCGGTTGAAGCGAGTCCTCCCGAGCGTGCCAGGCAGGCGCTTGCGACCCTCATGCTGGGCGCCATCGGCGTCGTGTACGGCGACATCGGCACGAGTCCGCTCTATACGCTGAAGGAAGCCTTCACCGGCCACCACAGCGTGGACGTGACCCAGGACAACGTCCTCGGCGTCCTCTCGCTCGTGTTCTGGTCGCTCATGTCCATCGTGACGCTCAAGTACGTGACGATCATCATGCGCGCCGACAACCGCGGCGAGGGCGGCATCATGGCGCTCACCGCGCTGGTTTTGCGGGCCACGCGCGATCCGCGGCGGCGCTGGGTGCTGATGGTGCTCGGACTGTTCGGTGCCGCGCTCTTCTACGGCGACAGCATGATCACGCCCGCGATCTCGGTGTTGTCCGCCATCGAGGGTCTGGAGATCGCGACGCCCGCGCTGCAGCCTTACGTGGTACCGATCGCCATCGCGGTCCTGATCGCGCTCTTCGCGGTGCAACGGCACGGGACGGCCCGGGTCGGTGCGCTGTTCGGTCCGATCATGCTGCTCTGGTTTTCCACCCTGGGCGGTCTCGGCATCTGGAACGTGCTGCGTTACCCCGAGGTGCTGAAAGCGGTCAATCCGCTGTACGCCGTGCAGTTCTTCGCCTTCAACGGCTGGCACGGCTACTTCGCGCTGGGCTCGGTGGTGCTCGCCGTCACGGGTGCCGAAGCGCTCTATGCCGACATGGGCCACTTCGGCCGCAATCCCATCCGCTACACCTGGCTCTCGTTCGTCCTGCCGGCTCTGCTCCTCAACTATTTCGGGCAGGGCGCGGTGATCCTGCACGATCCGACCGCCGTGCGCAGCCCGTTCTATCTCCAGGTGCCGTCGTGGGGGTTGTACCCTCTGCTCGTGCTGGCGACCGCCGCCACCGTGATCGCGTCGCAGGCCGTCATCTCCGGCGCGTACTCCCTCACGCGGCAGGCGATCCAGCTCGGCTACTGTCCGCGCATGAACGTCATGCAAACCTCCGAACACGAGATCGGACAGGTCTATCTGCCGTGGATCAACTGGGTGCTGCTCGCCGCGATCATCGCGCTGGTCGTCGGCTTCGGCTCGTCGAGCAATCTCGCCGCCGCGTACGGCATCGCCGTGACGGCCACCATGGCGATCGATTCGATCCTCGCCTTCGTCGTCATGCGCTTTCTGTGGGGCTGGCACATCGCTTTCGCGCTGCCGCTCGCCGCCGCGTTCCTGTTCATCGACATCGCCTACTTCACCTCGAACGCGATCAAGATCGTGGAGGGGGGGTGGTTCCCGGTGCTGGTCGGGGTCGTGGTGTTCATCCTGCTCGCAACCTGGCACAAGGGTCGCGAAATCCTCTTCGATCGCACCCGCCCCGGTGCGATTCCGCTGGAGCCCTTCATACAGAGCATCGCCATCCACCCGCCGACCCGCGTACCCGGCACCGCGGTGTTTCTCACCACCAGCCAGGAAGGCGTGCCGCACGCGCTGCTGCACAACCTCAACCACAACAAGGTTCTGCACGAGCGCATCCTGCTGCTCACGGTCGTGACGGAAGAGGTGCCGCGCGTGCCCGACGAGGATCGCGTGGAGATCGAGACCAAGGAAGCGGGATTCCACCGCATGAAAGTCCGCTACGGATTCAAGGACGAGCCCGACATCCCGCGCGCGCTGGAGCTCGCGGATGCCAAGGGGATCCGGTTTGAGCCGATGGAGACTTCGTACTTCCTGAGCCGCGAGACGCTGATCCCGACCGTCGCACCGGGCATGGTGATGTGGCGCGAGAAGCTGTTCGTGGCGATGGCGCGCAACTCCGCGAGCGCCACCGCGTATTTCAAGCTGCCCACCAATCGCGTGGTCGAACTCGGCACGCAGATCGAGATCTGAGGTTCGGCACGCACGCCGACGAGGCTTGCCGATGTCCCCGCCCGACCTGATCGCCCGCTTCGAGCAGATGCTTGCGAGCGGCAAGGACACCGCCATGCTCCGCTTCAGCCTCGGCAACGAGTATCTCAAGCGCGGCGACGCACAGCGTGCGGCGGATCACCTCGCGCATGCCGTCGAGCTCGACCCGAATTACTCCGCTGCCTGGAAACTGCTCGGCAAGGCGCTCGCCGATGCCGGCCGCAAGGCCGACGCACTCGCTGCGTACCGGCAGGGCATCACCGTTGCGGAGACCAAGGGTGACAAGCAGGCGGCGAAAGAGATGAGCGTGTTCGC
>JBDHRV010000196.1:0-4836 GCA_039807745.1 Burkholderiales bacterium
GCTTGCCGCGGGCGACAAAATCGCCGCCGGTGTTGACGCTGCTGCTAGCTGCCGCCTGCGCACGCTCAGATGCCGAGCGCCGCTCCCTCTCACAGTTCGTCACGGCCGCACCCGCGAGCTGCGCCAGTTCTTCGACGCTTCGAAAGAAGCTGACCGTGCAGTCGTTCGCCAATTCGGCGCGCAACGCCCGGATGCGCCCCCCTTATCCGAGGCGGTTACTGCGTCGAGAAACTTCGGCTTCCAGTCGGCATCCTCGTGGAGCAGGAAGATGAGGCAAGGCTTGCTGCACTCGACAGCATGCCGGTACTCGCGCTCGGTGATGGAATGTCCCTGCGGGTTGTCTTTGGTCGGCACGACGCCGTAACGCCACGCGAAGATGCCGAGGTAGAGGTCCGCCGCGACCACGTCCTTGAGACACTTGTCGAGGGGCCGCGCGTCGGTCGCGACATAGTCCTCCATCGCGCGCGCGTCGTGGTTGAGCCGACGGAGGGCCTTGTAGACGGCCTCACGTTGGTCCTTCAGGTCCTCGTAGGTGGAGGAGATGTAGATGATGACGGCCATGGCAGCGTTTTCGGCGAGGTATGCCCGTTGGATTCTAGCGCCATGGAGGAGAGTTGTGCGAAGCGGGTCGAACCTGCTCACTCGCGGAAGTGAGTAAGCTTGCAGAGCGATAGCCTAGAAGCGGCGAAGATTTGCGGCGTGACACCGCTGGCGCCCATTTCGAACCCTACGTACTCGTGTAGCCGCCCTCCTTCTGGCTGCGGATGGCGAGCATGAACACCACATCGAGCTCTGCGACGTATCGATACAGCGCGACATAGCCGCGCGCTCGGCGGCCGATCACGAGCTCCCTGAGGTCCCCTTGGGTGGGCCGACCGATCAGCGGATTGCGTTCCAGCACGTCGATTGCCCTGAGTATGTCTTCTAGGCGTGATGGCGCATCCGCCCCGTGATGCTGAAAGAGATGTGCCAAGATCCGATCGAGATCGTCGCCCACATCGGGGGCGAGTTCAATGCGAGACACTACTAGCGTGCGAGGGTTCGCGGCTTCGGTCGCGCAACCTTCTTCCCGGTGAGCCGACGCTCGAGATAGCGACGCATCTCACTCCAAGGCACTGTCTTGCCGGAGGCAATGATGCCGGCGTACCGGCGCTCGGCCTCGTCCTGGAGCTCCCCTCGGCGTTCCTCCTGTTCCGCCTTCTCGGCTATCGCTTCCAGAATAAAGCTGTGGGCGGTGGTCCCAGTCCGTTCTGCGGCGCGAGCGACGCGCTCCTTGAGCCCCTGCGGAAGGCGAATGGTGGTCGTGGACATCGCGAAGCTCCTTGGAAAGGTCCGTATAGTAGCACACTGGTGCTACAATGGCCTGAGAGCGGCGAGCCTTCTCCTGCGGTGTCGGGACCGAGCGGCCTATCACGCCACCCGCTGCGCCTCGCCCTCGATCACGTTGCTCCGCGAGGTCGCTCCCGCCCGGCGCCGCAGCGCTTCATAGAGGTCGCGCGGCAGAAACTGGTAAGCCAGCCAGAGAAGCCCCGCGAGCACCAGGCCGTCGTCGATCCAGCCGAGGATCGGTACGACGTCGGGCACGAAATCGACCGGTGACACGAGATACGCGAGTGCGACGATCGCGATCATCTTGGCGGCGAACGGCGCTGCCGGGTCGCGGAGCATGGCCCAGACCATTCTCGCTTCGTCCTTGAAGCGCGACCACAGTGCGAACAGCAGTCCGATTCGTCGCATCGGGTTCTCCAGAGAGGGAAAGACGACAGGGACGGATTAGATGCGGGTGTGAGCGTCCAGTTCAAGACCGGACCGCTCACGCTCACACCTTGGTGGGCGGTGCGACATCCGACGTGGCCCGCGTGCAGGCATCAACCAGCCGGATGATCGAGTGGAACGGAAACCCGGCTGCCTCGGAGAGCCCGATCTCGCAGGTGCGGCTCGACGCACATCCCGTCCTGCAGTTTGCCGGCAGCAACGCCTTGAGGTGACGCAGCGCGTGCTCGGAGAGTTCCGGCTGGTTGAAACCCTTGTCGCCGGCGAAGCCGCAGCAAAGCACCGCCTCTTCCAGGCGCACGACCTCGCTGCTGCAGCGGGCGGCCAGCGCGGCAAGCTGATCGACCGTGCCCATCTTGCGCACGGTGCAGACAACGTGGAGCGCCAGGGGCTCGGATGTCGGTTTGAACGCAAGCCGCGGTGCCACACGCTGGTGCAGGAATTCAACGCTGTCCAGCACCGTGAGCCTTCCCTCCACCAGCCGCTTGGTGGTGTAGGCACAGGGGCTGGTGTCGAATACGATCGGGTGGCGGCCACCCTCGCTCGCCTCGGTAAGCCTTGCTTCCAGCTCCTTCGCCTTGCTCTGGGCGACATCCTTCAGCCCCTGACTGTCGAACGGCTGACCGCAGCAGAGTCGTCCGAGATTCGTGGGGTAGACAACGTCGAAACCGGCTTTGCGAAAGAGGCGCTCGGCGACCACGGGCAGCGCCTCCCAGGTTTCGTCGCCGCGCTGCGGCCCCATGTTGCGTGTCACGCAACCCGGGAAATAGACCACGCGATCGCCGCCGTTGGATGCCGGGCCGGTTCCCGGCTCGAACTTGATCGGCCGCGGCAACGCCGGCGACCATTTCGGCACACGACCGCCGGAGAGGCTGCGCATGCCGTCCACCGTGCGCTTCATGAGGTCCGTACCGAGCAGACCGTGGGCAGCATCTGCGGTACCCAACCCCAGCCGCAGACCAGTCGCCACCGCGCCGAAGTTGTCGGCGATCGACTGCCCGATCTTCTTCGCGAGCGGCCCAGCCCTGCGCCGCCGCAGCGACAGGATGAGCTGACCGGTCTCGATGCCGACGGGACACGCGGTCGCGCACAGGCCGCACGCCGCACAGGTGTCGATCCCGTGGTAGTCGTACAGATCGCGCATGCCCTGCAGCCTCTCTGCACCGGCGCCTGTACCCTCGAGCCGCGTAATCTCGCGCCAGCCGACGATGCGCTGCCGCGGTGAGAGCGTGAGCCCGCGCGACGGACACTTCGGCTCGCAGAAGCCGCACTCGATGCACTTGTCGACGATCGGGTCGCAGGCGGGCATCGGCTTCAGGTTCTTGAGGTGCGCTTCGCTGTCCTCGTTCAGGATGACGCCCGGATTGAGCAGGCGCTCCGGATCGAAGAGTTCCTTCAGCGCGCGCATGAGGCCGTACGCCTCGGCGCCCCACTCCAGCTCCACGAACGGCGCGATGTTGCGGCCGGTGCCGTGCTCGGCCTTGAGCGAGCCGTCGTACTTCTCCACCACCATGCGGCACACGGCGTCCATGAAGTGGCGATACCGCTGCACCTCGGCCGGATCGTCGAAGCCCTGGGTGAAGACGAAATGCAGGTTCCCTTCGAGCGCGTGACCGAAGATGATCGCCTCGTGGTAGCCGTGATCGCGCAGGAGCGCCTGCAGGTCGAGGGTAGCCTCGGCGAGCCGCGGCACCGGGAACGCCACGTCTTCGATAACCACGGTCGTCCCCACGTTGCGCACTGCGCCGACCGAGGGGAACATGCCCTTGCGCACGCTCCAGTAGCGGGCGGTCTCGGCAGGATCGGTGGTGAAGACGATCGGCTGGGCCGTGGCGAGCGGCCGCAGCCTTTCTTCGATCGCGGTGATCTGGCGCGCGAGCTCGGCGGCCGTGGCGGCGCGCGTTTCGACCAGGATCGCCGCGCCGTCGGGACCAAGGTCCTGGATGCCCTCGGGCAGGCCGGGCTTGCCCTGCACCGAGCGCAGGGCCGGCCGATCCGCGAGTTCCACCGCGGACACCGCGGTGGTCTTGAGCAGTTGCACGGCCTCGCAGGCGGTCTTGAGATCGTGATACAGGATGAGCGCGCTGGCCTTGTCCGCGTATTCGGGGACGGTGCGATAGGTAAGCTCGGCGATGAAGCCGAGCGTGCCTTCCGAACCGATCATCAGATGCGCGAGGATGTCTATCGGATCCTCGAAATCCACCAGCGCGTTGAGACTGTAGCCGGTGGTGTTCTTCATGCGGAACTTGTGGCGGATGCGCGCGGCAAGCGCCTCGTTGGCCCGCGTCGCGCGGCCGAGCGCGTCGAGCTGCGCCACGAACTCCCGCTTGGTCTCGACAAACCGCGCGCGGCTCTCGGGGTCGCGCGTGTCGAGCACTGCGCCGTCGGCCAGGATCACGCGCATCCCGTGCAGCGTCTGATAGCTGTTCTGTGCGGTGCCGCAGCACATGCCACTTGCGTTGTTGGCGGCGATGCCGCCGATCATCGCGGTGTCGATCGACGCGGGATCCGGTCCGATCTTGCGTCCCAGGGCTGCGAGGCGGCGGTTCGCGGCGGCACCGATCACACCGGGCTGCAGATGGATGAGCGTACCGTCGTCGGTCACGCGGATGCGACGCCAGTTATCGCCCAGCAGCAGCAGGACCGAATCGGTCACGGCCTGTCCGGAGAGACTCGTGCCGGCGGCGCGGAAGGTCACCGGCGCGTGGTAGCGCGCGCAGAGCGCCAACATCTTCGCCACCTCGTCCTCGGACTCGATGACCACGACGAGCTGCGGGATCAGTCGGTAAAAGCTCCCGTCGGTACCCCAGGTGAGTCGACGCAAGGGGTCGGTGATGAGTCGATGGCCAGGAATGAAGCCGGCGGCCTCGCGCTGGATCGTCTCGTATGGCGGTGGTTGCATGTCCATCGGAGCCCTCTCCTGCCCGTGAAGAAAGGACCCCCGCCCGCGCAGGCGGGGTCGATATCGCTACCTTCTATTCCTTTTGAATCAACCCACTACCATCGCATCACCGGAAGCTTCTGGTCATCCGTGCAGCACCCGCCTTGCGCCGGAATCGCCAT
>JBDHRV010000197.1:0-4835 GCA_039807745.1 Burkholderiales bacterium
TGGATCACGTCCTGCAAGGTCGGTTTCATCACCGCGACCATGCTGTCGATCAGCGGGCGGGGCGTGAAGTACTGGCCGGCGCCGGACTTCTTCTCGTTGGCGTTCTTCTCCAGCAAGCCTTCGTAGAGATCGCCCAGCCCTTCCTGCCGCGCGCTGTACCAGTCGAGCTTGTCTATCTCGGCCACCAGCGCGGAGAGCGTCGCGGGCTTCTTGATGAACGAGCTGGCGTTGCCGAAGATCTGCCGGACCAGCATGGAGCCGTGCGTGCCCAGGTGAATGAGCGTGAGCTTATAGGCCTCCAGCCGTTCCGCCGCGGTCTTCGCCTCCAGGTCGTCCCAGCGATGGCCGGCGGGGATCTGACCCTCGGTGCCGGTCTCCTTCGCCATCTTCAGGAACAGCAGGTAGGTCAGCTCGGTAACGTACTGGTGATACGTGACCCCGTCATCCTTGAGGATGTTGCAGAGGTTCCACAGCTTGGCGACGATGTCGTGGGTGACTGCGGTCATGGCGTTTGTCCAGAGCGATCGAGGGCGTTCAGGAACGCATCGGCGGTGACGATGGGACACGCGAACCGCGGCGCGAGCACGAGCAGATCACAGTCGCCAGTGACCAGGTAGTCGGCCTTCGCGGCGAGCGCCAGTTGCAGGAAGGGGGCATCGAACGGATCGCGGCAAGGCGGTGTGACGGGCGGGTCGGCCGCCATCGGCACGGTGAGGCAATAGGGAAGGTAGTCGCCCAGCAGTTCGCGCTGCTCCTCGGCGGACAACTTGAACTTCGGGTAGGTCAGCGCGCGCATCAGTTCCGCGATTGTCGTCTGGGATGCCAGCGGCCGGCACCGCCCATCTTGCCAAGCGCGCCGCAGCGCCGTCAGGCGGCCTTGCGCAAAGATCAGCGCCGACAGGACGAGGTTGGTGTCGAGCACCACATCGGGCGCTCGGCTCATTTCCTGGCGCGCTTGACTCGCTTCTCCTCCGGCCGGCGCGCCCAGGCGACGGCGTCAGCAACATCCTGCTCATCGAGGCCCAGCTCGGCAAGCTTGGCGCGCACCGCGTCGGCGCGCTGGATGCGCACCGGGGTGAGGATGATCCGGCCGTCCCGCGCCTCGACCTCGAAGTACTCCGTGGGTCCGATGGCATTGGTAATGTTCTTGGGGAGCGTGAGCTGGTTCTTGCTGGTGATCTTGGCAAGCATGAGTTCGGCCTTTCTTCCGAAAGTAAGGATTCCTTACTATACGCCCGCACCGCCCTCGGCTCAAGCAGCCGGCTGCTGCCAGAGCGCATCGTTGAAGGCTTCCAGCACGTGCCGCAGCTCGCCGCCGAAGATTCGGTCGAGCCGGGCGTAGCCGCCGTCTTCGCGCTTGAACACGAGGTCCGGGTCATCCAGGGCGTCGCGATCGACGATCACATTGGCCTTGGTCTGGGCGGCGATCTTCTGCAGCCACTGGCGCTGCGGGTTCGTCCAGGCGCGGGAGGCTAGCACTCTTTGCAGCGCCTGGTCGACGCGCTGGTCGTAGGGTACGAGCGGATCGCCCATCGCCGCCTGGCGGATGTAGCCAACGATGCGGGCGGCGATGTCCTGGTTGATCGTCTCGCGCCAGGCCGTGGCGAGGCTGGTCTCGCTGAAACCCGCCCTGTCGAGTTCCAGCGCCAGCTCCCGCAACTGCTTGCGCGTGAGCTCGCGCGGCCGCGTGAGAACGGTGACGAGCGCGGGAATCGCGTTGCCGCGGGTGCGGAGGAAGTCCGAGAACTCCTTGAGGTAGTCCTCAGGCCGCTTGGCATTCCCATAGCCGTACTCGGTTCCGAGCAGCTTGTCCTCGTGATGCGACACGAACACCGGCTCGGCACGGGCTTCGCCCTTGCGGTCGAGAAGTTCGCCGAGGTCGGGGTTGCGGGTGAACCAGGCCGCGATGTCGGCGAGCGGCATCGCCTTGAGCCGCGCGATGAAGGCATCGGGCGGCATGCCGGCGCCGGTCTCGAGATCGCGGAGCGTCGACTCGCTCAGATGACGCTTCCTGCGCTGCAGCTTGGCGATGAACTGGTCGCGCACCAGCGCGCGCTCTTCATCGCTCGTCACCTGTACGAGCTCGCGCGCGAGCTGAGTGAAGGTGATCGCGGGATCGACGACCACAGGCTGCATGGCAGTCACGCCTTGCAGGGCTTCGTAGATCTTCACCGCATCGAAGACGCGGAAGGTCTCTTTGCCGATCTCATCGCACAGGCGGGTCGCGCGGCCGAGCATCTGATCGAACAGGATGCGGCTGCTGACACGGCGCAGGAAGACGAGGTTGCAGATCTCGGGCACATCGACCCCGGTCGTAAGCAGGTCGACGGTGACCGCGACATTGGGGTTGCGCTCATTCTTGTAGCGGCGGATCAGTTGCAGCGGCTTGTCGGCGGCGCCGGTGATCTTGATGACCGCATCGTCGTCGAGGTTGCCGTAGTGGTGTGCGAAGGCCTGTTTGAGCAGATGCACCACCAGATCGGCGTGGGCGTCGTTCACGCAGAAGATGAGCGTCTTCTGTCGCGAGGCCGGGTCGAGCTCCGTCGCAAGGAACTGGCAGACCACGCGGTTGAAGGATTCAGTGATGACTCTGGAGTTGAAGTCTTCGACATCGAGCTTGATCTCGTCCGGCGTGGTGAAAAGCTCGATCTGGTTGCGGCGGACGTCATAGACGGGCACCTGCTCGCCCGCCCGCCACTTGATGCCGTCGGTGGATAGCTCGGTATGGATCTGCACCGGCGGTTCATAGTCGACGAGATAACCGTCGATCACCGCCTCGCGGTAGCTGTAGGTGAAGATGGGGGCGCCGAAGATCTGCGTCGTATGCAGCCCCGGCGTCGCGGTCAGGCCGATCTTCGTGGCGTCGAAGTAGTCGAGCACCCGGCGGTACTTGGAAATGTAGTCTTCGTAACCGCGAAAGCCCAGCTCGGTCTCGGACAGCTCGCGATCCAGCAGGTAGCCGCGGTGGCACTCATCGACGACGATGCAGTCGTACTGGTCCACCGCGGGTGGCGCTTCGTCCTCGGCCGGATAGAGGGCGCGCTGGATCATGCCCTGGACGGTGGCAACATGCACGGCGGTATCGGTGTCCGGCTTCTGCTCGTCCAGCGCCTTGATGCCGAAGATATCGGCAAAGGTTTGCAGGCTCTCCATGCGCGTGTCTTTGAAGGCGTTCACTGCCTGCTCACCGAGCGCAGAGCGGTCGACCAGAAAAAGCACACGGCGGAAACGTTGGACCTTGAGCAGGCGGTAGATGAGCGCGATGCAGGTCTTGGTCTTGCCGGTCCCGGTGGCCATGGCGAGCAGCATCTCGCGCCGGCCGCCGGCGATCGCGGCTTCGGCGGCTCGAATCGCGGCTTCCTGGTAGTGCCGGAGCGAGAAACCGTAGGCGAAGGGCTCGCGCTCGAGCTGCTCGTGCGCGCGAGTCTCGTCGCGCTTCAGAAGCGCTGTCAGGCCCTCTGGCGTGTACCAGCCGTCGAGGGCTTGGCCGAGATTCTCGGGACGGCGCAGATCGCAGAACCAGATACCGCTCTTGGTCGCTAGCTGGCGCAGGAAGGGGCGCCCGTTCGAGGAGAAGGCAAACGGAATTCGATATGCACCATCCGCACCCCAGTTCTGCTCGTGCATCTCGGTTTCCGGCGAAGGCGTGAAGCCGCGGCTATAGCGTTTTGCCTGCTGCAATGCCGCCGAGACGGCGATGTTCTTGCGCTTGGCCTCGACCGTCGCGACGGGTGCCAAGCCGACGAAGAGCACGTAGTCGGCCGGACCGTATTGGGTGGGCCATTCGGCGATCGCAAGGTTCTTGTTCTTCTGAGGACGTGTGCCTTTCGAATAGGTCAAAGCGACGGAATCGACGACCCAGCCGGCCTGCCGCAGTTGCTGATCGATTAGCTGTCGGGTCTCCGCCTCGTCGAGTTGGACGGCGGCGGCCGCGGTGTTTGTCGCACTGACGAACGCGGTCGTCGTTTCCTTCGGTTGCGTGATGGACCGCGCCTGCTGTGCCGCAAGCCGCTGCTCCAGCGCGCTCTTGGCGGCCTCGGCCTCGCTCGCCATCTGTTCCCAAAAGCTTTGCTCGTCCTTTGCCAGGCGCAACTGAGCCTGTAGCGCATCCAGGCGCTGAGTAGTCTCCCGGTGCGCCGCGCGGTCCTGCTCCAGCGCCTGGCTGAGCCGCGACAGCTCGGCGCGCAGTTCGGGGCTTTCATCCTTCGGCGCGCGGGGTGGAACGAAAGGCCCGGACTTGAATGACGGGTTGCCGAAGCTGCGATGAAACCACACCCCGAGCTGCCAGGCGACCTTGAGTGCCGCGAGGGCCGTGCGATGGTCATCCGCCATGGCATGACTGGCGGCGTTGCCGGCGCGGCGCAATTCGCTGAAGAGCTGAGCGATGTCGCACGGCAGGATGCCGTGGTCCTGCAAGCGCCGCAGCAAGTCGTACTGCGACTCCGCGAAGGATTGGTAGAGACCGATCTTCGTCGCCACGAGCTGGGCAAGCAACTCGGCGAGCTGCCGCAGTTTCAGCAGTGAGGTATTCGGGTCGTCCGGAAAGTAGCGCTCCGCGAGCAGCCCCAGGCGCAGAAGCTGCTCGTCGTGTTCCTGAAGGTGCGCGAAGTTGTTTGCAAGGGGTGACGGCCTGGTCATGGGTTCAAATCGTTCGGCGCGCTGGGCTGTGGAGGTCGCGGCTAGAGCGCTGCGCTTGTAGGCGCTGCGATTAATTGGACTACACGGGCGCGCCGCGATGCAAGGCACTTCAAAGCCCGGCAAAAAGAAGGGCCGCCCGAGGCGGCCCCTCGCCATACGCGGCAGGCGAATCGCCGCCCCGGCGCGGAAGCTCTCAG
>JBDHRV010000033.1:0-28076 GCA_039807745.1 Burkholderiales bacterium
GGCGGGGTGAGACCGGGTTACGACATGGCACTGAAGAACCCCAGCAGTCGACGCGGCAGCCAGTCGATCCGCCCCGGGAAGGGGCCGGTGCAGAACCCGACATGTCCGCCCTGCGTCGGATACTCGAGGGTGACGTGTCCCGACACCTCGGACGCGCCGGGCAGCGCGCGCTCCGGCAGAAACGGGTCGTTGCGGGCGTTCAGGACCAGGGTCGGAACGGCGATCCGCGCGAGCCACGGTTTGCTGCTCGCTTGCGTCCAGTAGTCGTCCGTGTCGCGGAAGCCATGCACGGGTGCCGTGAAGACATTGTCGAACTCGCGCAGCGTGCGCGCCTGCAGGAGGCGGTTGTGATCGCAGAGCCCGGGATGACGTGCGAGCAACTCGACCACCTTCGGCTTGAGCGTGCCGAGAAACACGCGGGTGTAGAGCCGGTTGACTCCGTGCTCCAGAGCTTCGCCGGACGCCATGAGATCGAGCGGAGCGGAGACTGCCGCCCCCCGTGCCACCAGCCCGCTCGCCGCGCCGCCTTCTTCGCCGAGCCACTTGAGCAACACGTTACCGCCGAGGGATACGCCGACGGCGTAGACGGGTAGGTCGGGAAACCGCGCCTTGAACCTTGGCAGGGCCCAGTCCATCTCGGCGGTGTCCCCCGAGTGGTAGGCCCGGGGCAGGAGATTCGGCGCGCCCCCGCAGCCGCGGTAGTGGTAGACCGCGCCATGCCATTTCCGCGCGGCAATCGCGCGCATCAAGGCGCGGGCGTAGTGGCTGCCGGAGCTGCCCTCCAGACCGTGAAACATGACGACAAGGGGCGTACCGGGGCGACCGTCGATCCAGTCGAGCTCGACGAAGTCCCCGTCCGGCGTATCCCAGCGCTCGCGCCGGTAGGCGGGCGCGGGCTGTGGCAACAATGCCGGGTATACGGTCTGGAGGTGCCCACCGGGCAGCCACCGCGGGGCAAGGTAGGGCGCGGGTGCAGCGGCCGCTGCCAGGCTTTCGTCAGGCGCGCGCTGCATCCCGGGCCGGCCCCTCAATGCAGGACGGTCGGCGCGGGTTGCTCGGGGCGTGCGACCTCGCGCAGGGCCGGTGACGCGTGGTGCACCAGCATCCGCCAGCCGCGCTCGGTCTGGATGTATACGTTGGTGGCGACGATCGGGTTGACGGGACGCGACTGCCCCGTGATGACGATGTTTTCGTGCAGGCTGTGGATGGCGCAGCGCATCCCGGGCAGGTAATGCTGGTCCGTGAGCTGGAAGCGCATGGGCGGACCGCCGGCAAAGATCTCGCGCCACGAATCGCGTACCTCGTCGTAGCCCTTGAGCCGCGGGCCGCCGGGATGGACGCAGACGATGTCTTCGTCCTCCGCCCAGACGTTCATCATGGCGTCCAGATCGGCAGCCTCCAGAGCCTCGTAGAATGCCGCCTCGGCATCCTCGGGCGTGGCGAAAATGGTGACGGTCATGGCTTCTCGGTGGTTGCGATCTCGGCGCGCAGCCGTGCCGGGGTCAGGTCCATCATGCATTTGAAATGCTGCAGCGGGCACTCGCGCTTGAAGCAGGGGCTGCAGGGCAGATCGAGCCGGATCACGCGCGCGCGCACCGAGAGCGGCGGCGTGAAGCGCGGGCTGCTCGAGCCGAAGATCGCGATCATCGGCCGGTCGAGCGCCGCGGCCACGTGCATGAGCCCCGAGTCGTTCGAGACCACCAGATCGGCGCACGACATCAAGTCGACGGCTTCGTCGAGCTTCGACTTCCCGCACAGGTTGAGGCACGCCCCGTTCGACTGTTGCACGATCTCCTCGCCGATCGCGGCATCCTTGGGCGAGCCCAGCAGCCACACCTGCCGCCCTTCGTGCGCCAGCGCCCTGGCGAGCTCGGCGTAGTAGGCCGCCGGCCAGCGCTTGGCGGTGCCGTACTCGGCACCGGGACAGAACGCCACGACGCGTCGGTCGCAGCGCAGCTCGAGTCGCTGCAGGGTGGCGTCCCGCGCGTTCGTATCGACCACCAGGCGAGGCGGCGGCACCGGCCGGGCGAGGGGTTTGGCGGGAGGTTCCGCGAGCGCGGCGAAGCGCTCGACCATGAGCGGCAGCATCTTCTCGTCGAGCCGTCGCCGATCGTTGAGAAGACCGAAGCGGGCTTCCCCGATGTAACCGGTGCGCAGGGGAATACCCGCGAAGAAGGGGATCAGCGCCGACTTGAACGAGTTCGGCAGGACGATCGCGTGATCGTAGCGGCCCGCGAGCGCCTTCGCGAAGCGGCGTCGCTCCGCTACGGCGAGCGTTCCGTGCTCGAACGGGTTTTCCACCGTGGCGTCGACCTCCGGCATCCGTTGCAGCACCGGCAGGACCCAGGGCGGCGCCAGCGCGGTGATGGTGACGCCGGGGTAACGCTCCTTCAGGCGGGCAAACAGGGGTTGCGCCAGGACGGCGTCTCCCACCCACGCGGGGGCGACGATCAGGATGCGGGCGGACACGACTGGAAGATGGCGCGGCGCCGCCGCGGCGGCTCAGCAGGGACCGGCCGCGACAAAGGCAGGCAGGTCGGCGAGGCTCGTTCCCTCGGCCTCAGGCGCGATGCCCAGTTCCTCGCGCGGCAGCCCCGCGCGGTTGACCCAGAACGTGCGGAAACCGAACCACGCACCAGCGGACACGTCCCAGCCGTTCGAAGACACGAACACGATCTCGCGCGGGCTGAGATTGAACGCGTGCGTGGCGAGGCGATAGGCGCGAAAATCGGTCTTGTAGGTCTTGACCGCGTCGACCGACAGCACGTGATGGAACAGTCCGTCGAAGCCCGCATGGCGGGTGAGGGCGGCGAGCATTGCCGGGCTACCGTTGGAGAGGATCGCGAGCCCGTGGCCGGATACCCTGAGCCGGCGCAGGACATCGCCCACCTCAGGAAATGCCGAGAGGCGCAGATACTGATCCAACAACTCGCCGCGCGCCGCGTCGGAGAGCACGAGCCCGAGGCGCTTTGCGGCGTAGCGCAGCGCGTCTTCCGTGACCCGTGCGAAATCCACGTAGCGCTCCGACAGCGCACGCAGCCAGGTGTATTCGAGCTGCTTCGCCCGCCAGAGCTGCGAGAGCGCATCACCCTGATCCGGGAACAGCGCATCCGCGCGGCTGCGCACGGAGTGCACGTCGTAGAGCGTGCCATAGGCGTCGAACGCGATGGCGCGGGTTGCCAAAGCTTCGCTCATGGGCTGGACTTCGCTGGACGCGGCGCGCAAGGGCACCGCCAGGCCGTCTTGGCGTCAGTGATGGCCGGCCACGGCGCCGCCCTGCAGTCGATAGCGGGTGCCACAGTACGGACACAGCGCCTCCCCGGTGTCGGCGATGTCGAGAAACACGCGTGGATGGGCGTTCCACAGCATCATCCACGGCATCGGACAATGCAGCGGCAGATCGTCCGCGGTCACCTCGACCTCGCGGCTTGCGTTAACCGACTTTTCGTTCTGCATGGGAAACCTCTTGCACCGGTGAGAGCCAGCTCAGGTGATTTTTGGCGCGGCCGTGCACGCAATCGAAGAACAGGGCCTGCAGCCGGGTTGTGATGGGGCCGCGCTCACCCGCGCCGATGACGCGGTTGTCGAGCTCGCGAATGGGGGTCACCTCCGCCGCGGTGCCGGTAAAGAACGCCTCGTCGGCGCAATACACCTCGTCGCGCGTGATGCGCTTCTCGATCACGGGCACGCCGATCTCGGCCGCCAGCGTCAGGATGGTGTCGCGCGTAATCCCCTCCAGCGCCGAGGTGAGGTCGGGCGTGTAGATCCGATCATTGCGGACGATGAAGACGTTCTCGCCCGAACCCTCGGCCACGAAGCCGTCCACGTCGAGGAGCAGCGCCTCGTCGTAGCCGTCGTGCACCGCTTCCTGATGCGACAGGATGGAGTTGCTATAGCTGCCCACCGCCTTCGCCTTGCACATGGTGATGTTGACGTGATGGCGCGTGAAGGACGAGGTCTTGACCCGGATTCCCTTCTCCAGACCCTCCTTGCCGAGATAGGCGCCCCACGGCCAGGCCGCAATGGCCACGTGCGTCGACAGCGTCCGCGCCGAGATGCCGAGGGCCTCCGAGCCGTAGAACGCGATCGGGCGGATGTAGCAGCTCTCGAGCTTGTTCTCCCGCACGACCGCCCGCTGCGCCTCCAGGAGGGTCGCCGCATCCCACGGCATCTTCATGCCGAAGATGTGGGCGGACCGGAAGAGGCGCTCGGTGTGCTCCCGCAGACGGAAGATGGCCGTGCCGATCTCGGTGTGATACGCGCGCACGCCCTCGAAGACCCCCATTCCATAGTGCAGGGTATGCGTGAGGACGTGGGTCGTGGCGTCTCGCCACGGCACCATGTGGCCGTCATACCAGATGAGGCCGTCGCGGTCAGCCATCGACATCGAATATCTCCAGGCGGCAGTAAGGTTTTGCCGAGCCCGAATTCTAGCGGCTTTGGGGGCAACGCTCCAGGGACTACGCCGCGGCGGGCTCGGGGCGCAGTGCCGCCAGATCCTGCTCGTTGAGCGTTTCCTTGCGCAGCAGCGCCTCGGCGCCGCGCTCGAGCAGGGGACGGCGCTCGGCCAGGAGATCTACGGTGCGATCAAACGCGGCGTCCACGATCTTGCGGACCGCGCAATCGATCTCGCGCGCCGTCTCTTCGCTGTAGCCGCGCTCGGCCGGCATGGGACCCGCGGGGCCGAGGAACGACTGACGCTCCGCTTCGTAGGACACATGCCCGAGCTTGGTATCCATGCCATAGCGCATCACCATGCTGCGGGCGATGTTGGTGACCTTCGAGAGGTCGTCGGCGGCGCCCGTGGACAGATGCCCGAACACGATGTGCTCGGCGGCGCGGCCACCGAGCAGCACCGCCATCTTGTTCTCCAGCTCCTCGCGTGTCATGAGGAAGCGGTCCTCGGTCGGGCGCTGGATGGTATAGCCCAACGCCCCGACCCCGCGCGGGATGATCGACACCTTGTGCACCGGATCCGATCCGGGCAGCGCCATCGCGACGAGCGCGTGTCCCATCTCGTGGTAGGCCACGACGCGCCGCTCCTCTGCATTGAGCACGCGATTCTTTTTCTCCAGACCGGCGACGATGCGCTCGACCGCCTGGGTGAAGTCATCGAGCGTGATCGAGTCGCCGCCGCGGCGCGTGGCGAGCAGCGCCGCTTCGTTCACGAGATTGGCGAGATCGGCCCCCGAGAAGCCCGGCGTGAGAGCCGCCACTTTCTCGATCGCGACATCGGAGGCGAGCCGCACCTTCTTGATGTGCACGTCCAGGATCTCGATGCGACCCTTCTTGTCGGGCCGGTCGACCAGCACCTGGCGGTCGAATCGCCCGGCGCGCAGCAGTGCCGGGTCGAGGATTTCCGGCCGATTGGTGGCGGCGAGGAGAACGAGCCCCTGGGACGGGTCGAAGCCGTCCATCTCGACCAGGAGCTGGTTCAGAGTCTGTTCCTTCTCGTCGTGACCTCCCCCCGGAAAGGCGCTGCGCGCCCGGCCCAGCGCGTCCAGTTCGTCGATGAAGATGATGGCGGGCGCCTTGGCGCGCGCCTGCTCGAAGAGGTCCCTGACGCGCGCCGCGCCGACTCCCACGAACATCTCGACGAACTCCGAGCCGCTGATGGAGAAGAACGGGACCGCGGCTTCGCCAGCTACCGCGCGTGCCAGCAGCGTCTTGCCGGTGCCGGGCGGACCCACGAGCAGGATGCCTTTCGGGCTGCGTGCGCCGAGGCGTCCGTAGCCCTGCGGGTTCTTGAGGAACTCGACGATCTCCTTGAGCTCATCCTTTGCCTCGTCCACGCCGGCGACATCGGCGAAGGTGACCTTGGTGTCGGTCTCGACGTACACCTTGGCCTTGCTCTTGCCGATCGAGAGGAATCCGCCGCCCAGTCCCTGGCGCTCGGCGAACTTGCGCATGAGAAGAATCCAGATCGCGAAGAAGACCACGGCGGGGATGACCCAGCCGATCATGTCGCGCAGAAACGTGCTCTCCACGACGCCGGTGAATTTCACGTTGTACTGATCGAGATCCCTCGCGAGCGCGGGCTCGACGCGGGTCGTGACGAATTTGCTGCGGCCGTCCGGCAGCGGCTGGTTGAGCTCGCCCTGGATGTAGTTGTTGGTGATCGAGATCTCCTTCACCTTGCCTTCCTTGAGCAGGTTCTGGAACTGGCTGTAGGGGACCGGTTCGATCGTGCGCATCTGCACCCACAGATCGTGCAGGAACAGCACCGCGAGCGTGGCGAGGATCAGGTACCAGAGGTTGAACTGGGTCTGCTTTTCCATCTTCATGGGCGTCACTTGAGGCGCTGGCACTCGAGGTGCCGGATGCGCGCCTCGAGCGCTTCCATGCGACCCAGGAGATCGACGGCGAGCGCCATGCCGGATGCGTTCAGCTCGAAATGAGCACGCAGTCTCGCCGCCATCCGCGCGCGCAGCAGAGCCTGCGCCGGAAAGACCAGCGGCGCGGGCCGCGTCGGCTCGATCACGCCGAAGTCGAGCAGCGTTTCGACCTCTTCGCGAGTCAATCCCGACGCAAGCAGCAGGTCGTCCAGCGAGACGGCGGATCCGCTTGCGATCAGAGTTCCTTCCAGGATGTCGTTGGTGGTCATGGTACCCCCCGCTCCAGGTCGCGGCGCGGATCGAAATCGGAGACCTCCCGCAACGTTTCGAAGAGCTCACGCTCGCGCGGTGACAGGGTAGGCGGCGTCACGATCCTGAGCAGACAGTAGAAATCCCCGTGACCGTGGTGCGGCTTCGGCAGCCCCTTGCCGGTCAGCCGCAGCTTGGCGCCAGCGGACGAGCCGGGCGGAACCCTGAGCCGCACCTTGCCCGACAGGGTGGGGATCTCGACCTCCGCGCCGAGTGCCGCTTCCCAGGGCGCCACCGGCAGCTCGAGATAAAGGTCGTGCTCGTCGGCGCGCAGGAACGGGTGCGGAGCCAACTCGACCGTGAGATAGAGATCACCGCTCTCGGCACCACCGGCGCCGGGGCTGCCCTTGCCCGGCACGCGCAGCTTCTGACCGCTGGTCGCACCCTTCGGAATGCGGACCTTGACCCGTCGCTCGGCCATGTGAACACGCCCGTCGGGCGTCGTCTCGGGCACGCGCATGACGAACTCGCGGACGACTCCCGCCGCCGCCTCCGCGAGCGAGACCTCGACCTTCGCTTCGATGTCCTGGCCGCGCATCGAGAATTCGCGCCGTGCTCCCGGGCCCTGTCCCATCACGTCCTCCGCCGAGAACCGCCCACCGAAGAGGTCGCGGAAGAAGTCGCTGAATTCGGCTCCAGTGAACTCGGCACGGCCACCGGGGCCGCGCTGGAACTGCGAATCCCAGCCGGGCGGGGGCTCGAACTGCTGACCCGGCTGGTAATAGCCCAGACGGTCGTAGGCCGCGCGCTTTTCGGGGTCCTGCAGCACCTCGTGCGCTTCGGCCACCTCCTTGAATTTCTCCTCGGCGCCGGTCTCCTTGGAGACATCGGGATGATATTTGCGGGCGAGCTTCCGGTACGCCTTCTTGATGTCGGCGGCGGTGGCCTCGCGCGGGACGCCGAGAATCGAGTAGTAGTCCTTGTATTTCATCTTCGCTTAACTGGGGGTGGACCGCCGGCGATCAACCCCCCGGCAGCGAATCCGGTTTCACGGCCACGTACAGCGCGCGGTCGCCACGGCGGACGAGCAGCGCCACCGCCCGGTCGCGCGGCTGCTGTGCGAGCAGTCTGTTGAAGCCCGTCAGGCTCGAAACCGCCTCGTCGTTGACCGCCGCCACCACGTCACCGTCGCGGATGCCGGCCTTGGCGGCGGCCCCGACGGCGCTCTCGACGAAAAGACCCGATGCCACGCCGAGCTCGCGCCGTTCGCTTTCATCGAGCTCGCTCAACACGAGCCCGAGCCGGTTCGGTGGGACGCGCTGCTCGCGCGGTCGTGCTTCGGATCGCTCATCGACGAGCGGCTCGATGCCCACATCCACGTCGCGGCTCTGCCCTTTGCGCCAGAGCTGGACGGGCACCTTGGTCCCGGGCGCGGTGGCGGCGACGAGAGGCGGCAGCTCTGCGGAGCCGCGGATCGCCTTGCCGCCGAATGCGGTGATGACATCGCCCGGCCGAATGCCCGCAGCGGTGGCGGGACTGCCCTTCTCGATCTCGGCCACCAGAGCGCCAACAGGCTCCGCGAGACCGAAGGAGGCCGCGAGCTCGGGCGTCACGTCCTGGATCTGAACCCCGAGCCAGCCGCGCGTCACCTTTCCATGTGCGCGCAGTTCGTCGCTCACCCTGATCGCGAGGTCGATGGGGATGGCGAAAGAAAGACCCATGTACCCGCCGGTGCGGCTGTAGATCTGCGAGTTGATCCCGACCACCGCGCCCTGGAGGTCGAACAGCGGACCGCCTGAATTGCCGGGGTTGATGGCAACATCGGTCTGGATGAACGGTACCAGGCTCTCGTCCGGAAGTGCTCTCCCGACGGCGCTGACGATGCCTGCCGTGACGCTGTTCTCGAAGCCGAACGGGGAACCGATCGCCAACACCCACTCCCCCACCTTCAGCGCGCCGGGGTCGCCGATGCGCACCGTGGGCAGATCCCGGGCTTCGATCTTCAGCAGCGCGACGTCCGTGCGTGCATCGGCGCCGATGACACGGGCCGTGAACTCACGCTTGTCGGTGAGCCGGACCGTGACTTCGTCCGCGTCGTCGAGCACGTGGGCGTTGGTGAGGATGTAGCCGTCCTCGGTCAGAATGAATCCCGACCCGAGCGAGCTCGTGGGGTCCTCCCGCTCCGGAGGCGGTGCGCGCCGCAGGAAGTCGTTGAGCGGATGGTCTTCGGGCACGCCGGGTATGCCGCTGCCGCCGAACGGCGTGGTCTGGGTCGTGCTGACGTTTACCACGGCCACTCCCTGCCGTGCGACCAGCGTCGTGAAGTCGGGCAACTGCTGCGGCAATGCCGTTCGCGTCGCGACCGGCGCGTCTCGAGGCGCGGGGGGTGTACTGCCTTCGCAGGCGAGGAGCAGCAGCAAGGCGACGAGCGCCAGCATGCGAAAGGGACGTGCTGGGAGCAGAATTTGCTTCGACATGGCACCTGGATCCGACCTGGAGCAGCGCGACGGCACGATGGAGACCCAGGCTTCAGCCCTACGTGTCAAGGAGTTAAGCTCCCCCTCGACGATTTCGGTACGTGCATCTGGCGCCTGGTCGAGCGTCGCATGAGCCCCGCCGATCCTCCCGAGTTTTCATAGCGTACCGATGGCACGTACTTCACGGCCGCAGGCTGGAATTATAGGGACACCGGCGCGCACCGTCGCCGCTGCTTCGATGGGCGCGGATCCGGAGCGCAAGCCGTTCCGCGGCAGCATCTTCGCCGGTCTGACCGAACAGATCATCTCCGACAGCGACACCGAAGAGGAGAAGCTCAACAAGACGCTGCTCGTCTTCGCCTGTGGCCTCATGACCTTCGCGGCGATGATCTGGCTGCTCATCTACTGGGCGATGGGGATCAAGTTCTCGGTGGCGGTCCCGCTGAGTTATCAGGTGATCTCGGCGGTGAGCCTGGTGCATTACCTGAAGACGCGCAACTTCGCGTTCTTCCGCTTCTCGCAGGTCTCGCTCTTCCTGTTCGTGCCCTTCGTGATGCAGTGGAGCATCGGCAGCTACGTCGCATCGAGCGGCGTGATGCTCTGGGCGCTGCTCGCACCGGTGGGCGTGATGGTCTTCCAGGGGCCGCGCGAGTCGATGCCGTGGTTTTTCGCGTACCTCGTGCTGACCGGAGTCTCCGGCTTCTTCGACTACTATCTCTCGTCCGGCGCCGAATCGGGCGTTCCGCTGCGCACGATCGCGGTCTTCTTCGCGCTCAACTTCGCAGCCATGTCGTCCATCGTCTACCTCATCATGAGCATGTTCGTGCGCGAGAAATCGCGGCTGAAGAGCGAGCTCGACGACAAGCACCACCTGCTGCAGGTGGAGCGCGACAAGTCGGAGCGGTTGCTCCTGAACATCCTGCCGGCACCGATCGCGGATCGCCTGAAGGACGACCAGAGCACGATCGCCGACGGCTACGCCGACGCGACGGTGATGTTCGCCGACATCGTGAACTTCACCCGGCTCTCCGACGAACTGCCGCCGAACGAGGTGGTGACCCTGTTGAATGAAGTCTTTTCCTCTTTCGATGCGCTGGCAGAGAAACATCACCTCGAAAAGATCAAGACCATCGGTGACGCTTACATGGTCGCGGGCGGGGTCATCGGCAACGACCCGGGTTATAGCGAAGCGGTCCTCGGAATGGCCCTGGATGCGCGCGATGCGGTTGCGCGCCACCCCCTGCTGGGGAGCGATCGCTCGGGTATTCACATCGGTATCGCCAGTGGTCCGGTGGTGGCCGGCGTGATCGGCAAGAGGAAGTTCATCTACGACCTCTGGGGCGATACCGTCAACGTCGCGAGCCGGCTTTCTTCCGAAGCCGGGGCGGGCGACATCAATGTCGACGAGACCACCGCCCGCCGGCTGAAGAGTCGCTTCCGCTTCGAAGGGCCGCAATTGCTCCCCATCAAGGGCAAGGGGACGCTTCCCGTCTACCGCTTGGTGGCGCGGCTTGCCGACGATCCCCTGGCGCCAACGGGTTATCCCGCCAACGTCACGCCGCTCGCACGCCGCCCGGCGTAGAAGCAGGACCGAAAACGCAGTCCCACAGCGCCAGCACCGATTCTGCTGCGCCGGCAACGCTCTCGCGCGGCACGCGCGCGTACTTCTCGCCTTGCAGCCGCAGCATGTGCTGCAGGCGTCGGAACTCCCGGTACGCTTCGAATGCACCGAGCGCGAGCGGCTCCGGGATCAGCCCCAGCCGTGCGGAGAGTCTGAGCAGCGCGAGATTGCCGATGTTGCCCGTGAGTTCTGCGTGCGCGCTGGCGTAGCCGAGCACCAGGAACTGCACGATGAATTCGACATCCACCAGCCCGCCGCGATCGTGCTTCAAGTCGAAGCGCGTGCTGCGATTGGGATGTCCCTCGAGCATCTTCGTACGCATGGCCGAGACAGCGCGCCGCAGCGCTTCCAGATCGCGCGGCGTGCGCAGCACTTCGATGCGCAGCTGCTCGAAGCGCTTGCCGAGCGCATCATCCCCGGCGGCGCATCGCGCACGGGTGAGGGCCTGGTGCTCCCAGGGCCATGCCTTGTTGCGTTGATAGTCCTCGAACGCAGCGAACGGGCTCACGAGAAGCCCGCTCGCCCCGTCGGGGCGCAGTCGCAGATCGGTCTCGTACAGGATGCCACCGGGCGTCATGGTCGTGAGCCAGCCATTGATCCGCTGCGCCAGGCGCGCGTACTGCACGGGCGCCTCTGGCGCATCGTCGTCGTAGAGGAAGATGATGTCGAGATCGGTCGCATAGCCCAGCTCTTTGCCGCCGAGCTTGCCGTAACCGATGATCGCGAACTGCGGCTGCGGCCGGTGACGGGTTCTGAGGCCCTCCCAGGCCAGCTGCAGCACCTCGGCCAGGATCACGCACGCGAGGTCGCTCAGATGATCGCTCAGGGTCTCCAGCGGCAGAGTGCCTGCGAGATCCTGGGCGGCGAGGTGGATTGTCTGTGCCTGCTTGAAGTGGCGCAGCGCTTCCATCTGCCGCTCGGTATCGCAGGCGGACTCGTCCAACTGCCTGCGAAGCTCGGCGGCGAGTACCGCGCGGCTGGGTGCCGCATGGAGAATCCGGGGGTCGAGGAACTCATCGAGGAGCACGGGATGCCGCGCCAGGTACTCCGCTGCCCAGGGACTCGCCGAGACGAGCTGCGCCAGCCGCTCGATCGCCTGCGGATACTCGAGCAGGAGCGAGAGATAGGCACTGCGCCTTGCGATGCTCTCCAGAAGGTTCAACATCCGCTCGATGGTCACACCGGGTCCGGGGTGCCGGGTTGCCTCATCCACGAGCTGTGGCAGCAGACGATCGACGCGCCCCTGGCCCGCGGCGGAGAGGCTCTTGTAGCGAGCGCCCGTGCGTAGCGTCCGCAGTCGGTGCAACAGACCCGCGGGGTCTGCGAATCCATGCCGAGCGAGGAGGTCCTGCGCATCGTCGTCGCCGATCGTCCCGTGCCAGACCGCTGCCCAGGAGTTCGCACCGGGTACGGGCTCGTGATGGGCGAAGATGTCCTCGAAGTGCCGCGTGACCCGCTCGCGGTGCGCGTTCAGGGTCTCGAGCAATACCGCGTAGTCCGGATGACCCATCGACTGCGCGATGAGCTGGCGATCGGTCTCGCCCGATGGGAGCGTCTGTGTCTGGCGGTCGTCGAGATACTGGAGCCGGTGCTCGAGGTTGCGCAGGAACACATACGCATCCTTGAGCTCCCGCACCGATTCGGCAGTGAGCAGATGCCGTTCGGCGAGTACATCCAGCACGGCGAGTGTCGGACGGATGCGCAGCGCCGCGACCTGACCGCCGCGGATCAACTGGAATGCCTGGGCGAGGAATTCGATCTCGCGGATACCGCCCGGCCCGAGCTTGATGTTGTCGCCCAAATCACGGCGGCGCACCTCCTGGCGGATCTGACTGTGCAGGTCCCGCATCGAGCCGAAGGCATTGAAGTCCAGGTGCCGGCGGTACACGAACGGCCGCACGACCTCGTGCAGCTCGTCGGCGCGACTGCCGCACACGACTCGCGCCTTGATCCACGCGTAGCGTTCCCACTCGCGACCCTGCGAGATGAAGTAGTTCTCCAGCATGGGCAGGCCTGCTGCAAGCGGACCACTGTCGCCATAAGGGCGCAGGCGCATGTCGACGCGGAACACGTACCCTGCCGGCGTCATGTCGTTCAGCGCGGCGATGAGGCCGCGGCCGACGCGGGTGAAGAACTCGTGGTTGCTGATCGACGCCGGACCTTCCGTTTCGCCTTCTTCCGGATAGACGAACACGAGATCGACGTCGGACGATGCGTTCAACTCCAAGCCGCCGAGCTTGCCCATACCGACGACGATAAGATCGAGCGGTGCACCGGTTTCATGGCCGATCGGCCGTCCGTGGCGGGCTTCGAGCTCGCGCGCGACATGCACGGCAGCGCATCGGATCGTTTCGTCGGCGAGCGCGGTGGTCGTCGCGACGACTTCGGCGAGGTCGGCGGCACCGCCCAGGTCGCGGGCGATGAGGCCGAGCATCACGCGCTTGCGCAGCGTACGCAGTCGCGCGAAGAGCGCGGCACTGTCGGCGAGCTCGTGCGCACCGAGGAACGCCGACATCGCCTCGCGCGTGAAGGGGCGCGTCAGATCGACTGCCGAAGCGAGCTGCGGCTCGGCGTCGAGCAGGCGTGTGAGGTAGCGCGAATGGCGGCAGGCAGCTCCGAGCAGATCGCAGGCAGCGCCCGGCGCGTCGGTGCCCGAGGCAGCGAGTGCGGCTACGGAGGGGTTCGCGGTAGAATCCGACACCGCGCCATTCTACTATCCTATCGCCACTCTCCCCGGCAACCCGCGAGTGCCACTCCTTCGTAGCCTACACTTGTTGAAGCACGGGGGTCTCTGGCTCTACCGGCTCACCACGTTCGCGGTCCTCGTCGCCGGCCTGGGCTTCGCCGCTGTCGTGCTCGGCCTGCGCTACTACCTGCTGCCCGAGATCGACCGCTATCGCCCCCACATCGAAGCCATGGCGAGCCGGGTCGTCGGCGCGCCGGTGACGATCGGGCGGATCGATGCCAACTGGGACGGACTGCGCCCGCACCTGACGTTCAGCGATCTGCGCATCGCCGATCCGCAAGGCCGCTCCGGCCTGTCTTTGCACGAGGTTCACGCGACCCTGTCCTGGCGTTCGGCCCTGCTGCGGCAGCCGGTCTTCCACGCCCTGAAAATCGATCGCCCGACGCTCATCCTGCGGCGCACTGCTCACGGCGCGCTCTGGATCGCCGGGCTGCCGCTTGCGGGCGGGGAGGGTGAGGGCGGCTTCGGCGACTGGCTGCTCAGGCACCGGCAGATCATCGTGCTCGGTGCGACGGTGATTTGGGCGGACGAGGAACGGGCCGCGCCCGAGCTGCAACTGACCGGCGTCGATTTTCGCCTGGACAGCCGCGGGCGGCGCCATCGCTTCGGGCTGCGGGCAGTGCCGCCCGCGGCGCTCGCCTCGCCCCTCGACGTGCGCGGGGATCTGCGCGGCGATCGCCTGTCGGGCCTGGCGAACTGGGACGGCGTGCTGTACGTGAACCTCGCCTATACCGATCTCTCTCTGTGGCGGCAGTGGCTGCCCTGGGCTGCGTTGCCGACGCGCGGGACGGGGGCGCTGCGCGCCTGGGTGGACGTGTTCGACGGCGCGGTCGAGCAAGTGACGGGCGACATCCGCCTGGCCGATGTATTGGCCCGCGTCGAGCCGCAGTTGCCCGAGCTCGTGCTGCAACACGTCAACGGACGCGTGGGTTGGAAACATCTGCCGAACGGTTTCGAGCTGTCGTCGCGGGCGCTCGCGTTCGCGATGCCCGAAGGCACGAGCCCGCAGCCGCTCGACCTGTCGCTGCGACATGTGCGGCCGACCGCAAGCGAGCCGGGGCGGCTCGATCTGCGCGCGAACGCCCTCGATCTCGCGCTTCTGACCGCGCTCGCCGACCGGCTGCCGCTCGAGGACGAGATCCGCCGCGAGCTCGTCGCCGCCGACGCGCGTGGGCTCTGGCGCGAGCTCAACATGACGTGGACCGGTCCCCTCGAGCGGCCGACCGCGTTTCGCGTCGCCGGCCGCTTCCAGGACCTCGGGGTGCGCCCCGGACCGGTGTGGCCTGGCATCGAAGGGCTGGATGGAAGCGTGGATGCAAACGAGAAGGGCGGGGGCATCACACTCAGCACGCGTGAGCTTCTGCTCGATGCACCGACGGTCTTTCACGTGCCGCTGGCGTTCGACTCGGTCGACGCACACCTCACATGGGCCGCTGCGGGAAATCGGATGGAAGTGAAGGCCACGAGTCTCGCTTTCGTCAACCGCGACCTGGCCGGCAGTCTGAGCGGCACCTACCAGCACGACGCGAACAGCGCCGGCGTGATCGACATCAATGCCGCGCTCGCGCGGCTCGATCCGCAGGTGATCGGGCGTTATCTGCCGCTTTTCATCGGCGGCGATACCCGCGAATGGCTCGACCGTGCGCTGTTGGGCGGGCGTCTCACCGACGCCCGCTTCAAGGTCAAGGGCGATCTCGATCAATTCCCGTGGCCTGGGAGCAAGAGCGGCCAGTTCTCGGTGCAGGCGCGGCTCGACGACGTGGCCTTGCAGTTCGACGAAGACTGGCCGCGCATCGACGGCATCAAGGGTGCGCTGTCGTTTCAGGGCGAGGGTCTGGAGGTGGTGGCACAAAGCGCCAGCGTGATGGGTGTTCGTCTCGCCAAGGTCCGCGGCGTGATCAAGGATCTCTACCACGGCCGCCAACGCCTCGACATCGGTGGCGAGGCGACTGGCAGCACGAGCGACTTCCTCGCCTTCATCGAAGCCAGTCCGGTCGCCGGGATGATCGGTCACTTCAACCGCGAGGTGCGTGCGACCGGCTCGGGCAAGCTCGAAGTGAAGCTCGATGTGCCGCTGCACGCCGCCCGCGACACACGCGTGGCCGGCAGCTACCTGTTCGAGGGCAATCGCCTGCTCTTTGCCGGTGACGTGCCGCCGGTCGACCAAGTCAATGCCAGGCTCGAGTTCACCGACGCCGGTGTGCGCATGCAGAACGGGAATGCCGTGGCGATCGGCGGACCGGCGCTCGTGAATATCGACACCCAGGGCGGCACGGTCACGATCGGCGTCGCCGGCCGCGCCGACCTCGACGCCTTCCGCCGACAGGGTGCGAACCATTTCTGGCTGCAGTACCTGCGGGGCAGCGCGGCGTGGCGCGGTTCGATCGTGCTGAAACAAGGTCTGACCGATTACTCGTTCGAATCCGACCTGCAGGGCGTCGGGTCGACGCTGCCGGTGCCCCTGGCCAAGTCGCCGGCCGAGGTCGTGCCGGCGCGTTTTGAGCGCCGCGCGCTCGGAGCGGACGCGGACCACCTCGAGCTCACCTTTGGCAAGGAGGTCACGGGTGCCATCGAACGGCGACGCCAGGCCGGAGAACTCGTCCCCACCCGCGGCGTGGTGGCGCTCAGCGTCCCGGTTGCCTTGCCGGAGAGCGGGCTTGCGATCATCGGCACGACCCGCGAGATGAACCTGAGCCGATGGCGGTCCGTGATCGACCAGGCCCCGCCCGGTGGTGCATCGCTGCCGCTGTCGGAGGTCGACGTGAGCGTGGGCGTGCTGCAGTGGGTGCGGCGCCCCTTCCACGAACTGCGCCTGAAGTCGGTCCTCAAGAACGGTGTGTGGCAAGGCAAGCTCAACGGACAGGAGCTCGCAGGCGATTTCACCTACGTGGTGCGCGACAACGGCAAGCTCACCGCACGCCTCACCCAGTTCACGTTGCTGGCAACCGATCCTTACGACCGGCAGGCGGACACGACGGCATCGCCGCCGCCCGACGCTTTGGAGCAGCTGCCGGACCTCGACATCATTGCCGATACCTTCCGGCTTCGTGACAAGGAACTCGGGCGCCTCGAGGTGGTCGCCGACTTGACGGGCCAGGACTGGCGCATCGACCGGATCAATATCAGCAATCCGGAATCGACGTTGCACATGAAGGGCCAGTGGCGCTCTTGGCTGATGCAGCCCAGCACCGACGTGCAGGTCGATCTCGAAGTGGCCGACGCAGGCAAGCTCCTGAAGCGACTCGGTTACCCGGAGGGCATCAAGGGCGGTCAGTCGAAGCTCACCGGCCATCTCGAGTGGCGCGGCCGGCCGCAGGATCTCGATCTCGCGACGTTGTCCGGCGAGCTCAAGCTCGAAACGCAGAAAGGGCAGTTCGTCAAGCTCGAGCCCGGCATCGCGAAGCTGCTCGGCGTGATCAGCCTCCAGTCCCTGCCGCGTCGGATCAGCCTGGATTTCGGCGACATCTTCAGCTCGGGGCTCGCGTTCGACGGCATCACAGCGACGATCCTGATCGCCAAGGGCGTCGCCAACACCACCGACTTCGTCATTCGCAGTCCCTCGGCGAGCATCGCCATGACCGGCGACGTGGACCTCGCGGCGGAGACGCAGAATCTGCGCGTGCGCGTCGTTCCATACTTGGGTGAAGGCGTCGCCCTCGGCGCCACCGCGATCGGGGGTCCGATCGCCGGCGTCGCGGCGCTGGCACTGCAAAAGATCCTGCGCGACCCCGTCGGCCAGATCATGGCCTTCGAGTATTCGGTCACTGGAACCTGGTCCGATCCGCAGGTGTCGAAAATTTGAACGAACCCTGCTGAGCGCTTTTCCCATGATGACCTTGACGCGCCCCCATCGCGACGCGGCAGCGAAAGCGGCCGATCTCCAGCCACCCGCTTTTCGCGTCGCGGCCGTGCAGATGGCCTCCGGTCCCAATGTGGAGGGCAATCTGCGCGAGGCGGCACGGTTGCTCGAGATGGCGGCCGACAAGGGAGCCAAGCTCGTGGGCTTGCCCGAATATTTTCCGTTCATGGGCATGAAGGACGGCGACAAGGTCGCGCTGCGCGAGACCGACGGGCGTGGCCCGATGCAGGACTTCCTGGCCAGCACCGCGCGGCGGCTCGGCATGTGGATCGTCGGCGGCACCGTGCCGCTCGAGGCGAAGGCGCCGGACAAGGTGCGCAACGCCTGCCTCGTGTTCGATGACGGCGGCAACCGCGTCGCGCGTTACGACAAGATTCATCTCTTCGGCTTCGCGATGGGCGAGGAGAGCTATTCCGAGCAGCGGACCATCGAGCCCGGCGATCGCGTGGTGGCGTTCGACAGCCCGTTCGGCCGCATCGGGCTGTCCATCTGTTACGACCTGCGCTTCCCCGAGCTCTATCGGGCGATGGGCCGCGTCGATGTCATCTTCGTGCCGGCGGCTTTCACCGAAACCACCGGCAAGGCGCACTGGGAGACGCTGATCCGTGCCCGCGCGATCGAGAATCTCGCCTACGTGGTCGCGCCGGCGCAGGGCGGCTACCACGTGAACGGGCGCGAGACCCACGGCAACTCGATGATCGTGGACCCCTGGGGTGTGGTCGTGGACCGCCTTCAGCGCGGTTCGGGTGTCGTCGTGGCGGGCGTGAGCCCCAATTATCAGTCCACCCTGAGATCGAGTCTGCCGGCGCTCGATCACCGCATCCTGTAGGACTTTTTCGCCGCGCCGGCGCCGGCGCGGTTCATCTGGCTGCCTTTCCGGGCAACCCACAAGGAGCTTTCGTGCACACCGAGACCCGCCCCACGCACCCGCTGAACACGCTCGAGACCGCGACCGATAGGCTGCTCGTTCCTTACGCGCTCGACACGAATCATCTGGAGCGCACGTTCGGCCATATCCTCGCGCATCGTGTCGACTACGCCGATCTTTACTTCCAGTACAGCCGCTCGGAGGGCTGGAGCCTGGAGGAGGGCATCGTCAAGTCCGGCACCTTCAACATCGACCAGGGCGTGGGCGTGCGCGCGGTGAGCGGCGAGAAGACCGCCTTCGCCTATTCCGACGACATCAGCGCGCCCGCGCTGCGCGCGGCGGCCGAGGCGACCCGCGCGATCGCGCACCAGGGGGGCGAGGGCAGGGCGGAAATCGTGCAGGGCAATACCGTTCCGGCGCTCTACCGGCCGCACGACCCGCTCGCGAGCCTCACCGACGCGGACAAGGTGGCGCTGCTGGAGCGCATCGAGCGCATGTGCCGCGCGCGCGACACGCGTGTGACGCAGGTCATGGCAAGCCTCGGCGGCGAATACGAGGTGATCCTGCTGGCGCGCTCCGACGGCGTGCTGGCGGCGGACGTGCGACCGCTGGTGCGGCTATCCGTGCAGGTCATCGTTGAATCGAACGGCCGCCGCGAGCAGGGTTCCGCGGGCGGCGGTGGGCGTTTCGACTACGCCTACTTCACGGACGAGATACTCGAGTCGTACGCGCGCGATGCGGTCGACCAGGCCCTGGTGAACCTCGACGCGCGTCCCGCGCCCGCCGGGACCATGACCGTCGTGCTGGGGCCGGGCTGGCCCGGCGTGCTCCTGCACGAGGCGATCGGTCACGGGCTCGAGGGCGACTTCAATCGAAAGGGCAGCTCCGCGTTCTCCGGTCGCCTGGGCGAGCGCGTGGCAGCGCCGGGCGTGACGGTCGTCGACGACGGCACCCTGCCGGACCGTCGCGGATCGCTTTCCATCGACGACGAGGGGCATCCCACTCAGCGCACCGTGCTGATCGAGGACGGCATCCTCCAGGGGTACATGCAGGATTCCCTGAATGCGCGCTTGATGAGCGTGGCGGCGACCGGCAACGGGCGCCGCGAGTCCTATGCCCACATCCCCATGCCGCGCATGACGAACACCTACATGCTGAACGGTGACAAGGATCCCGGGGAGATCATCCGCTCGGTGAAGAAGGGGCTTTACGCGAAGAACTTCGGCGGTGGTCAGGTCGACATCGTGAGCGGCAAGTTCGTGTTCTCGGCGGCCGAGGCGTATCTCATCGAGAACGGCCGCATTACGCACCCGGTCAAGGGCGCCACTCTGATCGGCAACGGACCCGACGCGCTCACCCGGGTGAAGCTGATCGGAAACGATATGCGCCTCGATCCCGGTGTCGGGACGTGCGGCAAAGAAGGGCAGAGCGTGCCGGTAGGCGTGGGTCAGCCGACGTTGCGGATCGACGGCCTCACGGTGGGCGGGACGGCATAAGGCAGCCTTACCGGTCGCCGGATACCTTCCGGCTCCAGCTTCTCGAGCTTGGCAAGCTCAGGGCCGACCGTCAGGGTCGGCTCGACGCCGGTCTGTCCGAACCTGGCGGGCGAGGTCTGGGGCGCCGGGGCACTCAACGCACGGCGACGCTGCGCACCGGTCCAGATCGCGACACGACTGCACACGTGCTGCAACCTGCTGCGTAATCTTTCGCTCTCGAAGCGGGCTTGCCAGACCACCACGCTCCACCCGCACAGGAAGCGATCCTGCCATCGGATGGGGGCACGGCGCACCGCCCGCAGGTGTTCGGCAAAGAGCCGCAGGTTCGGCCAGAAGTGCTTCTTGTCGCGCAGCCGCGGGTCGAACCAGGCGGCCCGGTCCTTCAGTGATCGATTCGCTTCGGTGGATTTTCCCGCATGAATGCGCCGATAGAAGAGCGCCTCGGGCATTTCGGTCCAGCGCCCGCCCATTGCGAGCTCCGCCAGCAGAACATGATCGGAGCGAAGGTAGGACCCGAGCAGCGCGGTCCGGCGCAGAGCGTCGATGCGTATCAGACCCAGGATGGGGTTGCAGAGGAAGACGTTCGCGAGGAGATGGCGCACGCGAGCGTGCGGTGCTGCCTCCCGCAGGTCGAGCCGGTCGTCGTGCCGACCCGTGACCCGGGTTGCACCGTCGATGATCTGTGTCCGGGGATACGCGAGCACCACCGCCGGATCGGATTCGAGCGCGGCGACACAGCTTTCCAGATGGCGCGGGTCGCACAAATCGTCGGCGTGATGCCAGCGGAAGAAACGGCCGCGTGCCTCGCAGACGACAAAGTTGTGGTTCCAGGCGGCGCCGCGGTTGACGCCGTGGCGCACGTACCGGATGCGCGCATCGCTCGCCGCGTAGCGCCGGCAAATCTCCCCCGTGCCGTCCGTGGACCCGTTGTCGGAAATCACTATCTCGAAGTCGCCGAAGGTCTGCGCGAGCAAGGAGTCGAGTGAGGCTTCGAGATACTGCGCACCGTTGTAGACCGGCATGCCCAGGGTCACTACGGGCGCCTTGCGCGCAGCCGGTGTGGCGCTGACGAGATCGAGGGTTCCGTCGGCCGGGACCGGATCGATACGGAAGTCGAGCCACGTCGGCCCCCGGGTGCGACAGACGCGCTTGTGCCGGGCGATTCGAGGCAGGTCCGGACACACCATGGCCGCGGCCAGGATCGAGGGGAGGAAGGGCGACGGTGACAACGCGGCAATCGATTTGCCCAATCCCTCGAGCGAAAGACTCGTCAGTTCTCGATACACCGAGCGCAGGAAGTTATCGTCCGTGGGATCCTTCAGGCTCCGCACGGTCTGCGCGCGTGCGAATCGCGCGCTCTTCATCAGGCGCTGCAACCGCCCACGCTGGTAGGCAGGTTGATGGAACCCGCGTGCGTGCCGGATACGGGCTTGCGAGACGACATGGCACGAGAACCCGTGATACCGCATCCGTGCGCAGTAGTCGTCGTCCTCGCCATACATGAAGAAGATCGGATCGAACCCGCCGACCTCCTGCAGGCAACGGCGCGAAACGAGCCACGCTGCGGCGTTCACGGAATCCAGGCGATAGCTTTCCGCCAGCTCGCCGCCGTAAGCATCCGACACGAACTCCGGCGCTTGCGGCGCCAGGTAGTAAATCAGGAAGTTGCGGTCGAGCAATGTACCGGAGTCATTCAGGTGCACCGGGCTCGCCACGCCGACATCGTGGTGACGCCGCATGTACGCATGCAACTCACCGATCGTATCGGGTTCGACCTCGGCGTCCTGGTTCAGAAGAAACACGTACTCGGCACCTTGACGCAGCGCGTAGGCGATGCCGACATTGTTCGCCCGTCCGAAGCCGATGTTCCGGCTTTGCTGGATGACCTCGACGCCATCCATTGCGCGCGCGATCGCAATACTGTCGTCGCGCGATGCGTTGTCGACGACGATGATCCTTACCGGATGATCGCTCCGGCGCAGGCTCTCGAGGCAGCTCTGGAGCCAGGGCGCACCGTTGTAGTTGACGATCACTGCAAACACTTCAGGCATTGCGACGCTTCTCGTGAAGGGTGTGGATCGTGGATCATTACGGCGATGCGATCCATTGAGCGAATCGGCGAATGGCAGCACATCCAGCGGATTTGCGGTTGATTGTTAACTGCCTGACACTGCGTTGCAAGTGTTTCTGTCATCATCTGCTGTCGCTGCACGACGACAGACAATCCGCCGCGATTCCCCTGAAAGCCCTGTATTTACTGGCTTTGGCGGACTTGCGGTGACCTTCATAACATCCAGATAAACTGCCCAAACACGTGAAATCGAAGTCGACAACTGTGCCTGAAGGACGGACGAACCCCCTTGCCGGCGAGAGGGCCATGCGCGGTCGCGTGGTATCAAACGCACGCTGGCTCGCGGTGTCACGTGTGATCTCCGTCGGTGTTCAACTGCTGAGCCTCACCTGGCTGTCGCGGCTGCTGATGCCGCAAGACTACGGACTGGTGGCCATGGCGATGGTCGTGACGAACCTTGCCAACCTCGTCCGCGACATGGGGATGTCGCAGGCGCTGATCCAGAGAGAAGCCCTGAATGACGAGACCATCCTCACGTCGTTCTGGTTCACCTCCGGGGTCGGCCTGGTGCTGGGTGTGGCTGTGGTGGTTCTGGCGCCGCTCGCAGCGCTCGCGTTCGAGGCCCCGGGTGTCACGGGCATCCTGTGGCTGCTGGCGGTGACATTTCCCGTGGCCGGCGCGACGACGGTGCACCAGGCACTGCTCGAGCGCGATTCGCGCTTTCCGATCCTCGCCCGGATCGCGGCAGTGTCCGCCGTGTCGGGGTTGGCGGTCGGAGTCACCGCGGCCTATCTGGGAGCGGGCGCCTACAGCCTCGCGCTCAATTCCCTGACCGTAGCGCTGGTATCATCCGCGCAATTCTGGCTTGCTGTCCCGCTCCAACTGCGACGGCTCTGGAGCCGGCACGAGTTCCGCGGCATCCGGCAGTTCAGTGACTATCTGGTGGGCTTCAACCTGGTCAACTATTTTTCACTCAACGCCGACACCATGATCATAGGCCGTTTTCTGGGGGCGGACAGCCTGGGTCTCTACTCGCTCGGGTACAGGATTGTCGATTTCCCCGTAAACAATCTGACCTTCGTCGCATCGCGTGCGCTCTTTCCGGTGATGAGCCGCCAGCAGGACGTGCCGGAAGAAATGGCGGACCTGTATCTGAGAACACTGGCGCTGATCGCCTTCGTCACCGCACCGATGATGACGGGATTGATCGTGCTGCGCGAGTCCTTCATCGCGGTCGTGCTGGGCAGCAAGTGGCTCGCGATGAGCGATGTCCTGATGTGGCTTGCTGCAGTGGGCTTCGTGAGTTCGCTCACGTGCACGACCGGGTCCGTGCTGATGGCTCGCGGGCGCACTAACTATCTTTTCTATCTCGGCATCGTGGGCGTCGTCCTGCAGGTTCCGGCGTTCGTCATCGGTTTGCGGTGGGGGGTGGAGGGCGTCGCGGCAGGGCATCTGGTGGCGTCGGCGGTCACGGCGGTCATCGCCTTCAGCGTGGTGCTGCGCGTCCTGGGAAGGGGCACGGAGCAGTTCCTGCGCGCCCTCCTGACCCCGATGGCATTTGCCGCGGTGATGGCGCTCGTGGTCGTCGGCTGCCGGTCGGCACTGCCGTCGAGTACCGCCGCCGTAATCGAGCTCCTCGTGCTCGGCGGGATCGGTGCCGCGACCTACGCTGCGCTCGCGTTCGTGTTCGCGCGCGGATCGCTGCACGAGGTATCGCGCTTCTTCCGGCGGCGGCGCTGATGGATCTGCGCCTGGCACCCGCGGCCGCGGCGGGTGAAACCAAGTACGGCAATTCGCGGCTGGTCGGTCAGTTCGTCCTCAGTACGGATCGGAGTGTCTCGCCAGCGGGATGGCTGTCGGACCACGTCGGCCCGTGGTGCCTGGCCCACCACCCTGCGCTGCCGGCGATACGGTTGATCGACGACGACGTGCGGACGATCGGCTGGATGCTGGGGTATCCGATCGACGAGGCAGGCAGACTTCTCGATCCCGGCGAATCGCTCGTTGTTCCCGCCCCGGCACTCGCATCACCCGAAGCGTTCGAGACGTTCGTCTATTCGTTCGGCGGCCGGTTCGCCGCGGCCCTGCTCGATGGTCAGTCGCCACGCTTCTATGTGGATCCTTGCGGATCGCTCTCGGCGGTCTACTGCGCGCACCGGCGCATCGTGGCGTCCACTTCGAATCTGATCCCTTACGACGAGCACTCCCGAGATCGTATGGAGCTCGCTCGCGCCATCGGGATTCCGTACACGGAGAGCATGTATCCCTTCACACTGACCCCGCGGCACGGGGTCGACCGCATTCTTCCGAATCACTATCTGGATCTGCGCGACTGGCGAACGAAGCGCCACTGGCCGAAGGGGCCTCTGGTGGAAACGCACGCCGTGGAAGAGGCGGTGGCGGAGATCGCGAGCGTCGTGAAGCGGCAGATCGCCGGTGTGGTGGGCGCCGTGCCGACTTATCTGCCGCTCACCGCCGGCCTCGACTCGCGCATGCTGCTCGCGTGTGCGCGCGGAGTGGCCGACCGGGTGGAGCTCTTCACGCGCGCCATTGGCGACAAGAATTCGACCATCGACTGCGATACGGCGCGGCGCATCGCGAAACGGTTCCGGTTGCGATACCTGGTCCTGCCGATGCAAAAGGCGACCGACGACGACCTCGCGGAGTGGATGTTTCAGATCGCCTACTCGACCAGTGAGATCCGGGGTTGGCAATGCGCCACCATGTACAAGCGTCTGCCGGGTGGGCACGCGGTGCTCGGCGGGCAGGCGGGAGAAGTGGCACGCGGCTATTACTGGCGTGACGACGACAGCGAGACGACGGTGATCACGCCGGAAAGGCTGCTCGACCTCTGCGCGTGCCCGGTGGAAGAGGAGACGTTGGCGGTCACGCGTGCCTGGCTCGAATCGGTGCCGGCGGCAAACGCGTTGCAGGTTCTCGATCTCTTCTTCGTCGAGCAGGACATGGGAGGCTGGGCCGGAGTGTTGCCTTATGCCGAGTCCAGTCCTGGATTCCCGATCTTCCCGCTGTGTCACCGTCGCGTCGTGGAACGCATGCTCACGTTGCCTGCACCCTATCGGCGCTCAGGGCGCTTGTCGCGGGACATCGTCGCGCGCGAATGGCCTGAACTCCTCGACTGGCCGATCAACCAGCCTATCGGCGCCATGCGTCTCGTGCTGCCAGCGAAAAGAGCGATCCAGAAGGCAAAAAGAGCGCTGCGCCGACCGCGCTTCGCGCTCAGCTAACCATCCCCTGCGCGAGCAACGTCGCGTCCCCGCCGGCAGCCGCGGTGTTGATCGACAGCGTGCGCTCGACGGCAAAGCGCAAGAGATAGTGCGGGCCGCCGGCTTTCGGGCCGGTGCCCGATCGGCCCTCACCCCCGAACGGCTGCACGCCGACGACCGCGCCGATCATGTTGCGGTTGACATAGACATTGCCGACCCGCGCCCGGGCGACGATCCGCCGCACGGTTTCGTCGATGCGGCTGTGGATGCCGAGGGTGAGTCCGTAGCCGGTCGCGTTGATGCTGTCGACGACGGCGTCGAGCGCTTCGGCGCGGTAGGGCACCACGTGCAGCACGGGGCCGAAGACCTCGTGATCGAGCCGGTCGATACGATCGAGCTCGATCAGCGTCGGCGCGACGAAAGTGCCGTGACGGCAGGCCTCCGGCAGCGCGACGCGGTGACACTTGCGGCCCGCGGCAGCCATTGCCGCCACGTGCGCCTCGAGCGCGTCGCGCGCGTCCGCATCGATCACCGGACCGACGTCGGTCGCGAGCAGCGCCGGATCGCCGACCGAGAGCTCGTCCATCGCGCCCTGCAGGAGCGCCATCAGGCGCGGCGCGACCTCGTCCTGCACGAAGAGCACGCGCAGGGCGGAGCAGCGCTGGCCGGCGCTGTCGAATGCCGAGGCCAGCGCGTCGACCACGACCTGCTCGGGCAGCGCGGAGCTGTCCGCAATCATCGCGTTCTGGCCGCCGGTCTCGGCGATCAGCGGCACGATCATGTCGCGGCGTGCGAGCGATGCGTTGATCGACCGCGCGACCTCGGTCGAGCCCGTGAAGGCAACGCCGGCCGCGCGCGGGTCGGCGACGAGCGCTGCACCGACGCTCTCGCCGCTGCCGGGCAGGAACGCGAGCACGTCTGGCGGCACGCCGGCCGCCAACAAGAGCTGGATCGCGCGATACGCCACGAGCGGGGCCTGCTCGGCCGGCTTGGCGATGGCGGCATTGCCCGCCGCGAGCGCGGCAGCGATCTGGCCGGTGAAGATCGCGAGCGGGAAGTTCCACGGACTGATGCAGACGAAGACGCCGCGCCCGTGCAGCGCGAGCGCGTTGGATTCCCCGGTGGGCGACGGGAGTGACTGCTCGGCCGCGAACTGCCGCCGTGCGCTCGCCGCGTAGTAGCGGCAGAAGTCGGCTGCCTCGCGCACTTCGGTGATGGCGGCGGCGCGCGTCTTGCCCGCTTCGCGCGCGAGCAGCACCACGAACTCGTCGCGAGCGTCCTCGATGAGATCCGCCGCCCGTTCGAGCACGGCCGCGCGCGCGGGACCGCCAGCGGCGTCCCAGGCCGGTTGCGCCGCCAGGGCGCGGGACATCGCCACATCGACGTGCGTGACATCGGCATCCACGACGCTGCCGATCGCGCGCCGATGGTCCGCGGGATCGACGACCATGCGCGCGCGGCCGCCGATCCTTTCGCCGCCGACCACGGGCATTGCTTCCCAGCGCACGTTCTCTCGCTCGGCGAACGCGGCGTCGAGCACCGCCATCTCCAGCTGATCGGCGACACTCGCGCCCCGCGAGTTGAACCGCTCAGGCAGGAACAGGTCGCGCGGCCGCGGCAGCGCAGGGTTCGGGCTCGGGCCGCGCGCGCGGACACGCGCCACCGGGTCGGCGACTATCTCCTCGATCGGTACGTCCGAGTGGGCGATGCGGTTCACAAAAGAAGTGTTGGCGCCGTTCTCCAACAGCCGGCGTACGAGATACGGCAGCAGATCCTCGTGGCTCCCCACCGGCGCGTAGACGCGGCAGGCGATGCCGAGCTTGGCAGGCGGCACGATCTCTTCGTACAGGCTCTCGCCCATGCCGAAGAGGCGCTGGAACTCGAACGCGTCGTGCCGCAGCGAGCGCTCGGCTGCGTACTCGACGATGGCCGCCGCGGTGTGCGCGTTGTGTGTCGCGAACATCGGGTAGAGCCGTGCGTGCGCCGCGATGACGCGCCGCGCGCAGGCGAGATACGCGACGTCCGTGTGTGCCTTGCGCGTGAACACCGGGTAGCCGGCAAGGCCCTGCACCTGGGCGCGCTTGATCTCGGTGTCCCAGTACGCACCCTTCACGAGCCGCACCGGCAGCCGGTGACCGGCCTCGGCCGCGAGCGCGGCGAGCCAGTCGAGCACCGGCAACGCGCGCTTCTGATACGCCTGCACCGCAAGTCCGAGCCCTTGCCAGCCAGCGAGCGATCGGTCGCGACGGACGCGGGCGAAGACCTCCAGCGAAAGCTCGAGCCGCTCGGCTTCCTCGGCATCCACCGTGAGTCCGATGCCGCCTTGCGCGGCGATGCGCGCGAGATCGATCAGTGCGGGGACGAGCTCGGCCAGCACACGAGCGCTCTGCGCGGGCTCGTAGCGCGCATGCAGGGCCGACAGCTTCACCGAGATCGAAGGCTGGGCGAAGACGTCGACATCGTTGGAGCGCGCCGCGGCAATGGCCGCGATCGCCGCGGCGTAGGCTGCGCAATAGCGCCTCGCATCGGCCGCGGTCAGCGCCGACTCGCCGAGCATGTCGAACGAGTAGCGAAACCGCGCGCTCGCGGGAGCGCAGCTGCGCTCGAGCGCCTCGGCGATGGTGCGCCCCATCACGAACTGCTCGGCCATGAGCCCCATCGCCTGGCGCAGCGCGAGGCGCACGACCGGCTCGCCGGCACGCGCCACGACCCGCTCGTACCACGCCGCGGGGTCGCGCGCCGCGTCGGCATCGATCCGCGTCAACTTGCCGGTCAGCATCAGGCCCCAGGTCGACGCATTGACGAGCATCGAGCCACCGCGGTCGAGGTGCTTCTGCCAGTCGCCGCGCGCGAGCTTGTCGCGAATCAGGCGGTCCGCGGTCGCCGCGTCGGGAATGCGCAGGAGCGCCTCGGCCACGCACATGAGCAGCACGCCTTCCTGCGTCGAGAGGTCGTATTCCCGCAGGAACGATTCCATGCCGACAATATGCGCCCGGCGCGCGCGCACCGCCTCGACCCAGCTGCGGGCGCGCGCCAGGACGCGGGTCGAAGCGTCGGCGGAGAAGGCCGCGAGCGGCAGCAGGCGTGCGACCGTGTCGCTCTCGTCGGCGAGAAAGGCGTTACGGATCGC
>JBDHRV010000198.1:0-4777 GCA_039807745.1 Burkholderiales bacterium
TCCACGGCGCTCTCCGGCGATTCCTGGTCGGCGATGGCGCAGAACAGAAAGGTGAGAGTGCGGCGCCATCTGGGGGTCGCGGCGTGACGTGCGAGCAAGTCCTGCGGCTTCTCGCGGAGATGCCGCAGCCGCACGGCGGCGAAGAACTCCTGGAAGCTCAGGTGGTAGAAGGAGGCACGCCTGTTGGCGCGGGGCAGCAGCAGCCCCGAATTGGACAGGAGGTCCTCCCGCCGTTCGGCCGCGTCTATAGCACCGCCCTCGGTGGTGCTGTCGCTTTGCGAGAGCGCGGCGAGGATGCGGTCGATTTCGTCGATGCTCGCTTCGGGGCTGGTTCGCGGTCGCTCCTTCGTGCCTCGATGCATTCCGAGCGCTACCGCGGCGAGGCGCAGCCGTGCCCGGTCGCGCTCGTTCTCGCTGAGGTAGCGTTTGTGCAGCACCTGGTCCACCACGGTGTCGTAGAGGCGGTAGAAATCCCTGGGCAGCCGCTGGCCCTCATCGTATTTGACGCAAAGCGCCGTGAGCAGCATCGGGTTCGCGCGCAGCTGGTCGAGGTCGGTTCGCTCGTCGAGGTGCGCAATGAGGCCGCTCGCCTTTTCTTCGTCGCGACGCGGGTCGGCCGCCGCATACCAGCGGCGAATGAAGGTTTCCTGCAGGGGACGTGGCAGCTCTGATAAGGTCAGCTCTCGCAGGCCGAGGCGTTGGCGATCGGTCGCCGTGAGGCCGTAGGGGCGGCTGGTGAGGAGCACACGGTTGCCCGCCCTGAGCCATTCGGGCAATGCGTCGGCAAGCCCGGTCAACAGGTTGAGACGAGGCCGGTGCGGGCCGAGCATTTCCGGAACCTCGTCCACGCCATCCAGGATGAGCAGACAATGGCCCTCCGCCACCTCTTCCCGCCACACCTCCGGCGTGAGGCCCCCAGGCGTCGTCGCAGCCAGCCAGCACGCGAGCGCCTCTTCGAGCTGGGCACGTGTCCAATGGCCGTTCCCGGCAAGGCAGGCGGGTTGACCGGCCCACTCGCGCAGGCGGCAGAGGAAGGGGAAGCGGCTGCGCAGCGAGTCAGGGAGTACTTCCTCGAACTCCTCGGGTGCTCCGATCGGATGGTCCGGGAGGGAACCGGTGGCAACCGTCAATGCCAGCCAGCGGCAGAACGTGGATTTTCCGGCGCCAGGTGCACCCGGGACATAGAGCGATTCCTCGCCCAGGCGGTGAAGCAGCAGATCGTGCTGTCGCTCACGGCCGAAGGACCCCTTTTCCGAATCGCGCTTGTCGTCGACTTTCGCCGCGGTAAGCGCAGGAACGTAGACCTGTCCGAGCCGCACGTTTGCCGTTTCCTTGGGATCCAGCCCGAGCAGGTCGACGCTCTCACACTCGCGTCGAAGCCAATCGAGGTATCCCGCGCGAATCAACGCGTTCGAGGAGCGGTCGTTCGTACCGGTCCGCAGTTCATGGTTGCGTAGCGCCTCGTGCACAGCGTTGACGATCGTTTCCGGTGTCGTAAATAGCGCCGTCCCATGCTTAAGCCCAGCCTGCTGGCGGAACTTCCCGATCTTCGACGATAGCTTCAGTGCGTGGGTATCGATCCACTTGGGCGGCCACGGATGCTCGCCGTCCAGCATGAAGGCGAAGCACGGTTTGCCCTCACGCACGGCTCGTTCGTATTCCAGCTGCGTGATCGAAAGCTTCTTCGGATTGTCCTTCGGCGGGCAAAACCCGTAGCGTAGAGCGAGTATCAACACGTAGTAGTCGCATTGCGCAACGTCCTCCAGGCACTTGTCCTGTGGGCGCTCGTCGAAGGCCGGGTACTTCTCCATGCATTCCACGTCGTACTGGGCGCGCTCCAGCGCGACCTTCACTGCTTTTCGGTGTTCGACGAGATCCACATAGGTGGAGGATACGTACACCCGCTTCTTGTTCATGGCATGAGCGGAAAGCCTGTTGTCGCGATCGTGCGGCAATATCGCATGCGGCTCGAGCGGCAGCAAGAGTCGTCAAGGCAAGCGTTGGGATCAGCGTTTCCGGTATTTCCAGACAGCAGACAGTGCGCTGGCAGCTGCCCGCTTCGCGCCTACGCCAGCCGCAGCCCCGCCGGCAACTGCTCGCCGAAGAGATCGTTACGATCGGCAGTCGACACCTCGCGGTACTCCAGCACGCCCTGAATCAGTTCGTCTTTCGCACCCGCCTGCCTGAGCTTCTCGACCACGCGCGGACGTAGCCCGTCGTCGATGTCGAGCAGTCGCTCGTCGGTACGCCGGCACGCCGCGGCGAACACGGCTGCCAGCGGCCGCAGCTGCGGCTCGCTCCAGTCGAGCGGTTCGACCCGCGCAAAGCAGTGTTCCACTACCGACGGGGACACGACCGTGTCCGCAAAGGTGTAAAGCGGTACTCTGCCGAGCACCCGCGCCAGCGCCCAGAAGACGTGCGACTGGTTGATCGCCTTGCCGCGCCGAACCAGATCCAGCAGCCATTCGGCGAGCTCCACCTTGTGCGCTTGCTCGACGCGCTCCAGGCTGCCGAGCAGACGCGTGCCTTCGACGAACTCCGCCGCGGAGCGTTTGAGATGGGGCAGCGCGGCGGCGAACAGTCGTTCCTGCTCCGCGGCGGGGATGCCGCCCGCGGCGCGGCGCCACATCATCCACCAGTTCGACTGCGCGCTCTTCTCCTTCTTGTGCACGAGGCCGAGATCGAAGCACTCCCACAATTGCATGACGCGCCAATGGTCGAGATCCGTTCCATAGCCCGGCCGCAACACGAAGCCCGCCAGATAGAGCCAGGCATTCTCGTGCGCGAGCGAGCGACCGCGCCGCGTGATGCCGGGATGAATCGCCGGCCATAGTGCTCGCAGCAGGGGCACGTTCCAGCGGTGACGCTCCTGGCCCAGGATGCGCTCCAGATCGCGCACCAGCGATTTCGCCTTGTGCGAGGCATCGAGCGACTGCTTGCCTCCGAAGAAGAGCGCGCAGTGGGCGCCCGCAGCCTCGATCGCCTCCGGCCGGACCCCGGGCGAGTCGCGCTTGCCCCGTTCGGCGGCGGGATCGCTGCCGTCGACCGGCTGGCGCAGGTTGAACGCGAGCTCCCAACTGCGTCCCGACTCGGGGTTGACCAGCGCGAGCTGCAGCGCGCCGAGCTCGGTCAAGCGTGCTTCGACCCGCACGCCTATCGACTGCCTTGCCGCCGTGCGCGGATTGAACCGCTCGTCATCGAGCATGAGCGTCGTCTGCAGCGTCGGCAGGGGGTGGAAGACATTCGGGTCGAGCGGCGCCAGCGTGCCTGCCGCATCGTCCGGCCGCCGGTTCGAGGTGTAGGCGGCGAAGCGCACCGGGCGATTGACGAGCAGGTCGAAGGCGGGCGCGGTGAGCTCGATCGCACTGCCTTCCTCGACACCCTTCGGCAGCACGCAGACCAGCCGCGGTGCCGCGTCCGCCGCTTCGCGCTCGACCTCGAGATACACGCCATGCGGGTAGCCGCCGCGGATGCGCTCGTGCGCGCCCTCCGGCAGCGCGGCGAAGCGCGCGGCCCCCTGGGCGATGGCGAGGCTCATGTCGCCAAGCGCAAGGTGCGTCGGCCGCCGATCTTGCCATGCTTCGATGACGGCGAGCAGGCGCTCCTGAATGGCGCGCGGATGCAGCGTGCCGCCGGCAAGAAGCACTGCATCCACCTCGCGGCCGTCCAGAAACGCGGCGAGGTGCCGACTGATGGCGGAATCGACGGCGTACGGAAGTCCGATCTCGCGCAGGCCGGACTTGCGTCCGAGCGGCACTGCGTCGCTCGGGCAGGAGGGGAAGAATCCCTCCAGCACGATGTCCCGGATCTCGCCACGCGTCACGGTCGCGTCGAGCGCGGCGGCGAAGAGACTGGTGCCGTCGCCAGGCAGTGCGACGTGGAAGACTTCGAGCGCATCGCCGTCGGCATCGAGGACACGCTCCTTCAGCGAACGTGCCTGCGGCACGAGATGACTCCACTGGCTGCGCGACAGTCGCTCGTCGCTGTCGGGCTTCAGCATCCGCTCGAGCGCGTGCGCCAGCGCAAGGTCGATGTTGTCGCCGCCGAGCAGGAGGTGGTCGCTCACGGCGATGCGCTCGATCGCGGGTCGATCTGCCGCGGTGCGCACCGGTGCGATCCGGAACAGGCTGAAGTCGGTGGTGCCGCCGCCCACGTCGCACACGAGCACGGTCTGCGGCTGCGCCGCGATGGCCGGCAGACATTCGAGCAGCGGTGCGCCGGGAGCGCGGGCGGTGCCTGACGGCGCGTCGAGCCAGGCATAGAAGGCAGCCTGCGGCTCCTCGAGTAGCCTGGCCGCGGTCGGGTAGCCGGCCATCTGCGCCGCCATGCGCGTGAGCTGTTGCGCGCCTTCGTCGAACGAAGCCGGTACCGTGATGACGATGCGCTGCGCCACGAACGCGCTGCCGGTGTCCTCGCGCGCGAACGCGTGGTCCCAGGCCGCCTTGAGGTAACCGAGATAGGCCGAGCTCGCCTCGACCGGCGACAGTCTGAGCTCGGTGGGAATCTCCTCCGAGGCGAACGGCAGCATCTGCGCTTCGCGGTCGACGCCCGCGTGCGCCAGCCACGACTTGGCGGAGTGAATCACCCGACCCGGCAGTGCCGTCATCTGCTCGCGCGCGAAGGCGCCGATCACGTAGCCCGCGCTCTCGTCGGCGGTCTTCGCGCTGAACGGATCGAGCTCGCCCTGGTCGAGCTCGGCCGCGGTCGGGTAGTAAAAAAACGACGGCAGCAGCGGGCTCTCGACGATCGTTCGCAGCGACCTCAACTGCGGGATCCG